>DRKQ01000182.1 GCA_011051685.1 Gammaproteobacteria bacterium
GCCGCTTGCCCTACATTGACTCCAATATTGTAACCATCGGGATTGAACGTTTCATCAATGAGTTTTTTCTCACCAGTGATCAATGCCATGCAGGCCTCAACTTCTTCAGGCGTCAGCTCAAAAAAACTGGCTACATGCCGTTTCGGTATCACCAGAGTATGCCCGGGGCTCACCGCGTAACTGTCACGCGCACTGTAGGCGAGCTCGTTGCTCAAGGAGACCCCCTGTGGATCTGTACAAAACAGACATGGGTTATTGGGATCACGTTGCCTCTTCTGTTTTTCTTCAATAGACACGTTTTGTATTCCTTCATAAATCTTGTTGCCTGACAATCATTGTGCAACGTTCCCTGAACATCTGGCTATTTCAAGCTGCTCTTCGCAATGTTTCAGACAAAGAGGCTGCAAGGCATGCGGGAAGCATTCGATAACGACTTCGAATTCATCGGCCACCTCCTCCGCCAGCACAGCATCATTGTTCGAATCTGCAAGGACATTTCGTGCTGTCAATTTGTTGACCCGGCATACTGTTGACAAGTGCACAGGCAGTTGTTGTTCCATACTAACCGTATATGCCTTTTCATAAGATCTGATTGCTTCTTCCAGGCGATGGGGGTTTTGTTCGGATTCTGCAAGATGGTGCAGCGCTACCGCACGATTATTATGCGCCGCCGTCAATTCCAGGGCATAGTCATCAGCATTAAGCACGGAAAGGGCATTCTTGTAGGCTACAACGGATTTTTGGAACGTCCGGTTACCCTTGAGCAGTTTGCCATAGGAATGAAAAGTGTCGCCAAGCTGAAGCATGGTAAACATCCAGTTTTCAGGCGACCCCTCTCGCGTCCACACCTGCAATGCATTGGTATACGCATCCACTGCTGCCTTAAACAGCTTTGGATCATCCAACAAACGGCCAAGGGCCTGATTAACGGTAGCAAGATTATACTGGGTTTCGGCCCATTCAGCTGGACACGCCTCCTGGCTTTGCTTCTCCAGCGTATCGTTAAAACAGGCAACGGCCCTTGCGAATATCGCAACATCCCTCTGCTGTTGCCCCAGCGACGCCAGTAAATTGCCCAGATTATTTTTCGCCCTAGCCCAGACTAATGAGTTCTGATTGCAATCTTGCTCACCAAGCCAGGCCTCCAGCATCTCACACGCGGGGGCAATCACATTAGCGGAGAATAGGTGTTGTTCGAAATTCCCGCGCATGAAGAGGAAATTATCAGACACGGTTATCTGATTATCCGGTGCGGCTGATCCAAGTACCTCCTCACCAAACAACTCAATTGTCTCAGCGATGGCATGTTCCAGAAACTTATTGCCTGGGTAGATCCTATAAATAGTCGAAAATTTCATTCTACTTGTTCGAGTATTTCGCCGAGTTCGGGATTTGCGTCAACAGGGCCACCGAGATCGATTTCTTCTTCAGTGGCTTCGCGTATTGTCAACACCTCCAACTGAAAAGTCACATCCCTCCCACACAGGGGGTTATTACCATCAACGGTTAATGTCTTGTCATCAAATCGGGTTACGATGAAATCACGTGTTTCACCCTTTTCATTTTCCATGGTGATGGTCATACCGATTTCGCGGTATTCCTCAGGAACGTTCTCAATATGATCGGTAAACACCAGCGATTCATCCCGTTCCCCATAAAGTAATGCGGTATCCACCGGCACCTCAATAACATCGCCAACCTTTTTCCCATCGAGCGCCTTTGTTACCTCCTCAGACAGCACATCGTTCACCCCATGCACATAGCCCAAGGGATAATCCACCGTGACCAGGACATCACCGGTTTTGTTATCGATGACTTTGTAGTTTAACTCGACAAATTTTTCGTTTTCAATCGTGTCTGACATTATTAGAAGAGTCCATTGATAAGCATCGCTGTTTTAAAATTTGTGCCCTGCCATCCTTTTGAACAAGGCGCAGCTAGAACAAGGTACAGCCAAATATTTTAACCTTGTCCTTTTCATAACCCAGCACCAGTCTGCCAAGCCACTCACCATTGTCCTTTGCGTTAATTACTTTATAAAGAACTGTGACATATTCGCCACGTCGGATCATGCCAAGATATTCATAGTCTTCCGACAGATTTTTGGCCAGATCACTACGCGCAAACTGTTTACCCATCTCAACTTCATTGGCCCCCTTGATCAGGGAACTGGAAAAGTTTCGCGTAAAGGCGCCGTAGTTTTGTTCGTTGGAGTATTTCACAAGGTCCGCCCACATGGGGTTTGCAATCTCCAGCAATTCTTCGTCCGTTTTGTCGATAATATTCACCCAAGCATCTCCACCAGTAACATAATTGCCTTTTTTAGCAACGACCAATCCATAACACGGAATTGACAAAAAAAGGACCAACACAAAACATGTCGGTCCTTTGTATATGTCGCCATTTACACAATAGTTTTCAGCAAATCCCGCAGGCCTTGATCAGCAAGGTTCTTTGTAACAACCCCTGACATCAGACCATTAGCAGTTTACCAAAGATGTATAAAATGCTTAGTGATGGCCTTCTGCCTTCACTTTAGCCAGGTCCTTGTCCTCGATATCACCCACAAGGTGGTAGAGAGGTGCTTTCTCCATCGTGTATTCACCCGTCTCAGGATCACGACGAGACACGGTCAACACATGCCAGTTTTCATCATCGAGCTTCATAGCATCACCACGATAGTAGTACCCAGGCCAACGAGTCTCCTTGCGGAATAGGGTGTGATGGAACACGCTCTCGGAGGCAAGGAAACGATGCTTCAATTCCCAGGCGCGCAGCAGCTCATGGATATCTGCGGCGGCGACCTTTTCCAGGTCTTCACCCAGAATCGCCATCTTCTTCAGGCCGATATTGAGCAGCTTGTCGTTGGTCATGTAGTTGACACCAAAGCCACCACAGTACTCATCCATCAGTTTCTGCAGACGATCGAGACCCTGCCTCGGGTTGATAAAGTTAGGATTGACTGTGCCTGCAACCACTTCATTGCTGTAGACCTTGTACGTTTCCAGTGGCTTGTAGATTTGCTCCCGACGACGATTGATTTGAGCGTCGGAAACACGGATGCCTTCGGCCTTACCGTCGTCAATATACTTACAGGCGGCCTTGGCGGCCAGACGCCCTTCCGTGAAGGAGCCCGATGAGAAGGCATGCGGCGTACCCCCCACGGCATCACCGGCACCGAACAGACCTTCAATGGTGGTCATTCTGTTGTAACCCCAGAAATACTCGGGAGGAGAAACGTCTTCCGGTCCCGAACACCAAGCGCCACAACCCGTGGCATGGGAGCCCATCACATAGGGCTCGGAGGTGGTCAGCTCCGGGTTTTCGTATTTCGGATCAACATCCGTGGCGGCCCACAACACGGCCTGCCCCACTGTCATACCCAGGAAGTTGTGCCAGCCGATCTCTTCGAGATGGGGATCCTGGAAGGCTTCCATGGTGACCATGTGAATGGGCCCACGGCCGGCATTCACCTCGTTGATCAATGCGTGGTTGCGCAAACAGGTGGGAATAGGTCGATGGGTCCGGTGCGATGCCTCAGGATCCAGATATTCCTTGCCCACCATCTTCTGCAGTTCGGGGAACCACTTGGACTCGTACTCTTCCCCATAGGCGTTCTGGGTGTAGGTTTTGAGATGCAGGAAGTAGGCACCCACCGGACCGTATCCATCCTTGAAACGCGCCAGCACGATACGGTTTTCCATTTGCGTCATCTTCGCGCCCGCCTCGATCATCAAGCCGTACGCTGAACCCGACGACCAGGGTGCGTACCACACACGGCCCGCGCCTTCACCCACGGAACGCGGCTTGAAGATATTGGACGCACCACCGGCACCACAGATAACGGTCTTCGACTTGAACACGTGGTAGTTACCGGTACGCACATTGAAGCCAACAGCGCCGGCAACACGGTTTTCCTTGGCTTCGTCCATCAACAGGTGAGTCACGCAGATACGGTTGAAAACCTTGTCCGCCGACTTTTTCGCTGCAGTGGCAACAATCGGCTTGTAGGATTCACCGTGAATCATGATCTGCCAGCGACCTTCGCGCAGGAATGCACCGGTCTTCTCATTGCGCATGATGGGCAGACCCCATTCTTCAAAGTTGTGCACCGTGGAATCGACGTGGCGCGCCATATCAAAGGCCAGATCCTCACGCACCATACCCATCAGGTCGATACGGGCATAGCGCACATGGTCTTCAGGATTGTTCTCGCCGAAGCGGGTGCCCATGTAGCAGTTGATGGCGTAAAGACCTTGGGCCACCGCGCCTGAACGCATGATGTTCGCCTTCTCTGCAATGACGATCTTCTTGTCCTGCCCCCAATATCTTGCTTCAAACGCGGCGCCAGTGCCACCCAGGCCCGCACCGACAACCAAGACATCAATATTGTCTTCAGTAACAGTCTTATAAGCCATTAGTAGTACACCCCTTCTTTCATGTTCAAGCCATTTGATTCCAGTGTGTGTAGTCCACCTTCATCCATGCGGATGTATTTTGGCTCATTAAACAACAGCTCACTGTTTCGCATCTCCTGGCTGGGAGCTGCCACGCTGGCAAGATTGGGATAATGCTTTCCCCAGGGCTTGGTAGTGATGGGCGCCAGCAGATCCATGTCTTTCTTGCCGTTGCGGAACTTGATGCGCCACGCAATGGTGCCTTTTTCCTCGTCACGAATCACACGCACCGAGTGACCCAGCGGTGCGAAATCGGCGTAACCGCGCACATCGATGGCTTGATGAGGACAGGCCTTGACACAGGAATAACATTCCCAGCACATGTTGGGCTCAATGTTGTAAGCACGGCGAAGTGTCTTATCGATGTGCATGATGTCGGACGGGCAGATGTCTACACATTCCCCACAACCATCACAACGAGTCATATATACGAAAGTTGGCATAGTATTCCTCTATCTTTATCTTTTGGTTAAATCAGTCTTTAGTAATGGTTAGGTTTTTCGGCCTTGATGCAAAGCCCCATATTGGGTGGGTTCTTACCCATGTACATGGGAATATCAGGAAACCTTTTCTGCACCTCGGGATCCGTCAGATCATAATCCGCGGGCAGATTTTCTCTGGAACCGTCGGCCCGGGTGATCTTTTTCTGATAAGCGGCAGCGGGCTTGAAGAACATATGCGCGAACTTGGACCAGTACACCCCGGCAAAAAGCACCGTGGTGGAGAGCACAAACAGGGTAAACAAGATGCCCATTCCTCCGCCGGAGAAGGACCAGATCAAGGCGAAAGTGGAGGTAGCCAATAGCGAGAGAATGAACAGGTCATCGCGGTGAATATCGTACCATTTGTGGCCTTCTGCAAAAACGTCAACACGAATAAAGAACCAGAACCAGAAACCTCCCACCGCCAGCATCAGTGCGCCCAGATGCCATAGCAGCGGCAGAATGGTTGGCGTCGCTGTTCCGGGGGTTGAGTAGCCAAAAACCATGATCACTGTGGTCACTGCGAAGATAATAAAGCCGTACATGGTCAACAGGTGTGAAAGCCGGCGTCTTGGATTGCAGAATTCGGAGGAGGTTAATACTTCGCTGGCAACCGTTGAGACGGCTAGACCCACTTTTTCTCCACCACTCACTGTCCGTTTTGCATTGGCCTGCGCCTTTTTCGCATTTTCGAAAAAATACTTTGCGCTCTTCTTGTGGATCATGTCGAGAATCGTACCGCCGGCAACCAGCAGCACCATCACAACGAGGTACCATTGCATCACACTGGGTGAGATAGATGCCGACAGTTCGACAAAAGGATTAGTGGTGAACATTTAGATTATCCTCAAAGTAGTTTACCGCAACGTTAATGATCGGCCCTGAGATTATCTTTAAAGTGAGCAGACGTCGACTCATAAAGACTAAAACCCCTATACAAAAAATCTATGTCCTACTAGTCTGTTAGCAGCGCCCCGGTATCGTTTGCAGGACACAGGTGGGAAAGCGTCAATTGCAACACGGTAGTAAAACAGGCCCGGAGGACAATCTGCTCACTGATTGAACAATCCTTTGTCCGGATGCCAGCATACCTTGCCTGGAGAATCCGCTCCTGCGCGGCAACCGTCCTACCTTCGTGAAGCATCATCAAGCATGGCCACATGGGGACCGCTATTTCTGAGGCTGATTAAATTCTCACCAACCCTAAACAGAATGTACTCAGCAACGGCTAAGTATCACGTATAAAACCAGGCGGGCAATTCAATTTACTTATCGCCATGACAATGCTGGTAATTGGCTATATCACAATATGCTGATATATACTTGTCGGCCGCACGCCTTACGGACAGCAAACACCGTACATAAATTAAGGGCTTGATCTTTATGCCAAATACCACCACCGCCAATAAGCAGGATCTCGATCTCGAAAAGGGTGTCGAGGTGAAAAACACCACCTGCTACATGTGCGCCTGCCGCTGTGGCATCCGCGTCACCCTGCGTGACGGCGAGGTGCGTTACATCCAGGGCAACCCGGATCATCCGCTGAACAAGGGCGTGATCTGCGCCAAGGGTTCCTCCGGCATCATGAAACAGTATTCGCCGGCGCGGCTCACCAAGCCGCTAAAGCGCCGCGCGGGCGCCGAGCGTGGGGCCTCGGACTTCGAGGTAATCTCCTGGGACGAGGCCTTTGAGATGCTGGAGACCCGCCTGCGCCACATCCGCGAGACCGACCCGAAAAAATTCGCCCTGTTCACCGGCCGCGACCAGATGCAGGCGCTCACCGGCATGTTCGCGAAAAACTTCGGTACGCCCAATTATGCGGCCCATGGTGGTTTCTGCTCGGTGAACATGGCCGCCGGCATGATCTATTCCATCGGCGGCTCCTTCTGGGAATTCGGTGGCCCGGACCTGGAACGCTCCAAGCTGTTCCTGATGTTTGGCACGGCGGAGGATCACCACTCCAACCCCATGAAAATCGAACTATCCAAGTTCAAGCGCAATGGCGGCCGCTTTATCTCCATCAACCCGGTGCGCACCGGCTATTCGGCCATCGCCGACGAATGGGTGCCCATCAAGCCCGGCACCGACGGCGCCCTGCTGCTGGCAATGATCCACGAAATCATCAAGACCGGTCTCTACGACCGTGACTTCCTCATCCAGTACTCCAACGCCGCCCAGCTGGTGAACCTGGATGAGACCAGCGACGACTTCGGCCTGCTGGTGCGCGGCGAGGAATTCGATGAAGGCAAGATCCACCCCCACGACGAGCTGTGGTGGGACCAGAAGACCAACAAGGCCGTGCAGACCCACACCGACGCCGACCCGGCCCTGCTGGGCGAGTTCCAGCTAGACGATGGCACCCCGGTAAAAACCGGCTTCCAGCTGCTGGCGGACCGGGTGAAAAACTACACCCCGGAATGGGCCGCCGACATCACCGGCATCCCCGCCGAGACCATCCGCCGCCTGGCCCACGAGATGGGTATCACTGCGCGTGATGAAAAGATCGAGCTGCCCATCGCCTGGACCGACACCTGGGGCAAGGAACACGAATCCGTCACCGGTAACCCGGTCTCTTTCCACGCCATGCGCGGCCTGGCGGCCCACTCCAACGGCTTCCAAACTATCCGTGCCCTGTCCATCCTGATGTCCATTCTGGGCACCATCGACCGGCCCGGCGGCTTCCGCCACAAGGCACCCTTCCCGCGCCCCATCCCGCCCTGCCCCAAGACCCCTAATGGTCCGCATGGGGTCAAGCCCAACACGCCGCTGGGTGGCATGCCCCTGGGCTGGCCCGCCGACCCCAACGACCTGTTCGTGGACGACCAGGGAGAGCCAGTGCGCCTGGACAAGGCCTTCTCCTGGGAATATCCGCTGTCGGTGCACGGCATGATGCACAACGCCATCACCAATGCCTGGCGCGGTGACCCCTACAAGATCGACACCCTGATGATCTTCATGGCCAACATGGCGTGGAACTCCACCATGAACACCACTGAAGTGCGCCAGATGCTCAACGACAAGGACGAGAACGGCGAATACAAGATTCCCTTCCTGGTGGTCTGCGACGCCTTCCAGTCGGAGATGATCGCCTTTGCCGACCTGGTGCTGCCGGATACCACCTATCTGGAACGCCACGACGTGATGTCCATGCTCGACCGGCCCATCTCCGAATTCGATGGCCCGGTGGACTCGGTGCGCGTGCCCGTGCTGCCGCCCAAGGGCGAGTGCAAACCCTTCCAGGAGGTGCTCATCGAGCTGGGCTCGCGCCTGGGTTTCCCGGCTTTCACCCACAAGGACGGCTCGCGCAAGTACCGCAACTACCCGGACTTCGTCACCAACTTCGAGACCGAGCCCGGCTCCGGCATCGGCTTCCTCGCCGGCTGGCGCGGCAAGAGCGGCGAGAAGATCATGCGCGGCGAGCCCAACCCCAAGCAATGGGAGATGTACGAGAAGAACAACTGCGTGTTCCATTACGAACTGCCCAAGTCCTACCAGTACATGCGTAACTGGAATCAGGGCTACCTGGAATGGGCCCAGTACCATCGCCTGACCCGTTACACGGATCCCATCAATATTCACATCTACAGTGAGGTGTTACAAAAATTCCGCCTCAGCGCCCAGGGCAAGTACGCCGGCAAGCAGCCCCCGGAACGCCTGCGCCAGCGCATCGAAACCTACTTCGATCCGCTGCCGTTTTTCTACGAACCCCTGGAGGGCCAGTTGACGGACAAGCACACCTATCCGCTCAACGCGCTAACCCAGCGGCCCATGGCCATGTACCACAGTTGGGATTCACAGAATGCCTGGCTGCGGCAGATCCACACGCACAACTACCTGCACGTCAACCCGAAGACGGCGGCCGCCGCCGGCATCGACGACGGCGACTGGATGTGGGTGGAATCCCAGTGGGGCAAGGTACGCTGCATGTGCCGTTACACCGAGGCCGTGGAGCCGGGCACAGTGTGGACCTGGAACGCCATCGGCAAGGCCAAGGGGGCGTGGAACCTGACTCCGGACGCCAACGAATCGCAAAAGGGCTTCCTGCTCAATCACCTGATCTCCGAAGAGCTGCCCGCCCATGATGCCGGCGAGCACATCTCCAACTCGGACCCCATTACCGGTCAGGCCGGCTGGTACGACGTGCAGGTACGCATCTACAAGGCCGACGCCAACGAGCCCAAGGAAACCTCACCCCAATTCCCGAATCAGCTGCCGGTGCCCGGCGAGCCCCAGCGCAAATCCTGGCTGGCCTACTTTGCCGGCAAAAAACCCGTCAAGCTGAACATCGGCAAAAGAAAATGAATGGCCACAGAGTGCACAGAGGTCACCGAGAATGACCACTCGCAAAACTCAGTGTCCTCTGTGCACTCTGTGGCTTTATATGGTCTGCAACATTGGCCGCGAAGTGGGCAGTGCCCACCAATGATTAAATCAATTGCAGCAAATGGTGGGCAACGCCCATCCTACAAACATTGGTAATCTTATGACCCAACTCGCATTAGTGATCGATTTGAACGTCTGCGTCGGCTGCCACGCCTGTGTCACCAGCTGCAAGCAGTGGAATACCTCCGGCGCCGCTGGCCCCCTGGTGGACGACAACCCCTACGGCAAGGATCCCACGGGCACCTTCTTCAACCGCGTGCAGACCTACGAGGTAGGCGTGTTCCCGGCCACGGAAACCGTGCACTTCCCCAAGAGTTGCCTGCATTGCGAGGATCCGCCCTGCGTGCCCGTGTGCCCCACCGGCGCCAGCTACAAGCGCGAGGAAGACGGCATCGTGCTGGTGGATTACGACAAGTGCATCGGCTGCAAGTACTGCTCCTGGGCCTGCCCCTACGGCGCCCGCGAGCTGGACGAGGATCGCAAGGTCATGACCAAGTGTACCCTGTGCATCGACCGCATCTACGACGAGTCGCTGCCGGAGACCGAACGCAAGCCGTCCTGCGTGATCTCCTGTCCCACCTCGGCGCGCCTGTTCGGCGATGTGCACGACCCGGACTCCGAGGTCTCCGTAGCCATCCGCGAGGAAGGCGGTTATCCGCTGATGCCCGAATGGGGAACCCAGCCGTCCAACCACTACCTGCCGCGGCGCAAGACCAAGATCAAGATTCACGAAGACGAGCTGCAGCGCGTGGACAACCCTCTCAAGAAGGAAGGTCACCTGCCCACACCGGACAAGGACGACAGCTTCCTGGAAGA
>DRKQ01000183.1 GCA_011051685.1 Gammaproteobacteria bacterium
AGGAAATGCTCAAGAATGAGCGGCAAAACAATACGGATGCCGCGGACAGGCCTGACGCCGAGTTCCGCTTCAATACCATTCAACTTGTCGTGGGTGTGCTTTTTGTCGGTGCCGGTATAGCGATTCTGCTTGCCAATATCGGACAGCCATTTGTGGCGATTGTCAGTATTGTCTATGGTTTGAGAAGCATTGTTGCATTTACTCATGGCCGGGTGAAGGTCTATGCCGACCGGGTTGAAATCGTCGCGCCAGTCGCCCGGGCGATCGAGCCAATCCGGTTTGAGACTGTTACCGACATCAAGCGGAAGGGGTCTGGTCTCGCTATGCAACTGGATAACAGTAAAAAGCCATTCGTCATTCCCTGGTGGATTATTGGCCCCACTGATATCGATCGGCTTACTGAAGTGCTTCAGGAAAGGTGGCAAAGCCGCTTTGCGGAAGCACGGGGGCGTTGAAAGACATAACAGAATCGAGCCAGGGAAAACTTCATTGCGAAGGAACCGGCCATCCGCAATGGCTTTGCTGAGATTCTCGGCATGGAGAACGACCCCGAGTTCAAGAAGCAGCTCGAAGACCAGGTCAACACGTTGGAATGGAGTGTGTTAAAAAAACCGGCCATGGCGACAGAAGTTTTGCCGGAGTGATGGGTTTCTTTCTGATCCGGTGCAATATCAGGGTTCATTTTTACGACAGTGCTCTCTGTTGTTTCTGGTGATGTAATGCCAGTATTAACTGGGTGGGGATAACGCCATCATTGTATGTTCTATACAAACTCGCCCGCTTTGCCCTTCGCCGCGGCTGGGTCAAGGACAAGAACAACACCATCTTCGACCGCCGCACGGGCATGATGACCCTGACCTGGAAGGGCAAGCGCCATGCCATTCCCTTCGTGGAGCTGGAGGCGGGCACGCGGCACATCGTCAACCGTCCGGGCATCGTGCGCTATCACCTGTTTCTCTACCACCGGCCCACGGGGATGTTTGCCCAGCATCCTGCCGGCAACGAGCATCCGTGGCAGGTGGAGGTGGAATGGGAATACATGCAGCACTTCATGGACATCTCACGCCCCCTGCCGGACGTGCCCATGTTCGAGCCGTTCCGGTACAAGGATCCGGTTACGGCCGAACACGACCGGCGCAGCGGCCGGTACGAGAACTACTGGCGTGACATGGCTGTCGAAAAAGCCGAGGAGATGAAGAAGAAATCGGTCGAGGCCGCCAAGACCTTTCTTTGGGGCAAGACCCGCGAGGAGGCCATGATGTGGGGCTGGCAGCCTTCGGGTTTCGGGGAAGGGTAGCCGGACAAGGTAAAGCCGAAAACCGGGGATAACGAGTCCGGAAGCACGCCGGCGGTGGCGGCGGGTTCCTGAAACCGGATTGTGTTTGCCTCTATTTCGTCTCCAGAAGCTCCAGGTATTTCTTTTCCATTTCCGCCAGTTTGTTCTGGGTTGCGGCGAGTTCCTCGTCGCGTTCGTGGAGCTGTTTGTCGAAGGATTCTTCCTGGCTGGTCAACTGGTTCTTGTGGACGAGTTCCTGCTTGAGCAGGGTGGCGATCTGGTTGCAGAGGAATTCGTTTTCTTCTTTCAGCGATGCCAGTTCCTCTTCGTGTTCCGATGCCGGCGGGTGCTTTTCTGCAATCTGTTGCTGTAGCACTTCGGCGTTTTTCATCAGGGTTTCGTATTCGTTCTCGACCAGTTTCATCTGTTCCTCGAGCTGGGTCTTTTCGTCGGCCAGCCCCTGCAGCAGGGCTTCGAGTTCGGCGGAGCGGCTTTCGGCGGGCAGGAGTTTCTGCAGTTCCTCGTCGAGTTTCAGGATGGTCTGCCGGGAAGCCTGGAGCTTTTCGCTCAGCTTGAAGACCTGTTCCTTGAAGCCTTCGAGGTTGTTTATGCGTTCCTGCTGCAGGCGCAGGCGGTCTTCCAGTTCGTGCACCTGCGCCAGGAAGCCCTTGTTGATATTGTCGTAGTAGTCGCTGACGTGTTGCCAGTAGAGACTCTCGTCCTCACTGCCGGTGCGAACCTGCCGTTCGCCGTCGAGGACCCGTTGGCGGAATTCGCAGGCGGCCTTGAGGTGCCGGGCTTCAGGGGTGTTGTCGCCGACCTGTTCGAGGCGAGCCTGGGTGAGGGCGCGTTCCTTTTCCAGCCAGGCCTGGATGGGGTCATCGTCGCCGTCGCCCGGTGTGCCGGCTGTGCTCAGCCGGCGTTTCAGAATGCGGTTGCGCCAGACGAAGAAAGCCAGCAGTGCAAGGAGCAGCACGAAGGCTTCGAGGATCAGGGCATAGGACCATTCGTGGGCAGTGAGGGCATCCATGGCGGTTCGGGGTCTGGGACCGGCTTGGTCGATCTGAATAGCGGACAGGACGGGGAAGGCTTGAGGAAATCGTGACGCCACGGGCTGCAGGCGATAAGATAGGCAGCCTCATTACCATACATTTTCTATGGCAAACACATGTCCGATTCGGTAACCGGCACCCTGTTCATCTTTTCCGCGCCCTCCGGCGCCGGCAAGACCAGTCTGGTCAAGGCCCTGCTGGAGGCCATGGATGGCATCGAGGTTTCGGTCTCCCATACCACCCGTCCCCCGCGGCCGGGCGAAGTGGACGGGGTGGACTACCATTTCGTGGACGTGCCGACCTTCGAGAACATGGTGGCCGAGGGCGCCTTTCTGGAGCACGCCAGGGTCTTCGACAACTATTACGGCACCGCCCGGGCCAGCGTGGAGGCGCGGCTGCAGGCCGGGGTGGACGTGATCCTTGAAATCGACTGGCAGGGCGCGCGGCTGGTGCGGGAGCAGTTTCCGGATGCGGTCGGGGTCTTCATCCTGCCGCCGTCGCGGGAAGCGCTGGAGGTGCGGCTGCGGGGCCGCGGGCAGGACAGCGACGAGGTCATCGCCCGGCGGATGCGCGATGCGGTGCGGGAGATGTCCCACTACGCCGAGTTCGACTACCTGGTGATCAACGACGATTTCGACGTGGCCCTGGACGAGCTGCAGGCCATCGTCACCTGCCAGCGACTGGCTACGCCCCGGCAGGCGGCCCGTCACGCCGATCTGCTGGCCCGGCTGCTGGCGTGATCGGGGGCGGATCGCTATAATTTCCGGTCACCTTGCGAATTTGACCCTGTCCGCCCCTGCCGGCGGGCACATTCCGGAGAGAAAACATGGCTCGCGTTACCGTCGAAGACTGTCTCGAAAACGTCAAGAACCGCTTTGAACTCGTGCTGGTG
>DRKQ01000184.1 GCA_011051685.1 Gammaproteobacteria bacterium
CCCCAGCGTCTGCCCCCGTTACCCTGTCCCGATTTCGAGAAATGGTACGCCGGCATCAATCCCGGCAGCCTCACCCTGGTCTTTCCCTCGGCCTACATCAACAATCCCTCGTCCATGTTCGGCCACACCCTGTTACGGGTGGACCCCCCGGGCCAGGACGAAAACACCCGCCTGCTGTCCTACGCCATCAACTATGGCGCCGAGACCGGTAACGACAACGGCGTGGCCTTCGCCATCAAGGGTATCTTCGGCGGTTATTACGGCGGCATGGGCATCGGTCCCTATTACAAGAAGGTCAAGGAGTACTCGGACTTTGAAAGCCGTGACATCTGGGAATACCAGCTGGCCTTTTCCGCGGAGGAGATCCAGCGACTACTGGCCCATGTGTGGGAGCTGCGCGGCATCCACTTCGAATATTATTTTTTCGACGAGAACTGTTCCTACCTGATCCTCACCCTGCTGGACGTGGCCCGTCCCAGTCTTGCCCTCAGCGAGCAATTGCATGGCTGGGTCATTCCCTCCGATACCCTGCGCCTGGTGACAAACCGTCCGCGTCTGGTGACCAAGACCGTTTACCGTCCTGCTGCCGGCACCCGCCTGGCCCATCTGGCCGCTTCGTTATCGGATGAGGCCCAGGACACCGCACTGGCCCTGGCCGACGAAAAACTGTCCCTGAAGGATTTTCTCCGCCAGGAACGTCCGCCCCAGCAACGGGCCGACATCCTGCTGCTGGCCCATGATTACCTGCGTTATGAGTTCCTCGCCCAGCGCCGGGAAAAGACCGCCTCAGCCAGACTTTCGCGCCAGTTGTTACGCGCGCGTAGCCGCATCGCCGAGGCCCGTCCTCCCGCTCCCGCACCCCGGCCCGCGGTTTCCCCCGAGCAAGGCCACGCCACCGGCATGCTGCAGGCCGGTCTGTCACGGGAAAATAAAGATAACTACTTGCAGTTACGACTACGCCCCGCCTACCACGACCTGCTGGACAGTGACGCCGGTTACGTGCCCGGCGCGCAGATCGATTTTCTGAACATCGCCGCCCGTTACGACACCCGGCGCGAGAAACTCTCGCTGGACGCCTTCACCCTGGTGGACATCGTTTCCCTCACCCCCCGCAGCCGTTTTTTTCATCCCACCTCGTGGCGCATCCGCGCCTCGTGGCAACGCCGCCTGCTGCCAGGCAGTCGTTCCCCCAGTAACCTGGCCTTCGCCGTGGATGGTGGCGGCGGACTGGCCCTGCGCCCCACCGATGGCCTGTTGCTGTTTGCCCTGCTGGATGGCGCCCTGTTGGTGAATTCACATTATCAGGACGACTACAGCGCCGGGCTTGGCGCCGAGACCGGCGCGCTGCTGCAACTCGGCTCACGATGGAAGCTGCAACTGCGCGCCCAGGTGATGAGTTTTCGCAGCGGCAATCCACACCGTTACGAGCAATACAGTGTCGACCAGCGGCTGGTGATTAACCCGCAACAGGCGTTGAACCTCTCCTGGTCCCAGCAACGGGCCTTCGGCCGCCGCCTGGAAAACTGGATGCTCTCCTGGCGCTGGTACCTGTGATGAAACGACGCCTGCCGCTGCTGCTTGTTGTACTGTTGCTCAATGGCTGCACCGGCCTGCTGTTCCAGCCCATGAAAACCCTGCTGCGTACCCCGGCGGACATCGGTCTCGACTACCAGGATGTGCATTTTTCCAGTAGCGACGGCATCCGCCTGCATGGCTGGTTCCTGCCCGCCAAGGACGGCGCGGACCAGGCCCGGGGAACCGTATTGCTGTTACACGGCAACGCCGAAAACATCAGCACCCACATCGGCAGCGTCTACTGGCTTCCCGGGCGTGGCTTCAACGTGTTCCTGTTCGACTACCGGGGTTACGGGCAATCACAAGGCACTGCCTATCTGCAAGGCGCCATGCGAGACATCGCCGCCGCCCTGAGCTGGCTGTTGGCCAACCCTGACATCGACAACTCCCGCATCGCCGTACTGGGGCAAAGCCTGGGTGGCGCCATGGGCAGCTACGTGTTCGTCCACAGCGGCCAGGCCCAGGCCATCCGCGCCCTGATCCTTGACTCCGTGTTCAGCGATTACCGGCAAATCGCCCGCGAAAAACTCTCCGGTTTCTGGCTCACCTGGCCCCTGCAGTATCCCTTGTCCTGGCTGATCAACAACGACTATGCGCCCATCGAATCCATCGGCCTGTACAGCCCCACTCCCGTGCTCATCATCCAGGGCGAGGCCGACAATATCGTCCCCCCACACCATGCCAAGGCCTTGTTTGACCAGGCCAGACCACCAAAGGATCTGTGGCTGATTCCCGGTGCCCGGCATATTTCCGCATTGAATCAACCCACAGTTCGCGACAGACTGGTAGACTATCTGGGCAAACTCTTTGGATATTCAAAAAATAACGAACCATGAGTAGACTCAGCCGTTTTCTCCCCGCACTGCTCTGCCTGTTGCTAAGCACCAACGCCGTCAAAGCCGCTCTCACCCAGGATCCCGCATTACATTGGAAAACCCTCACCACCAAGCATTTCGAGATCCACTTTCACGATGGCGAGCAGGGCCTGGCGCAAACCGTGGGCCACCTTTCCGAACGGGTGCACAAGCAACTCGTCAGACAACTCAACTGGACCCCCCAACAACGCACCCAGGTAGTACTCACCGACCGCTTCGATTATGCCAATGGTGCGGCCACCCCCCTGCCCCGCAACACCATGTTGCTGCTGGTCACGCCACCTGGTGGGAACAGCGTGATCGCCGACTTCGATGACTGGCTGGAACTTCTCATCACCCACGAATACACCCACGTGCTGCACCTGGACAAGGTGAGCGGCTTCCCCGCCACCCTGCGCAAACTGTTTGGCCGCAACCTGTTCCTGTTCCCCAACCTCCTGCAACCTCCCTGGTTTATCGAAGGACTGGCCACCCACCATGAAACCGACCGGGCGCGTGGCATCGGCCGCGGCCAGGGCAGCCTGTTTCGCGGCCTCATGCGTCAGGAAGTGATGGACGGTATTAAACCCCTTTCCCAGGTCAACCAGCCACTGGTGAGCTGGCCCATGAATACCACGCGTTACCTCTACGGGGTGTACTTCTACCAGTTCGTGGCCAAGCACTATGGCGGGGAAAAAATCCAGCAACTGGTGGCACAGTACAGCAACAACCTGTTGCCCTTCGCCATCAACAGCAACAGCCGCCGGGTACTGGGCAAGGATCTGACTGCATTATGGCAGGACTTCAGCAAAGACCTGCGCGCAGAGTTTGGCGCAGAGATTGCGCAAATTCGCCAGGCCGGCATCCTCACCGGCGAACCCCAGACCCACAGTGGCTACTTTACCCGCTCACCGCAGCTGGCCGACAATGGCGACATCTATTACCTGCAAAAAGACATGCAATCCGAGCCGCGGCTGATGCGTCTGCGCCACGACAAGACCCAACCAGAAATAGTGGCCGACGTACGTGGTAGCCACATCGACCTGCATCCTTCCGCCGGCATTCTCAGCGCGGAGGTCAAACCGGTGCGCAATACAAACCAGTTCTCCGATCTCTATCACATTGATCCCGACAGCGGCCACAAGGTCCGCCTCACCTGGGGCAAGCGCTATCTGCAGGCAAGCTGGAGCGCCAATGGCCAGCAGATCATTGCCGTACACAACGAACTGGGGCAGCATGCCCTGCATTTGCTCGATGTCCGTGGCAACAAAATCGAGACCCTGTGGCAAGGCAATGATGGCACCATCATCAGTTCACTGGATGCCTCTCCCACGGATCAGTTGCTGGTGGCCGCAGTGTGGCGGCCGGGCAGTCTGTGGAACCTGGAAATCTTCGACCTTCACACCCGCCAGTGGCAACGGCTGACCCACAACCAGGCCATCGAAACCGGTCCCCGGTTCAGCACGGATGGCAAGTCCATCGTGTTCAGCGCAGACTACGATGGCGTGTTCAACATCTATCGTCTGGCGCTGACCGACAACAGCCTAAGTAAACTCACCAACGTGCTGGGGGTGGCCACCGCTCCCAGTCTGTTGCAAAACGCCTCTGGTGAGCAACTGGCTTATCTCAATCTTGGTAACAATGGCTACAATCTGTTCCGTCTCCGTCATCTGTCTCCACAAGCCGCCATACTCCCGGTGGACACCCCAGGCCCCGCGCCCGTGTCCCACACCACTCGCACGACCGCAGCCGCAGACATCCAGACCTACAATGCATTACCAAAGATCGTCCCTACCTCCTGGTTCCCCTACTTCCAGTTTGACGAGGTGCGCAGCGAAGTCGGTCTGACAACCTTTGGTCGTGATCCCCTGTCTCGCCACAGTTATAGCATGCAACTGGGTTTTGACCTGGACAACAGCTGGCTGGTAGGTGGACTCAATTATATTTATGACCGTTGGAACCCCACCCTGAAATTCTTCCTCAATCGGCAGGTGCTTGCCTACGTGGACTCTGTCGGGAATGTTGAGCGTTACCGTGATTCCGACACTGTCTCCGCCGAAGCCATCTGGCCTTTCTTTGACTACAGTCGGCAATGGTTGCTGCATGCCGGCGTGTCCAGTGAAACGGAGGCCGACAAAAAGATTCTTTCCGCCCTGGGCCCGGCAAACCGTTTTGTCGACCGCCTCGCCGGACTCGCCGTCAGTTACAACTCGACACGTCGCTATCCACGCTCTATCAGTCCCAGTTACGGTAGACAGGCGCGCCTGGTCGCGGAGGATGATGACCTGCTGGACAGTGACTTCAGCGGTCAGATATACAGCCTGGACTGGCGTGAATTCATCGACCTGCCGGGACTGCATGTCTTTGCCGCCCGCGGCGTACTGGGCTGGGGCACAGACGCGCCGCGCAATTTCCGCCTCGGCGGCACCCTGGAGACCAGCGTCTCCCCCAACCCGCGGGCATCGGCCCTGGCGCAGACGCAAAACATCCTCGGCCAACGACGTTACCCCTTGCGGGGCTATCCCGAAGGCCGCGCCGACTTGCGGGGCCGGCGCCTGGCGCTCATCGAAACGGGCTGGCGCTTTCCCATCGCACTGGTGGAGCGTGGCCTGATGACACCACCCGTTGGCCTGCACCGAATCCACGGTACCCTACTCTACAACTGGGGAGAGGCCTGGAATCAGGGCGGCAGCATCCCCTCACTGCGCCGCGGCGCCGCCATCGAGATCACCGCCGAGCTTGTGCTCGGTTACTGGCTGCCCATGGATCTGCGCCTGGGCTATGCCCGGGGCTTTGATACCGGCGGCGAAGAACAGGCCTATCTTGAAGCTCGCGTTCCGTTGTTTTAGAAAATTCGTCACTACCGCCCCGTTAACGAATTCTCACTATATTGTAAGTTGAGGATTTAGAAGACCTGTAAGAGTAAGTTTTGTCTTGGAGACATGAAAAAAATACTCTCTACCATCATCACCGGCGAACACCGGAATCCTGGGGTTATATCCACTTGGTTTTCTTTTATGTCTTTTGCTTATAATGCATACTCGGCGATGCGCTTGTTCTTGAACTCACGGTTATTTACGCTGGCGGAGCCGGTGATTATTATCATTAAATACAGGAAGTAAAGTTAGCGAGACAGCCGTGTGAGGAACCCATGAAGCCCGTCATCCAACAAGAAGCCACCGGCTGCGCCATCGCCAGCGCCGCCGCACTGGCCGGCGTGTCCTATGCCGCTGCCAAACGTGTTGCTGCAAGCCTGTGCATTCACGCCGGCGATCCCGGCCTGTGGTCGGATACCGCACACATCCGTCGACTGCTCAAGCACTATCAAATCCGCACCAACGCTGAACAAACACCGTTTAAGAACTGGGCTGCGTTACCCGATCACGCCCTGCTGGCCATCAAGTGGCACAAGGAAAACGGCATCCCCTACTGGCACTGGGTGGTGTTCGTGCGCGAGGCCAATGGCGAGGAATACGTGCTGGATTCAAAAAAGGCGCTAAAACGTAACAGACGCACCGACTTCGGGCGCATCAGGCCCAAGTGGTTTATTGGCGTCACACCCTGAACCCAACGCATTCATACAAGGTAACAACGATGATCACAGATACTTGGGTTGACATCATCAAGTCCATAAAAACACCTGTCAGCTTCCTGGTGCTGATAACCCTGGTCGTCGGTTATTTGCTGCATGACAGCGATAACCCCATTATTCTCCTGGGTGGACTCGCCCTGCTCTTTCTCATCACCATCACCTGCATCGTTTACGCCATCAAACACAACGCGCTCTTTCCCGGTGAAATCCGTTCCATCTGGAGCAAGAACGATCTTCCTCTGTCCACAGAGGAAGCCCAGGCCTGGCTGGGGAAATGGAACTGCCGTTGGACTTACCGTGACACAAACAACCAGCTCAAACCCTATGTGGATGACATTATTGAAATCACCGAAGTGGATCAGGATTCAGGAGAAATCACCGGCATTGGGTATTCTTCCTACATTGAGAACGAAAACTACTTTCTGAGGGGACGTGCCTCCAACAAACGGGTGGCTCACCTTTTTTATACCAGCCCGGCGGCAACCGCGGGCCTCTCAGGCATGGTTATCCTGAGCCGTCCCCCGCTTGGCGACATCACCGGATGGTGGCTGGGTGCAGGGCGCAAGGGAGGAGATGTTGGAGGCGGCGTCATCATGCAAAGGCACGAGGAAAACCCTGACTTTGAAATCAGAAATTACGATGTGGATTAACGCCCTGCACGCACCAGTCCACCCAGGCCAGCGTCTTCCAACGCAGCATTGAGGAAAGTACGCACGGAATGTGCATACTCGAAAGTCAGCACTTCCTTCAACAGGTTGCGCGCCTTACGCCGGGTGAAGGTGCGAATCACCCACTTGACCCGTGGCAGGTTGGCGGCGCTCATGCTGAGATTATCGACGCCCATGCCTAACAACAAAATAGCGGCCGCCGGATCACCCGCCATTTCGCCGCACACCCCCACCGGTGTACGTTCCGCCTTGGCGCCGTCGACAATCTGTTGCAGGGCGCGCAATACCGCCGGGTGCAGGCCATCGTACAAATCGGCAACCCGGGCATTGTTGCGATCCACCGCCAACAAATACTGCGTGAGATCATTGGTACCCACGGAAACAAAATTCACCCGCCGCGCCAGTTCGCGCACCTGGTAGACCGCCGAGGGCACCTCGATCATCACCCCCACGTGGGGCATGTTGATGCTCACCCCGGTGTCGATAAGCTCGTGATGGGCGCGGCGCAACAGGCGCAGGGCATCGTCCACCTCGGCCACGGAATTGATCATGGGCAGCATGATGTTCATGTTGCCCAGCCCGGCGCTGGCGCGCAGCATGGCGCGCAACTGCACCAGGAAGATCTCCGGATGATCGAGGCTGATACGGATGCCCCGCCAGCCCAGGAAGGGATTGTCTTCCTCAATGGGAAAATAAGACAGCGCCTTGTCGCCCCCCACGTCCAGGGTGCGCAGGGTCACTGGCGCCGGGGCAAAGGACTTCAGCACCTGCCGGTAGATCTGGCATTGCTCATCCTCGCCGGGAAAGCGGTCTCGCACCATGAATGGGAATTCCGTGCGATACAAACCCACGCCCTCGGCGCCACTTTTCAGTGCGGGGGTAACATCTGCCAGCAGGCCGCTGTTGATGTATAAGGGGATACCCACGTTGTCCGGGGTAATGGCCGGCTGGTCACGTAACTCACGCAACTCTTTGGACAGTTCCGCCTCTTCGCGCAGCAGATGTTTGAATTCATCGCGCACGGCACGGGAAGGATTGATATAAACGCGGCCGGTGTATCCATCCACGATAATGCTACGCCCGTCGACATGGCTTACCGGCAGCTCATCCACTCCCATCACCGCCGCCACCCCCATGGCACGCGCCAGGATGGCCACATGAGAGGTCTGTGAACCACGCCGCGACACCACGCCCGCCAGACGTTTCACCGGCACCTCTGCCAACATGGAGGCGGTAATTTCATCACCCACCAGCACGGTGCGAGTGGGAAATTTTTTCGGCTTGCCCGGCACCCGGGAGCGCAGCTTTTCCAGGATGCGCCGGCCCAGGTCGCGTACATCCTCGGCGCGTTCACGCAGGTAATTGTCTTCCATGGCATCGAAGGCGCGCACATGTTCAGTGATGGTTTCGCGCAGGGCGCCGGCGGCCCAGTTGCCTTGCTCGATACGGCGGACCACTTCGCCGGGAATACCGCCGCCTTCAAGCATCAACAGATAGGCGTCGAACAATGCACGGTCTTCCGCAGGCAAAACCTCTTCCATGCGCTCTAACATGGATTGGATGTCCTTGCGCACTTCATCCACAGCCTTTTTGAAAAGACTTGTTTCAGTCTTTATATCCTTGGGGGCGCGGTCGGGTATGACATCCAGATCTGACGCGGCGAAATTCACAACCGCAGTACCAATGGCCACTCCCGGCGCACCGGGTTGACCCTGCAACGGTGCAGCATCCCGCGCACCACTCACCCTGGAACGCAGACCATCGATGCCACCGCTGGCCTCGGCATGGGCAATGGCCCCCGCCAGCTGCGCCGCAATGGTCACCAGAAATGTCACCTTGTCTTCACTGAAATGTCTCTTGGTGAGCCGTTGCACCACCAGCACGCCTTGCAATTGCCGGTGGTGAATAATGGGTACACCCAAAAACGCGCGATAGCGTTCCTCTCCGGACTCAGGGAAATATTGATAACGGGGATGGGTAGGCGCATCGGCGAGATTCACCGGCTCCTCACGTTCCCCCACCAGACCGATAAGGCCCTGTTTGGCCTTCAGCCTCACCATGCCCACCGCCGCCTCATTCAGGCCATCGGTGGCCATGAGCACCAGCTCGCCCCGATCCTTGTCCACCATATACACCGAGCAGACATCGACGTTCATAGCCTTTTTCACCCGCAGCACAATCACATCCAGGGCCTGATCCAGATCCTTGGCGATGGTGACTTCCTGAATGATGCGCCGGAGCGTATTCAGCATGTGCTACACCTTGAGAGTGCGGTTAAACATGGATGCCCGGGACGCAATGCACACGGGTAATAAACGGCAAGACCTTAACGAACCGATGGGTCTTTCCTGACCAATAACAACAGGGGTTCAAGTTCCTGCAAGGCGGCACGATAAACCTCGCGCTTGAAGGACACCACCTCCTCCAGCGGGTACCAATAGTCCACCCAGCGCCAGCCATCGAATTCCGGTTGCTCGCTGGCATCGAGACGCACATCCTCGTCTCTTCCCGTAAGCCGCAACAGGTACCACATCTGCTTCTGACCGATGCACAAGGGCTTACTGCCGTGGCGCAGAAAACGCTTGGGGAGGTCGTAACGCAGCCAGTCGCTTGTGGAACCGATCAACTCCACCTGGCTGGAGGTCAGCCCCACCTCCTCGTGCAGCTCGCGGAACAAAGCCTCTTTTCGGGTCTCGTGAGGTTTGATGCCTCCCTGGGGAAACTGCCAGGCATCCTGACCGATACGCCGCGCCCACAGCAGGCGGCCCTGCTCATTACACAGGATAATACCCACATTCGCCCGGTAGCCCTCGGAATCAATCATCGGCCAATCAACAACTTATCACTCAAAACCTGGATCGATTGTTCCACGACGCCGGCCACCGCGCAAGCGGCGCGCATTTCCCGCCACAGGGAGCATTGGTTATCATGGCCGATCATTGCACGCAGCGGACACACACACGAGAGACACATATCATGAGCCTGGCCATTTTCGATCTGGACAACACCCTGCTGGGAGACGACAGCGATTACCTGTGGGGCCAGTTCCTGGTACGCAAGGGCCTGGTGGACGGCGAGGTTTACGCCCGGGAAAACCAGCGCTTTTACGAGGATTACAAAACCGGTCGGCTGGATATCCATGAGTTTCTGGCCTTCAGCCTCAAGCCGCTGAGCGAACACCCCCGCGAGGAACTGGACACCCTGCACCGGGAATTCATGCAGGAAGTGATCGCCCCGGTGATGCTCCCCGCCGCCCAACTGCTGCTGGAGAAACACCGCGCCCAGGGCGACACCCTGCTGATTATCACCGCCACCAACAGCTTCATCACCCGCCCCATCGCCATGGCCCTGGGGGTGGACAACCTCATCGCCACTGAGCCGGAAGTCGTCGATGGCCGCTTCACCGGCCGAGTCAGCGGCACGCCCTGTTTCCAAGAAGGCAAGGTGGAACGACTCAAGGACTGGCTGACCGTGCACCAGCAGAACCTCGCCGGCAGCTGGTTCTACAGTGACTCGCACAACGACCTGCCTCTACTGGAACTGGTGACGCACCCCGTGGCGGTGGACCCGGACGAGACGCTGGCGGATCATGCCGCGGCGCGGGGGTGGCCGGTGATTACGTTGCGGGGGGAGGTTCCTGAGGCGGTTGAGGCATGAATGGCTATCTCACTTTTGCCATCATTCCGGCGCAGGCCGGAATGACAATAAATGTTCTACATCGTACTGTTTTGAACCCGCAGGCCACGGGTGCTCACAAAAGACGTGCCCACCCTACAGACTGGTGGAGGTTCCGCAGCTGAACGTTCGATTGTTTAAACATTTTCATGACGGAAAGCTGCGTGTCCCTTTTCTTTGCTTGCCCAAAGAAAAGAGACGAAAAGAAAGGGCACCCTACGATTGGGTCGCTTCGCGACGCCCCTGCGCTTCTCGCCTTCATTGGCGCAAAAATAAACTCGCTCGCTTCGCTCCCTCAAACAAATTTTTGCTTCCTCCAATGCAGGCTGCGATGCTCGGCTGCATCGAAGGGACTGAACTAC
>DRKQ01000185.1 GCA_011051685.1 Gammaproteobacteria bacterium
ACATGGGGCTCGGACATCTGCCCGAAATCAGCCAAAAACTCATGGCCGCAGGCCTGCCCGCCACGACACCGGCGGCGGTTATCGAAAATGGCACCCAACCCAAACAGCGCCGCTGCATCGCCACCCTGGCGGATATCACGCAACGGGCACAAGAACTTGACTTCCGGGCTCCGTCACTGATAGTTATTGGGCGTGTCGTCACCCTCGCCGAGGAACTGGGTTGCCTGGAATCACATGTCGCAAGTCTTTCACGCAGCCAGAGTGCAGATGGCCTCTGCGCCAGCGCAGGAAACTAGGAGTCTGTCGGATTTGGGTAAACGTAGCGAGCGGGTGGGAGAGCGAGTCAAAATGTTCCCGATTTTGAGGCGAATAGTGGGACTATTTAACGAAAAATCGGGGAGATTTTGGCCGCTCTCCCACCCGCGCAGTAGATTATTCCTAAATCCGACAGACTCCTAGGCCCTATAAAGGTTTTTATGCCGCCTATTTTTTTTGTTGTAGCATTTTTTTCGGCACTGTTTCTGACATTGTCTCCCTCTTCACTGCATGCGCAGGAAAAGGGAATCTCCGCTGCCCGCCAGGGTGAGCTGATCCACCTGCTCAAGCAGGATTGCGGCTCCTGTCATGGCCTGACCCTGGAGGGCGGCCTGGGCCCACCGCTACTGCCCGCCGCCCTGTCCGGCAAGCCCCCTGAATGGTTGCGCGATGTCATACTCGATGGCATCCCCGGCACCGCTATGCCGCCCTGGCGCCCCATCCTGAGCGAGGACGAAGTCACCTGGCTGGTAAAAAGCATGCAACAAGGAATACTTGATGAGCAATAAGAAAAACCGTCACTTCACCCTGGGCATGGTGCTGGCATCTTCACTGCTGATGAGTGGCTGTGCCCAGCTTGATATCGGCCACCTGCGTGGCACGGGAGACATGGGGATCGTGATCGAACGCGCGGCGGGCAACGCCTTGGTGATAGAGACCACACACCATACCCAGCTCTCCCGCGTGGAGGGGCTGGGCAACCTGTCCCACGCCTCGGCGGTATATTCCCGCGATGAACGCTATGCCTATGTCTTCGGTCGCGATGGCGGGTTGTCCAAGGTGGACATCCTGCGTGGACGGCTGGTCAAGCGCGTGGTGCAAGGCGGCAACAGCATCGGCGGCGCCATCTCCCAGGACGGTCGCCTGATCGCCGTCAGTAATTACAAGCCCGGCGGCGTGCGCGTGTTCGATGCGGAAACGCTGGAACTGGTCGCCGACATCCCCGCCGTCTACGGTGATGATGGCGAACGCTCCAAGGTGGTGGGGCTGGTGGACGCCCCCGGCCAGCGCTTTGTCTTCAGCCTGTGGGATGCGGGCCAGACCTGGGTGGTGGACATGCACAACCCCACCCATCCGAAAATCCGCAAATTCAAGGACATCGGCAAATTTCCCTATGACGGCCTCATCACGCCGGACGGCCGCTACTACATCGCCGGCCTGTTCGGCGAAGACGGTCTCGCCCTGCTGGACTTGTGGAACCTGGATGCCGGCATGAAGCGTATTCTGGGCGGCTACGGACGCGGCGAGCAGCCGCTGCCGGTCTACAAGATGCCGCACCTGGAAGGCTGGGCAGCAGCAGGCGATCTCTTGTTCGTTCCCGCCGTCGGCCGGCATGAGGTGCTGGTGATCGACCACAAGAGCTGGCAGGAAGTTGGCCGCATCCCGGTGCACGGACAGCCGGTATTCGTCATGGCCCGCCCGGACGGCCACCAGATCTGGGTCAACTTCGCCTTCCCCAACAATGACACCGTGCAGGTGATCGATGTGCCAAGCCAACGCATCGTCAAGACCCTGAAACCGGGCCCGGCGGTACTGCACATGGAATTCACCCCCCGCGGGGAGCAGGTTTGGATCTCGGTCCGCGACAAGGACCTCGTGGCAATTTATGACACCGAAACATTCCGCCAGATCAAGACGCTGCCGGCGGACAAGCCCAGCGGAATCTTCTTTACCTCACGTGCGCACGAAATCGGTCTGTAACATGAACGCACTGGAAAAACGCCTGCTGAACGACTTTCAGCGTGACCTGCCTCTTACCCCCAGGCCGTTTGCAAGCATGGCCGAGGCGTTGGGAGTGACGGAAGAAGACGTCATCGGCGGCCTGCGCACCCTCACGGAGCGCGGCGTAGTGAGCCGGGTCGGGCCGGTATTTCGCCCCCAGCGGTGCGGTGCCAGCTCCCTGGTGGCGATGGCGGTGCCGGAAGACCAACTGGAGGCGGTGGCGGAACTGGTCAATGCCTATCCAGAGGTCAACCATAACTACGAACGCGAACACCACTTCAACCTCTGGTTCGTGGTCACCGCCGATACCGAGGAGCACTTGCAGGCCTTGGTGAAACACATCGAACAGCAAACAGGCCTCACCACCCTCTCGCTCCCCATGCAGGCCGAATACCACATCGACCTGGGATTTCCCCTGCAATGGGACTGAGCACGCAGGATCAACGGCTGGTCGCCGCCATCCAGTGTGGTCTGCCGCTGGTCCCCCGCCCCTATGCCGAAATCGGCGCACGCATCGGCCTGAGCGAAGAGGAGACCATTGCGCGCGTCCAGGCCCTGCTGGCCGATGGCACCATCAAGCGTCTGGGGGTGGTGGTGCGCCATCACGAACTGGGCTATCGCGCCAATGCCATGGCAGTGTGGAACGTCCCCGACGAACAGGTAGACGACGTCGGCCGACGCATCGGCGCGGTGGATTTCGTCACCCTCTGTTACCGCCGGCCGCGGCGCCTGCCGGACTGGCCCTACAACCTGTTCTCCATGATCCACGGCCAGGATCGCGACGCCGTGATGCGCAACATCGAGCACTTGGTAGAATGCTGTGGCCTGCAGGATATCCCCCACGAAGTGCTGTTCAGCCGCCGTCGTTTCAAGCAATGCGGCGCCCACTACATCGGTTCGCCGGCACGCCCAGCGATTGCGGAAGCCATGCCCGAAACCGCCAGGGGCCTCCCCTGATGGACGCCCGGGATGCCGCCATCATCAATCATCTGCAGGGTGGCTTTCCCATCAGCGACCAGCCCTACGCCGAGGCGGCAAAAGCGCTTGGCATCACGGAACAGGAACTCATCGAGCGGCTCGAAAATTTACTCACGGAAGGACTTCTGAGCCGCTTCGGACCCATGTATCATGCCGAACGCCTGGGCGGCGGTTTGACCCTGGCCGCGCTGCACGCATCCGACGAAGACTTCGATCGTGTGGCGGAGCTGGTCAACCAATTTCCGGAAGTGGCGCATAATTACCAGCGGGAGCACCATCTCAACATGTGGTTTGTGCTGGCCACGGAGACACCGGACAGGATCGACGAGGTGCTCGCCGAGATCGAACAAAAAACCGCCTGCCGCGTGTATAACGTACCGAAGATAGAGGA
>DRKQ01000186.1 GCA_011051685.1 Gammaproteobacteria bacterium
CATCCTACTACTTCATGCGCAATGTCAAAGGCATCATTGAAGTCAATGCGGATCTGCAAAAAGTGGACAACAACCCCAACGATGGCTTCGGTCACGATACCAAAGAGGGCTATTTCCTGTTGGGGTTTGATACGGCGTTTTAACAAATAGGACTGAGGGCCAAGGACTAAGCAATCAGATTTTAACTCAGTCCTCAGTCCTCAGTCCTCAGTCCTCAGTCCTCAGTCCTCAGTCCTCAGTCCTCAGTCCTCAGTCCTAGCTTATTGTTATTCCCGCTCCTCGATCCAGGCCATTTGCACGGCCTCGAGGATGCGCTCTCCGCTGTGCTCGGGATCGTCGTCGAAATCATCCAGGGCCAGGATCCAGTTGCGCAGATCCACGAAATTGACGTGCAGCGGATCCACGTCGGGATGGGCCTCGTCCAGGGCGATGGCGATGTCCAGTGTATCGGTCCATTTCAGGCTCATGGCTATGCTCCTTGCTAACGTATTAGTGGTTCTCAGAGACCATGTTGATGGTGTACTTGGGAATCTCCACCACCAGGTCCTGCTCGCCCACCCTGGCCTGGCAGCTCAAGCGCGATTCCGGCTCCAGGCCCCAGGCCTTGTCCAGCAGGTCGTCCTCTTCCTCCGTGGATTCCTCCAGGGAGTCAAAGCCCTCGCGGATGATCACGTGGCAGGTGGTGCAGGCGCAGGATTTTTCGCAGGCGTGCTCGATCTCGATGTCGTTGGCCAGGGCCGCGTCACAGATGGTGGTGCCGGGGTCGGCCTCGATCACCGCCCCTTCCGGGCAGATTTCCTCATGGGGTAAAAAGATGATTTGGGGCATGGGCGTCTCTTGCGTTAATTATTAATCGTCTCAAAATAACTGCTACAGGGTTATTTCTCCGTGTGGGAGCGCCTTTCCAGGCGCGATTCGCGCCTGGAAAGGCGCTCCCACAGTATCTGACATTGTAGAAGTGCGCTATGGGATAACTTGCATTCACTCACTGCCGCTTCAGGCATTCCTAAGGGACTGAATACTCATCGCTGTCTGTTAAACCAATTTTGAGACCCTTAATAAGCGGTGAATACTCCCACCGACTGCGCCGGAAGGACATTAAAACTCGTCGACCTTGTGACCGGTCATGGCCGCCTGGATGCTGGCGTCCATACGCCGCGCAGCGAAATCCGTGCTGGCCCTGTTCAGCGCCTCGATGGCCTGTTTGATCTGCCGCGGATCCGTGCCATTGCGTTTTTCGTGCAAGTCTTTCAGCGCCGCGTCGATGGCCGTGCGTTCGTCTGCCGTGAGCAGTTCGCCATCGGCGGCGATGGCGGATTCCACGGACTCGAGAATACGGTCCGCCTCCACCTGTTGTTCGCGCAACATGCGCGCCGCCACGTCTTCCTCGGCATGGCTCATGGAATCACGCAGCATGGCCTCGATCTCGCTGTCGGACAGGCCGAAGGAGGGCTTGACCTGCACCGTGCTCTCCACGCCGGAGAGCTGTTCCCGCGCGGTAACAGAAAGTAGTCCGTCGGCATCCACCTGGAAGGTGACGCGGATGCGCGCCGCGCCGGCGGCCATGGGCGGGATGCCGCGCAGTTCGAAACGCGCCAGGGAGCGGCAGTCGCTCACCAGTTCCCGCTCGCCCTGCACCACGTGCACCGCCAGGGCCGTCTGCCCGTCCTTGAAGGTGGTGAAGTCCTGGGCCTTGGCCACGGGGATGGTGGTGTTGCGGGGGATGATCTTTTCCACCAGGCCGCCCATGGTCTCGATGCCCAGGGACAGGGGGATCACGTCCAGCAGCAGCATCTCGTCGTCGGGCTTGTTGCCCACCAGGATGTCCGCCTGGATGGCCGCGCCGGTGGCCACCACCTTGTCGGGGTCGATGTCCACCATGGGTTCGCAGTGGAAGAACTCGCCCACCCGTTCGCGCACCCGCGGCGAACGCGTTGAACCGCCCACCATCACCACGTCCTCGATCTCCTCCACCGTCACCCCGGCATCGCGCAGGGCGCG
Source organism: Gammaproteobacteria bacterium (assembly GCA_011051685.1). GTDB lineage: Bacteria > Pseudomonadota > Gammaproteobacteria > SZUA-152 > SZUA-152 > SZUA-152. The sequence continues at coordinate 2,002 of DRKQ01000186.1, forward strand.
GCGGCAGGAGACCAGGGTCTTCTGGATCAGCGGGTCGATCAAGGCATAGAGCGTGTCGCGGTTCAGCTCGCCCTGCCAGACCTCGCCGGCCTCGTTGCAGAGGGACACGCTCACGGATTCGGCATCGGACAGGGCCTCCTTGGCGCGACAGGCCTCCTGCAGAATGGCCCGGGCCTGGCCGGCGCTGATGCTGTCTTGGTCCCAGCCGGCCTCGTGGGCCAGCCACTGACCAATGGCGCGGTCGAAATCGTCGCCACCCAGGGCGGTGTTGCCGGCGGTGGACATCACCTCGAACACGCCGCGATTCAAACGCAGAATTGAGATATCGAAGGTGCCGCCGCCCAGGTCGTAGACCACGTGGATGCCCTCCGAGCCCTTATCCAGACCGTAGGCCACGGCGGCGGCGGTGGGCTCGTTGAGCAGGCGCAGCACATTGAGGCCGGCCAGTTGCGCGGCGTCCTTGGTGGCCTGGCGCTGGGCGTCGTCGAAGTAGGCGGGCACGGTGATCACCACGCCGGTGAGTTCGCCGCCCAGGGTCTCCTCGGCGCGCCGCTTGAGCTCCTTCAGGATCTCCGCGGACACCTCCACGGGACTGACCTCTCCCGCCACGGTGCGAATGCGCGGCACCGAGGAATCACTATCCACGAAATCATATTCGCTGCAGGAACAGCCCTTGCAGATATCCGCCAGACCGCGGCCCATGAACCGCTTTACCGAGCTGATGGTATTGCGCGGGTCACTGACAGCCGCCTGCCGGGCGCCGCTGCCCACCTGCGGGGCGCCCGCAGCCAGATAGCGCACCACCGAGGGCAGCAGGTGTTGCCCCTTGGCATCGGGCAGGGTCTCCACCTTGCCGCTGCGCACCGTGGCCACCAGGGAGTTGGTGGTGCCCAGGTCGATGCCCGCCGCCAGCTTGTGCTGGTGCGGGGCGTCGGTCTGGCCGGGTTCACTGATTTGAAGAAGCGCCATAAGCTGTCGTTTACGTGTGTGTTTGTGGGCCGGCATTATGCCAGCAGGTGCAAATTTCTACTATTAACCTGGCCATCAAACAGGTCGTCCCGATCTATTTGATGGACGCCCTCGAAATACGGGCGCAACTCTGTGAAGTTGCTGGTATTTCACGGGCTTACATTGGCTTACGCCAATGCCGGCACATCCATGTGCCGTATTATTAACCCGGCAATATTGATTGCCGGATTGATATTGTTGGACTTGCCTAAGAGTCTACGCCGCCAGCTCGTCTTCCAGGGCCTCCACCTCTTCGTTGAGCCGCTGGAAAAACTGCAACTTGCGGGTCACCTCCCGCGCCTGCTGCAGGGATTGTTCATCCTCCGCCTTGAGCAGGTCGGCCAGTTGCGCCAGCAGGAGATCCTGCTGCCGGGCCAGCTCATGGGCCATGGCCTGCAAGGCCTGCAACGGGTCGGCGCTACGCTCAACCTCGGCCAGTCGCTCGCGTAACTCCATCTGTTCCATAAGAAAGGTGCTGTCGAAGGCGGTGTCCGTATCATCCAGCTCCACACCCTTGAGCTCCAGCAGGTAGCGTCCACGCAGCAGTGGATCCTTGAGTATGCGGTAGGCCTCATTGATGCGTGCCGCCATCTGCACCGACAGACGGCGCTCGGCCTCGGCGGCATTGGCAAACTTGTCGGGATGCGCGGCGCGTTGCGCCTCGCGGTAACGCGCTGCCAGGGCCTGCTGATCGATATCGAAGGAAACCGGCAAATCGAACAGGGCAAAGAAATTGCTGGAGAGATCCGCCACTGACATGTTGCTACTCAAGAAGAGAGAAATACTTAAACCGTGAAGCTTTCGCCGCAACCACAACTGTCTTTGACATTGGGATTGTTGAACTTGAAGCCCTCGTTCAACCCTTCCTTGGCATAGTCCAGTTCGGTGCCGTCGAGGTAGATCAGGCTCTTGGGGTCCACCAGCACCTTGACCCCCTTGTCTTCGAACACCTGATCGTCGCTGCCAATCTCGTCGGCAAATTCGATGACATAGGCCATGCCCGAGCAGCCACTGGTCTTCACGCCCAGACGCAGACCCACGCCCTTGCCGCGGTTGTCAAGAAAGCCGCGGATACGCTCCGCGGCGCTTTCGGTCAATGTAATAGACATCGTTTTACACTTGTACTCAATGACTAAAAATAGTTATGCCGCCTTGCCGGAATCATCGTCTTTCTTGTCGCCGGACTTGCCGCGAAAATCCTCGATGGCCGCCTTGATGGCATCTTCCGCCAGCACCGAGCAGTGAATTTTCACCGGCGGCAGGGCCAGTTCCTCTGCCAGGTCGGTATTCTTGATCTGTCCCGCCTCTTCCAGGGTCTTGCCCTTCACCCATTCAGTGAGCAGGGAGCTGGAGGCGATGGCCGAGCCGCAGCCATAGGTCTTGAACTTGGCTTCCTCGATTACGCCCTCGTCGTTGACCTTGATCTGCAGGCGCATCACGTCGCCGCAGGCGGGGGCACCCACCATGCCGGTACCCACCGAGGGGTCGTCCTTCTCCAGGGTGCCCACGTTGCGGGGGTTTTCGTAATGATCCAGTACTTTGTCGCTGTATGCCATTTCTCACCTACCTCACAGTTGCATAACTGTATTTAGTTGCTCGTCTTGTCGTTTTGCCGATCAATGGGCCGCCCACTTCACCTGGGACAGGTCGATGCCTTCCTTGTACATGTCCCACAGCGGCGACAGTGCTCGCAGTTTCTCGATCGCCTCGCGAATATGATCGATGGCGTAATCGATCTCGGCCTCCGTGGTAAAGCGGCCAAGGCTGAAGCGGATGGAGCTATGTGCCAGCTCATCGTTGCGTCCCAGGGCGCGCAATACATAGGAGGGTTCCAGGCTGGCCGAAGTGCAGGCCGAACCGGAGGATACCGCCAGGTCCTTGAGGGACATGATCAGCGATTCGCCCTCCACGTAATTGAAGCTGATATTTAAGATGTTCGGTACGCTGTGCGCCATATCCCCGTTGACATACACCTCTTCGAGATCCTTGACGCCGTTGTATAGGCGGTCACGCAGGGCCTTGATGTGTGCGTTGTCCCTGGCCATTTCCTCCCTGGCGATGCGGAAGGCCTCACCCATGCCGACGATCTGATGGGTGGCCAGGGTGCCGGAACGCATGCCGCGTTCGTGACCGCCGCCGTGGGTCTGCGCCTCCAGGCGTACGCGGGGTTTACGCTGCACGTACAGTGCACCCTGTCCCTTGGGGCCGTAGATCTTGTGCGCGGAGAAGGACATCAGGTCCACCTTCAGGTTGGCCAGGTCGATCTCCACCTTGCCGGCGCTTTGTGCGGCGTCCACGTGGAAGATGATGCCGCGCTCGCGGGTCATCTCGCCGATGGCGGCGATATCCTGAATCACCCCCAGCTCGTTGTTGACGTGCATGATGGACACCAGGATGGTGTCGTCGCGCATGGCCGTGGCCAGCTTGTCGAGATCGATAAGTCCAGTGGGTTCGGGATCGAGGTAAGTCACCTCGAAGCCTTCCCGTTCCAGTTGCCGGCAGGTGTCCAGCACCGCTTTGTGTTCGGTCTTACTGGTGATGATGTGCTTGCCCTTCTTCTGATAGAAGTGCGCGGCGCCTTTGATGGCCAGGTTGTCCGACTCGGTGGCGCCAGAGGTCCAGACGATTTCCTTGGGATTGGCGTTGACCAGCTCGGCCACCTGCTTGCGCGCCTCTTCCACCGCCGCCTCGGCCGCCCAGCCGTAGGCATGGGAACGCGAGGCGGGATTGCCGAACTCGCCGTCCGGAGTCAGATACTGCATCATCTTTTTGGCGACACGGGGATCGGCCGGAGTAGTGGCCGCATAGTCCATGTAGATGGGTCGCTTGTGGGTACTTGTCATTGCTCGATCTACCTTCAGTGTCAGGTTGCATATTCTTCGTTAGGCGTAAGCCAGCGAGGCAAAACGCTGCAGGCTACGCGCCTGTTGTTTGAGACAATCGATAAACTGGTCGATTTCATCGCGGCGAGAATCCTTGCCCAGGCTGACACGAATGGCGCCCCGCGCACACTCTGGTGAAACCCCCATGGCCAGCAATACATGGCTGGGTTCCACTTCGCCGGTATTGCAGGCCGAGCCGCTGGATACTGCCAGCCCCGCCTGGTCGAGATTGATCAATAAGGTCTCGCCATCCAGTCCTGGCAGAGCAAAAAAGGTGGTGTTGGACAAGCGCTCCGCCTCCACTCCGAAAATCGTCGCCTGGGGCAGTTCTGAAACCAGGCGTGTCTCCAGGTACTGGTGCAGCATCTTCATGTGTGCCCGACGCGCTGCCAGTTCACCGTGCGCCAACTCCGCTGCCTTGCCAAAACCAACAATCGCCGCCACGTTCTCGCTGCCGGCACGCCGGCCCTTTTCGTGACCACCACCATGTAACAGCGGCATCATGTCCACGGCCTTGTCGACGATCAAAGCGCCCACACCCTTCGGGCCATACAGCTTGTGGGCCGAGAGACTCATTAGTTGTGCACCGCTGGCTCTAAAATCCACGGTCATCTTGCCGGCCGCCTGCACTGCATCCACCAACAGGATGGCGTTGTGATCCCGGGCCAGCTCCGCCACGGTGGCGGTATCGTAAATGATACCGGTCTCGTTATTGGCCAGCATCAGGGCCATGAGTAGTGGACTGTCAGCCGGCAGGCGGGACAACAGGTCGTGCACCGCGTCCATATCCAGCTGCCCGTCACTCTCCACAGCCATTTCAGCCAGCATCCAGCCCTGCTGCTGCAAGGCCTGGGCCGATGCTCGCACCGAATTGTGCTCTACGGCGCTGAGCAGGATGTGCCCGGGCGAGAGGCGCGCCGCACAACCCTTGAGGGCCGTATTGTTGGCCTCGGTGCCACCACTGGTGAACACCACCTGTGAAGGATGGGCGTTGACCAGCGCCGCCACCTGTTCACGCGCCAATTCCACTGCCGCGCGGGCCTCACGGCCAAAACCATGACCGCTGGATGCGTTACCGAAACGATCTCGCAAATACGGCAGCATGGCATCCAGCACCCGAGCGTCCAGGGCTGTAGTGGCGTTGTGATCAAGGTAGATGGCCATGGCCTGATCCGGGTCCCGTCATTACATGCCGGTGGCTGATTGCAGGGTGCTCTCTTTCGTCTCCTGGGTGTCACCCATGTCTCCCTGCGTGTTGTTCAACTGGCGTTCACACACCGTTTTGACATGCTCTTCTTCCACCAGATCACCCAGGGAAATTCCCGTGAGAAAACCCTGGATCTGGTCGCTTAGTGAACACCACAGCTTGTGGGTCAGACAGGCCTCACCATCCTGACAGTCACCTTTGCCCCCACAACGGGTCACTGTGACCTTCTCATCCACCGCCTCGATCACCTGGGCGACATTGATCTCGTTGGCGTCACGGCTCAAACGGTATCCGCCTCCCGGGCCGCGGGCACTGGAAACCAGTTCCTGCTTGCGCAAACGGGAAAACAACTGTTCCAGATAGGACAAGGAAATCCCCTGGCGCTGGGAAATATCTGCCAGGGTGATGGGCCGGTCTTTAGCGTTGAGGGCCAGATCCAGCATGGCGGTGACGGCGTATCGGCCTTTGGTTGTCAGTCTCATAATTGCACCTCTGTGGTTTCAAACCCTGCGACAATTAAAATATGCATATAGGATATATGTATTGATCCAATGCCGCCAGCGTTAAACTTAGTAAAAGCGTGGGAATTAGCCGGCAAGCCTACCGAAGCCGGGTTTCCCGGTCAATCTGCGTGTCACCGAGATGAATACACTGCGATGAGCAACACGGCGCCAAAAATACAGTCTGCTTCAAAGCATCTGCAAATAATTCCCGATCATTTCGATCAGACATTATCTATATCCGACAACTTTAGTCAAGTAATAGTTTGGCGAAAGTGTATCAGAATATTCCTGATAGATTTTGAGCGGAGAAAAAGACCAATCTCAATCTCTTGATAGTTAGAGGCAGTTCTATGCCTTATGAGGGCTTTTTGTCGCCAGACAAATCCCCGGCCTCTTCCAGACTGGCGGGCTCGTCACTATCGATACCGCAGTCGTCCAGATCAGGCAGCTTCACATCATTGAATTCCGCATCCAGACGCTTGATGGACTCGCACATGACGTTCATCTTACTGTCCATTACATGCACGTGGTCAAGCAGGCTGTTGATGGCATTGGCTACCGGATCCGGCGCATCGCTGGTGGCGCCGTAGGCGTCGAAGCCCAGTTTTCTGGCGGTGGCGTGGCGGCGTTTCTCGGTGCTGCTCATGGCCTCCTTGGCCTTGGCCGTCACCACCCGCCCCGGCACTCCCACCACCGTGGCCCCCGCCGGCACCTCCTTGACCACCACCGCATTGGAACCCACCCGTGCGCCCTCACGCAGCACAATGGGCCCCAGCACCTTGGCTCCGGCGCCCACCACCACGTTGTTTTCCAGGGTGGGATGACGCTTGCCCTTCTCCCAACTGGTACCCCCCAGGGTGACCCCGTGATACAGGGTGCAGTCGTCGCCAATCTCGGCGGTCTCGCCGATAACCACCCCCATGCCGTGGTCGATGAAAAAACGCCGGCCAATCCTGGCGGCGGGATGGATCTCGATGCCCGTCAACCAACGCCCGAGGCTCGACAACACCCGCGCCAGCCAGCGTAACTCCATATTCCACAGATTGTGCGCTAGGCGATGAAACATCAGCGCATGCACACCAGGATAGGTGGTCACCACCTCAAAGGTGGTGCGCGCCGCCGGGTCACGGTCGAACACACAGCGGATGTCTTCTCGAAAATGGCTTAGCATGGCTCGTTGATGTGATGTTATTGCGTCTTGTGTTTTTGCGCGGCGCTCAGGATACCGCGCAGGATGTTCATTTCCACCTCTTCGGGCCGTGCACGATTGAACAGGCGCCGCAGGCGACGCATCATGATACGCGGATTTGCCGGATCGAGAAATCCGATCGTTTCCAGAGTCTGCTGCAGATGCCTATAGAACCGTTCCATGTCATCGGCGCAGGCCAAGGGTTCGGACCCTTCAGCGGACGTTTCCGGTGTGTACCCTGCCAGGGTGGCCATGCGCAACTCGTAGGCGAACACCTGCACCGCCGCCGCCAGGTTCAGCGAACTGTAATCGGCGTTGGTGGGGATGTGACCCAGAAAATGACACCGCCCCAGCTCATCATTGGTCAGCCCCGAATGCTCACGGCCGAACACCAGGGCGCATTCCACCCCCTCAGTACTGACCTCCGACACTATCCGGGTCGCACACTGGCGTGGATCCTGGACCGGCGCAGACAGATGACGCAGGCGCGCACTGGCGCCCATCACCAGGCGGCAACCGACCAGCGCCTCGTCCAGGCTGGCACAGACCGTGGCCCGCGCCAGTACATCATCCGCCCCCGAGGCACGCGCCGTGGCATCGGCATGGGGAAACTGCCGGGGCGTCACCAAATACAAACGCGTCAGCCCCATGTTTTTCATGGCCCGCGCCGCGGCGCCGATATTGCCGGCGTGGCTGGTGTCTACCAGCACGATACGGACGTTTTCCTGTAATCGCTGTTGAGTGCGCTGTTGTGGTGTAGCGGTCGTCGACATCGCGCACACCTTACTACACCTCGGTTACGCCTGCCCAATCAACCCTGAACGTGTATTGTGTACCCCATCAAGCTGCCACGCCCTTACCTTCTGAACATATCTTTAAATAAATTATCTCAAAACACTGCTGTCCCGTTAACTGAACGAAAAAAGGCTTAAATCTCAATGAACTGTTACAATGTATGTGCGACCAAACACTGTAATAGAAGGAGATTTAAGCCTTGGCTCATCATAACACCGTATTTTCACAATTGCTCAAATTTATCC
>DRKQ01000187.1 GCA_011051685.1 Gammaproteobacteria bacterium
CCCTGCATCGCCGGCCAGCACGCGAAACGGCGCGTCGGGCTCACCCATCTGGTCGAGCACGATGGCCGCGCCACTGAAGTCGTCGTCGGCCGTGTAACCGTTGACGGTGATAATGGTCTTCAACCCGGCACCCTGGGAAGACAGGATGCCATTGCGGGAGTCCTCGAAGGCGATACAGTCCGCCGGGGTGAGCCCCATCGCCTGCATGGCGTAATGGTAGATGTCCGGCGCAGGCTTTTTCGCCGGCACCACGTCGCCGGCGGCGATCACCTCGAACCAGGACATGGCATCCGGGGCCAGGGCATGACTCAGCAGGGCCTCCACGTTGGCGGGGGTGGTGGTGGTGGCCACCGCCAGGCGCAGGCCAGCCTCGCGGGCCTCGTTGATCAGCCGCGCCACGCCGGGACGCAGGGGGATGGCGCCTTCAGCGAGCATCTGCGTGTAGTGTTCGGTCTTGGCGGCGTGCAGGCCCTTGATGAAATCATCGAGATTTTCCGGCCGCTGGAAGTCGGTGTTGAACTTGTCCAGATAGTAGCGTGTACGTTCCTTGCCGCCGGTGACCGCCAGAAGTTCACCGTAGAGTTCGGGTGACCACTCCCAGTCCAGGCCGGCATCCTTGAAGGCACGGTTGAAGGCCACGCGGTGGCCGTCGCGTTCGGTGTCGGCCAGGGTGCCGTCCACATCGAATAAAAAGGCTTTTAATTCAGTCATGGGGTGAAAAATTCCAGTAGTGTTAAACCATTGCACGCAACGACGCGCCTGCCCGCCCCTCGGGCGGCCGCATAGCTTACCGCAGTTTTCCGGGCGGCACGACGCCTCGGGGGCGCTTTTCACTGGCGGAAAAATGCACAAAAATCCCGGATAAATTTGCGCTGCCTGCGGGTCTCTGCTATAAGATGCGCCCTTATTTTCAGTCCCTGCCATGCCCTTGGCTCTCCCCGACACTTCGGGCGGTTATTGCGGTACGTCAGGCAGTTGTCAAAGTACGCAGGATAGGAGCAGTTCTATGGCCGTCAAAAAGGCTGTCAAGAAAAAAGGAACCACCGGTTCGGCAAAAAAGAAAGTGGCCAAGAAAAAGGCCACACCCAAGAAGGCCGCGGCCAGCAAGAAGAAGGTGCCGGTAAAAAAGGCCGCTGCGAAGAAAACCACGGCAAAGAAAACGGCTGTGAAAAAGGCCGCCACCAAGAAAACGGCAACCAAGTCCAAAACCGCTAAGACCAAGACCGCGCCGGTAGCCCGCCATATTGATGATTCCGCCTTCACCAACTTCACCCCCTACAAGGAAAAGAAGGGGGAGGAGTACATGAATCCGGCACAGATTGAGCACTTCCGCCACATCCTGGAAGGCTGGAAGCAGCAACTGATGAACAAGGTGGACGAGACGGTGCACCACATGCAGGACGAGGCCGCCAACTTCCCGGATCCCAATGACCGCGCCAGTCAGGAATCGGAATTCGCCATGGAACTGCGTACCCGCGACCGGGAACGCAAGCTGATCAAGAAGATCGACGAGGCCATCGACAGCCTGGGCGAAGACTACGGCTATTGCGAGTATTGTGGTGTGGAGATCGGCATCCGCCGTCTGGAGGCCCGGCCCACGGCCACCCAGTGCATCGACTGCAAGACCCTCAACGAAATCCGCGAGAAACAATACGGCAAATAACCGGGCTGGATAAAAAAGGCCGCCGATCAATAAGACCGGCGGCCCTTCCAACTACCCCCTACAGGTAAAACAGGCTACGACCTCAGGTAAATCAGGCTACGGCGTTGAAGTTGCCATCGTTACCGCTGATCTTTGCTTCATCACTTGTGAGCGGAAAATCCTGCATAGCCAAACCATTGCTGCGGACAAATTCGCTGACATAGGCAAACGCCGCCGGGTCTTCCCGCTCCAGACTCTTCTGCACCAGCAGGCATTTTTTGCCCTTCACGAAACAGGGCCGCACCGCGCCATAGCGCAGGCGATGGTCGGCACCAAATCGCGCCATTACCCCGGAAATCCGCTCAACCCAGTCACTGGGGCGCAGGGTGCGTCCGTTTTGCATGGTTCCTTCAATAAGCCAACTCACAGTTTTATCCTCATTCCTCTTGCCTTGCGGCTAAATGGCTTCATTCAATTCTGCTCTTTGCATCGTCCAAAACAGTATTTTCGTTAGGGAAAATATTTTTGGGCATGGATAAAGCCGCAGGCTCCTTACACGCCGGACTGATACAATGGGTTCCATGTCCGTCCCCATCCGCGAAACACCAACGGCAATCTCCTATCGCGGCCGTTTCGCCCCCTCACCCACCGGGCCGCTGCACTTTGGCTCGCTGGTCACCGCCCTGGGTAGCTACCTGGAGGCCCGCCATCAACAGGGACAGTGGCTGGTGCGCATGGAGGATCTCGACCCGCCACGAGAAGAGCCCGGCGCCGCCGATGCCATCCTCCGCGCCCTGGAGACCTACCAACTCCACTGGGATGGCCCGGTGCTTTACCAAAGCACCCGCCAGGCGGCCTACGAGGCTGCATTGACGCAACTGGCCAAGGGTCATTACAGTTTTGCCTGCGGTTGCAGCCGCAAGGAAATCGCCGCAAGCGGCGCCACCGTCTATCCCGGCACCTGTCGAGAGGGCCTGCCACCGGGCAAACAGGCCCGCGCCGTGCGGGTGCGTGTGCCCGATCAGATTCAGACCTTTCACGATATCCTGCAAGGATCCCTAAGGACTGATTTGCTGAGAGAAGTGGGAGATTTCGTGGTGCGTCGCGCCGACGGCCTCTACGCCTACCACCTGGCGGTGGTGGTGGACGATGCGGCCCAGGGCATCAGCCACATCGTGCGCGGTAGCGACCTGCTGGATGCCACTCCGCCGCAGCGCTACCTGCAACAATGCCTCGGCTACTCACACCCGGAATACTGCCACCTGCCCGTGGCGGTAAACCAACAGGGCCAAAAGCTCAGCAAACAAACCTTTGCCGCCCCCCTCGATGAGCGTAATCCTGGCCACACCCTGGTGCGCGCCCTGACCTTTCTCGGCCACCCGCCGCCCGATGAACTCCGGGGCGCCGATCCCGGGCTATTATTGAGGTGGGCCGAGGCACAATGGGATTTGGAAAAAGTGCCCCACTGTGCCGCCATCTGCAGTGAACCTGATGACAACTAACGGGAATCAACAAAACATGCAGCCATCCCCTCCTGAGACGCCCTTTCTCGAAGCCTACCGTGGCAGTTTCGTCAATCTGCTGCGCTGGCCCCAGCTCGAGGCCCTGTGGGAAACCCTGCGCCAGCAGGCCGATGCCGGCTGGTATGCCTATGCCGTGGGCGAGCCCCCGCCGGCCGCGCCGCTGAGTGCCACGGAATTGCGGACCTTCATCCGCGAAATCGACGCCCTGCTGCGCCAGGAACACCAGGAGGACTATTGCGGCATCGTTTATGCGGACAACCCTGCCCGGCCCCAGCTGATCAAGATCTACGATCCCAACAACCTCGGCGTAGTCTGTGGCTACAGCGAGGCCCCGCCCCTGCCCGGCTGGACCCTGAGCCTCGATCCCCCCTGCGACCTGCAACACGCCCTGCCACCGCCCGCCAACCGACGCCGCTGGTGGCATCGACTGTGGCGCACCGCAGAATAATTTCGTCCCGACCTCCCATCACTCCTCTCCGCAGTTGCCGATGACTGATCAGGCCAGCAAAGCACTGAAAAGATTTTGCGTACCAGGCATTGGCGGCGGGGAGTTTTGCTGCCGCGTTGCCCTGATCACAATCCTGCTGCCCCCTTGGCGAGCCAATGAAGGTATCCGCCTTGCAAGCAGATGGGACGTAATACCTATCAATTCTTTCAGGCTTCCCTGGGGCCTGTTATTAAGGGTCTCAAAATTGGTTTAACAGACAACGGTGGGCATTTACTCTCTTTGGAATGCCTGAAGGTGCAGTGAGTGAACGCAAGTTATCCATAGCGACTCACACAATGGCAAATACTGTGGGAGCGCCTTTCCAGGCGCGAATCGCGCCTGGAAAGGCGCTCCCACACGGAGAAATAACCCTGTAGCAATTATTTTGAGACGATTAATAACACTCATTGCATCACCGCCTTGCTGCTCCAAAAGGGGTCAGGCAAGGCGCGAGGAGCGAAGTTTGGTAACTCCAAATAAACGACGAGCAACGCCCTCGCGGCACCGCCTCCCGGAGCAGCCGAAGCCCATAAATCTCATACATGGATGCGTCTTTACCTCCCCCCTGTTAATATCGGCGAAAACAGTGTCGTGCACGGCCACCCTGCGTGCGCGGCCCGCAACATCGGGGAGGCACCATGGAAGAAAACATCCAGTCCACACTGCACGAAGACCGCCTGTTTCCACCACCGGCCGAGTTCACCCGCAAGGCGCGCATCAAGAGCCGCGAGGAACTGGACACACTGCGCAGCCGGGCCGAGGCCGACCACGAAGGCTTCTGGGCCGGGCTGGCTCGCGAGGAGCTGGACTGGCATACCCCTTTTAGCACCGCGCTGGACGAGAGCAAGGCCCCCCATTACCAGTGGTTCAACGACGGGGAACTCAATGTCTCGGTGAACTGCCTGGACCGTCATCTGGCTGAACGCGGCAGCAAGACTGCCATCGTCTTCGAGGGAGAACAGGGCGATACCCGGCACATCAGCTATTCCCAGTTACACCGGGATGTCTGCCAGTTCGCCAACGGCCTCAAGTCTCTCGGTGTGGGTCTGGGCGACCGGGTGATCCTATACATGCCCATGACCCCCGAGGCGGTGGTGGCCATGCAGGCCTGCGCACGCATCGGTGCCACGCATTCCGTGGTGTTCGGCGGCTTCTCCGCCGAGTCACTGAAAGATCGCATCGAAAACGCCGAGGCGAAAATCGTCATCACCGCCGACGGCGCCCACCGCGGCGGCAAGATTGTGGAGCTGAAGGCGGCCACCGACGAGGCCCTGGGCCACGGCTGCGCCAGCATCGAGAAGGTCATCATACTCAAACGCACCGGCCACGAGGTGAACATCGACGCCGACCGCGACATCTGGTGGCACGATCTCATCGACGGCCAGGCGGAGAGCTGCGACCCCGTGTGGGTGAACAGCGAACACCCCCTGTTCCTGCTCTACACCTCCGGCTCCACCGGCAAGCCCAAGGGCATCCAGCATTCCAGTGGCGGCTACTTGTTGAACGCCATCATGACCATGAAATGGGTGTTCGACATCAACGACGCCGACATCTTCTGGTGTACCGCCGACGTGGGCTGGATCACAGGCCACACCTACGTGACTTACGGCCCCCTGGCCTGCGGCGCCACCATGCTCATGTACGAGGGCGCCCCCACAGTGCCCGACGCCGGGCGTTTCTGGAAGATCTGCCAGGACCACAAAGTCACCATCTTTTACACCGCCCCCACCGCGATCCGTGCGCTGATGAAGGCCGGCGACCACATCCCCGACCGCTACGACCTCTCCAGCCTGCGCCTGCTGGGTACCGTGGGCGAGCCCATCAACCCCGAGGCCTGGATGTGGTATCACACCGTCATCGGCAAAGAGCGCTGTCCCATCGTCGACACGTGGTGGCAGACCGAGACTGGCGCTCACATGATCGCCCCTGTACCCGGCGCCGTGGCCACCAAGCCCGGCTCCTGCACCCTGCCCCTGCCCGGTATCGCCGCGGACATCGTGGATGCCGACGGTAATACCATCACCGAACCCAACCAGGGCGGCATACTGGTGATCCGCAAGCCCTGGCCATCCATGATTCGCACCGTATGGGGCGACGAACAGCGTTATTACGACACCTACTGGAAAATGTTCGACGGCAAGCTGTATGTGGCCGGTGACAATGCGCGGCGTGACGAGGACGGTTATTTCTGGATCATGGGGCGCATCGACGATGTGCTCAACGTCTCCGGCCACCGCCTGGGTACCATGGAAATCGAATCCGCCCTGGTAGCCCACCCCAAGGTGGCCGAGGCCGCGGTGGTGGGCAGGCCCCACGAGGTAAAAGGGGAAAGTATCTTTGCCTTCGTGGTGCTCAAGGGGGAGCGTCCCAAGGACGGTATCGACGAGGCACTCACCGCCGAACTGCGGGACTGGGTAGGCAAACAGATCGGCCCCATCGCCAAACCCGATGACATCCGCTATGCCGACAACCTGCCCAAGACCCGCTCCGGCAAGATCATGCGCCGCCTGCTACGCACCATCGCCGCCGGTGAGGAGATCACCCAGGACACCTCCACCCTGGAAAACGAGGCCATCGTCCTGCAATTGCAAGGCAAGGCCTGAATCACGCAGGCAATCGCCGCCTCTGCATGGAATTGAGTGGTGGGTATCGAGTATCTCGTTTCTAGGAGATATAAGGCTAAGCGCTCGGCACTTAGTTCGTCACTTAGTAATGGTCTCAATATTGGTTTAACAGACATCGGTGAGCGTTTGCCACCGTGGGAATGCTTGGAGGTGCAGAGAGTAAGAGCAAGCAAATTCCATAGCACACTTATAGCTTGGTAAATATGGTGGGAGCGCCTTTCCAGGCGCGAAGCACGCCTGGAAAGGCGCTCCCACACGAGGGATATGATCCTGTAGAAATCATTTTGAAACGATTAATAATAACACTCGCAGGATGACAATCAGACCATCCTTGGTGAGAATCCGATTTTTCGCACACACAGATGGAACTAACTGTAATTAGATGTCACTCACACAGCGAAAGCCCACATCCTCACTTTCCATTTCCGGTTCCGAGAACTGGCGTGTGGCGGCGCGGAAGAAATAGCTGATGGCATAATGCCCGACGCCACCGCCGCCGCCGCGAATCACCCGGTTGGTCTTGCCGAAGGCCTTGGATTCATACGTGGATCCCTCATAGGGCGCATACCAGTCGGCGGTCCATTCCCAGACATTGCCCGACATATCATACGCCCCATAGGGTGACTTGTTATCGGGATAGGCGCCCACCGGGGCCATGCCCTCGTCCCACTCACCATCGTCGCCGGTATTGGTGATCTTCGGATCCCAGTGGTTGCCCCAGGGATACTCCAGGCCGTCGGGGCCACGGGCCGCCTTCTCCCATTCCGCCTCACTGGGCAAACGGGCGCCCCGCCATGCACAAAAGTCCCTGGCAGCAAACCAGTTGACACCGGTGACCGGGAAGTTGTCCTGCGCGTGCTGCTGCTCGAGCATGGCCGCCACCAGTGCGGGCTTGTCCATCGTGCGGGTATCCCTGTCCACGGCAAACACATCGCTGGCCATCCTGCGCAGCTTGTCCACATCCAACATTTGCAGTTGGTCTTCGGTGATCGCATAGCCGTTGCTCATCCAGGCATAGGGCAGCATGCGCCGGGTCTGCAAAATGTATTGTTTGAATTGCTTGTTGGTGACCTCGTAGGTATCGATCCTGAAGGCATCGAGATAGATCGTCTTTTGCGGATGCTCATCCACGAACAGAGGCATGGGAAAACCGTATTGCTGACGCATGGCCACATCGTCTTCTTTATTGCTGCCGCGAATGAACTTCCCCGCCGGCACCAGCACCTGCTCCACCTTGATATGAGCAAGTTTCTTGCTCACAACCTCCGGCACATTTTTCTTGCCATCCGCATCACAGCCAGCCAACGACAGCACCAGCAGAATACTCACAAAATAACCTTTCACCCCAAGCATACTTTTCTCTTTACCCTGTCATCTTTTCTCTGCGTCTTTAGCACAACGAAAACCGAAGCTGTCGTTCTTCACCTTCTTGGCGAAAAAGGAACGGTTGAACACCGGCGCGGAGATGCCGCACTTGTAAAACGAACAATCGAACCACGAACCACCCTTGAGGGTCTTGTAGCGCTCACCGTAACTCTCCGAGGGCGTCTTGTTGCCGGGATAGGCCTTGTACCAGGAGGCGGTCCATTCCCAGACATTGCCCGACATGTCGTACACCCCATAGGGACTCTTGCCCTCCCCAAAGGCACCCACCGGGGTGGTATCACCGAACTGGCCGATCTCCTGCCAGCGCACCGGTGTGTTGGCCTTGGCGGTATCGAACTCGTCGCCCCAGGGGAACATGCGCCCGTCGGTGCCCCGCGCTGCCTTTTCCCATTCCGCGTCCGTGGGCAGACGTTTGCCTGCCCAATGGCAGTAATCGTTGGCATTGTCCCAGGTCACGTAGACCACGGGATGATCGGCCTTGCCCGGCGGAAAGGTGCGGTTGCGCCAGTGGCGCGGTGAACGGCCGTGGGTGGCGTCGTTGAACTTCTTGTATTGCAGGTTAGTGACCTCGTACTTGTCGATGTAGAAGGCCGGCAATGTCACCCTGTGCTGCGGTCCTTCATCGGGCAACCGCGAATCGCTGCCCATGATGAACTCGCCCGCCGGGATCAGCACCATCTCGTTGGGCGCATCCCCCAATCGCGAGCCCTTGGGATAGAGGGGAAAGCGCATGCCGTAGTCGGGCTTGCGATCGGGCACAACGGCGCGTTTGGGTTCATCCAGGCGGGTAAAATCGTTTGCCGCCACCTTCTTCTGATGCCGTTGCGGCGCACCGGTAGGCGTGGCGCTCTCATGGCAAGTCTGGCACTTGCCCAGGCTGACTGTGAGAATTTCCTGAAGTTCGGCCTTGTCATCGTGACAGCGAATGCACTGGGTCTGCGAGTGGACATAGCCTTTCGACGGTACAGATTCTTTTGCAACAGTGGCCGCACTGAAAAACAGACTCGGCAATAGCACAAGAACACAAACTGGGCGGGACATCATGATCATCAATCAACTTAATCGACTTAATCAACTTCGAAGTTATGAAATATCCGTCATTCCGGCCCCGGCCTGCGCCGGGACAGGCTGCGGCCGGAATGACGCTGGAAGCAAAAAGCACAGGATACCATAACCCGTATTATTCCTGGGCTTCCCAACTCAGACGCAACCCCATCTCTTCCTCCCTTGCCGCCACCGCCTGCGCCACCCAATAACCCGCCACCGCCAGCAACTCGTCATCGGCATACAACAGGGGTATGCGCTCACGCCCCCATGGCGGCACCCCCGCCTCCTGAAACAGTTTTTTCAGGGTGTGATGTCCAGCCCGGCCGGCGGGCTGCAGGGTCTCGCCCCCCCGGCGAAAGCGCACGCTGAGCGGCCTTCCGGCCAGCGCCGCACAGGCAATGCCCTGCCCCTGCAGCCGTTCGCCCCGCAGGACGCCCAGTCCCTCGATGGCAAGCGCTCGCTCGCCATCCCAGGACAGGACCAGCCCCGCATCATGCGCCGGCAGAGGCGTGCCCAGGTACAGGCCATCGCGGTAACGCCGCGCCTCGGCCCCGGGCCAGGCCACCAATGGCTCGCTGTCCGCCGCTGCGCCGATCACCTCGTTCCAGATGCACTGCAGCTGCCGCGCCGTGGGCGTGGGCAGTCCCCGGTCACGGCAATACTGGTGCAGCAGGTTGCGCGCCCGCACCTCGCCCAGCGCCTTCAGGCCACTCACCGACAGGGCGCCGTCGTCACGTTCCACCGTCCGTGTGTCCGCCGTCGCCACGGCCACCAGCAGGTCCGCCGCTTCGGCGCACAGTCCCGCCGAGCGCGACAGGGTTGAAGCCATGGCGGGAAAACGTGATTTGAGAACGGGCATGATTTCGTGGCGCAGAAAGTTGCGATCGAAACGCGTGTCGCTGTTGCTCGCGTCATCGATCCACGACAGGCCATGCTGTTGCGCGTACCGATGCAACTGCTCACGGGAAAAATCCAACAAGGGACGCGCGTGCCAGCCCGCAGCGAATTCGGTGTACACCGGCATGGCCGCCAGCCCCCGCGGCCCGGCGCCGCGTAGCAACTGAATCAACAGGGTCTCGGCCTGATCATCCTGATGATGAGCGGTGAGCAGGCAGTCCCCCGCTTGCAGGAATCCCGCAATGGCCCGATAACGGGCATCACGCGCCGCCGCTTCCGGGCTTTCACCTGTGGCGTGCCTGGCCTCCACATCGATATTGGCAAAGGCAACACCGAGGGCCTCGCACCGGGCCCGGCAATGGGCCGTCCACTGGTCCGCCTTTGCACTGAGGCCGTGGTTAATGTGCAGGGCAATCAGTTCACGCGGCGCGAGGGTGTCGCGCAACGCCGCCAGCTTGTGCAGCAGAACATGGGAGTCCAGACCACCGCTGTAAGCGATCACAAAACGGCTGACATGTGGGTAAAACGGCAAACCACCGAGTGACAGGACAGGCATGCGCTGATTCTAACAGCCGGCAAAAAACGGGGATAGCGGCAGGGGCGGGCGCGGCTAACCCTGCTCCAGCAGATTACGCAGATCGATGATGGCCGCATTGGCGCGGGAAATATAATTGGCCATGGTCAGCGAATAATTGCTGAACAGGCCAAAACCGGAGCCATTCAGCACCACCGGGCTCAATGTCGACTCCTGGGTGCCCTCCAGCTCGCGAATGATCTGCCGCAGGGAGATCACCGCGTTCTTCTTTTCCAGCACCCTGCGAAAATCGCTTTCGATGGCCGTCAATAAATGGATCAATGCCCAGGAGGCACCCCGTGCCTCGTAAAAGACATCATCGATCTCCGTCCACGGTGTCTTTACGATAACGGCCTTCGGCGTTCGCGTTGCTTGTTCGGCACCCGCGTCATTGGCCAGATCCGTATTCACCCTTACCTGCCCCACGCTGGCACTGAGGCGCTGCGACAGACTGCCCAGGCGTTTACCGACGATTTCCAGATATTGCTTGAGATTGTCGGCCCTGGCAAAAAACTGGGCATCCGGCACAGAAGGATCGGTCAAGCGCGCAAGATACCGTTTAAGGGCCGCGACGGCCTTTTTATATTCGCCTTCCGATGATGGCAGAATCCAGGAACTATTGTCGAAATTGAACAAGGGCTCCGCGATCGCTAGATCCTTGTCTTCCAGTGACTGCGACTGGGAACGCGACCAGTGGTTACGCAAGGCTGCACTGCCATCACGGATCATCACCAAGGCCCCATACTCCCAGTTAGGGATGTTATCCATAAAAACGCCGGGAGGTGTAACGTCATTGGAAAGATAACCGCCGCGTTTGTACAACAGGGTTTCACCAATGTGAATAAGCGTGGCGGTGGTCAGCGCACCCACCACACGTTCATCACCGGTAGACGCTCCAAGCTCGGCCGCAGCACGCTGAACATCGAAAGGATCCGGCTCCGTGTTCCACAGAATACCCAGCACCAAGACAATCACCACATAGGTGCCAAGCAGCAGTCCAGCTGCCCACACCAAACCTTTTTCCTTCAGCGTCGTTGGATGGTAGAGCGCGACTAAACGCCGGGTTGTCCTTGATATTTTTCCCTTCCATTCGTCAGTCATGGTTTAACCTGCTTTGCTGCTGGCCTCCTGGCATCGATCCATCAATGTGTCGCCTTGGCGCCCCATATGGCTTTCAGGCGCTGATCCCGCCCACAATTCCAGCGATAAAATTTGTAGCGCACCGGGCTCTTTTTATAAAAATCCTGATGGTAACTTTCATCGCCCTTGATGGGATAAAATGTTTTTGCATCGAGAATGGGAGTGACGACCGTACGTGTGGGAAACTGTTCGACCACCACCCGCCTGGATTCCTCAGCCAAACGTCGCTCATGCTCATTGGCGACAAAGATGGCACTCAGGTAACTATGGCCCTTGTCACAGAACTGGCCACGGTCATCAAAGGGATCAATGTTAACCCAGTAGTAGTTCAGCAGATCCTGGTAGCTGATAATGGCCGGGTCATACGTCACCTCCACGGCCTCGTAATGTCCCTGATGATTTCCATTGTAGATCGGATCTTCAATACTGCCTCCGGTAAAACCGGAAATCACTTCTGTCACACCGTTGAGCTTCTCAAAGTCTGACTCCATGCACCAAAAGCAGCCGCCGGCAAAAATGGCTTTATCCGCAAAGGCTGGCGAAATGTTTGCCAATAACCCCGCCACCAACAACACGTACCACTTCTTCTTCATCTCGATACCTCGTCATTTTCATCAGGCCTGTCCTGACTATCGAGTGTATGAAATCATCGGCGGAATTCATCACGTCATTATCAAAAAGGCTCCCTTTTTGGAGCCTTTTGAGATGATTCCGTGCACCTGGTTCAATGTTCCTCGAAATTGCCAAATGACATCAGGCGTTCGTAACGATTATCCAACAGCTTGTCCAGCGACTGGCTTTGCAACACGTCGAGGTTTTCCGTCAGGGCATTTTTCAGGTTCAGGGCCATGGCGTCCACGTCGCGGTGCGCACCGCCCAGGGGCTCGGGAACTATCTGGTCAATCAGCCCCAGCTCCTTGAGGCGCTCGGAGGTAATGCCCATGGCCACGGCGGCATCGGCGGCCTTTTCCGCGCTCTTCCATAAAATCGTGGAACAGCCCTCCGGCGAGATCACCGAGTAGGTGCCGTATTGCAGCATCAGCAGGCGGTCGCCCACGCCGATGGCCAGGGCGCCGCCGGAGCCCCCCTCGCCGATGACGGTGCAGATGATGGGGGTCTTCAGCTTGGACATCACAAACAGGTTGCGGGCAATGGCCTCGGACTGGCCGCGCTCCTCGGCATCGATGCCGGGATAGGCGCCGGGGGTGTCGATGAACGTGAGGATGGGCATCTTGAAACGCTCGGCCATTTCCATCAGCCGCAGGGCCTTGCGATACCCCTCGGGCCGCGGCATGGCGAAATTGCGTTCGAGCTTTTCCTTGGTGTCGCGGCCCTTTTGCTGGCCGATGACCATCACCGGTTTGCCGTCCAGCCGCGCCACACCTCCGACGATGGCCTTGTCGTCGGCAAAGGCGCGATCACCGTGCAGCTCCTGAAAATCGGTAAAGATGCGTTCGATGTAGTCCAGGGTATAGGGACGCAGTGGGTGACGTGACATCTGCGAGATCTGCCAGGGATCGAGCTTGGAAAAGATCGTCTCGGTCAGCTCGCGGCTCTTGTCCTGCAGGCGGGCGATCTCTTCGGAGATGTTGATCTCGCTGTCATCGCCCACGTAGCGCAGCTCTTCGATCTTGGCTTCCAGCTCGGCGATGGGTTGTTCAAATTCGAGGAAATTCAGGTTCATAGGAGTTCAGAGTAAAGATAAAAGGG
>DRKQ01000188.1 GCA_011051685.1 Gammaproteobacteria bacterium
ATGCATCCCGCTTTCTCAGTCATCTTTTTGACCACCCTCATCGGCGCCGGCCAAGGCCTGTTCCTGGCCCTGGTCACTGCCGAGGTGTTCACCCATATCGGCGCCCTGGAACCACAGAGCGGCAGCTTTTACAGTAGTGGCAGCCTGCTTTCCCTGGGGCTACTGATCGCCGGCCTGGTGGCCTCTTTTTTTCACCTGGGTCACCCGGAGCGGGCCTGGCGCTCGGCAGCCATGTGGCGCACCTCCTGGCTGTCCCGCGAGGTCATTGCCCTGCCCGCCTTCATGGGCATGGTGTTCATCTACGGCCTGCTGCATTACCTGGACTGGAATCCCAAGGTCTTCGGCACCACCGCCCTGCCAGAGACCGACCTCACACTGCTGGTAGGCCTGGTGGGCGGTGTGGTGTGCTTCGCCCTGTTCACCTGCACCGGAATGATCTACGCCTGCCTGAAATTCCTCCAGGAATGGCATACCCCACTCACCCCCATCAACTACACTCTGTTAGGCATGAGCTCCGGCTATACTCTCGCCACGGCCTTCGCCACCCAGTACAACAATGAGCTCACCAATCTGTTCGGCGTCTGGGCAATCATTCTCACCCTGGCGGCCCTGGCAACCCGCAGCGCCTCGCTGATTCGTAACAAGCGCATCAAGCACCGTTCCAGCCTGCAGACCGCCATTGGCGTACGCCACGGCAACATCCAGCAAAAATCCCAGGGCGCCATGGGGGGCTCCTTCAATACCCGTGAATACTTCCACGGCACCACCGCCGTATTTCTCAAATCCATGAAATGGATATTTTTGGTGCTGGTATTCCCAGTACCGGTTATTCTCTTGCTGGTGGGTCTCAATAGTGGCTCTGAAATGGCATTGACGCTGGCCTTCGTCTTCCAGTACCTCGGGTTGATTGCCGAGCGTTGGTTCTTCTTCGCTCAGGCCAACCACCCGCAGAATCTATATTACCAAACGATCTAAAAGGCAGAGGAAAGAGCAAAGGGAAAAGAGGAAAGAAAAAACCGGGATACTCTTTCCCCTCAATCTTCTATACTGAAA
The DNA here is from genome assembly GCA_011051685.1 of Gammaproteobacteria bacterium. Classification (GTDB taxonomy): domain Bacteria; phylum Pseudomonadota; class Gammaproteobacteria; order SZUA-152; family SZUA-152; genus SZUA-152. Next base: position 1,054 of record DRKQ01000188.1, read on the forward strand.
ACCACTGCTGTCCCGTTGGCTTGCCTTTTGATTTGGCGAAGCTGTTGAAAAAAACGGGAAAACAGCGAGCTATGCGGCACTGGAAACATAAATAGCACTGGTCTTTTTCCGTCATTCCGGCGAAGGCCGGGATGACGAATCTGAAGTTAACGGGACAGCAGTGACTGAAAACATGAAAACCTACCCTTTCCTCTTTTCCCTGGTCTCTTTCCTCTGATGTTAATCGACCCCTTCGGCCGCTCCATCGATTACCTCCGTCTATCGGTCACGGATCGCTGCGACCTGCGCTGCTTTTATTGCCTGCCCAAGGGTTTCAAGAATTTTGAGGAACCGGAACACTGGCTGACCTTCGATGAGATCGAGCGGGTGATTCGCGCCTTCGGGGCACTGGGCACCCGCCGGGTGCGCATCACCGGCGGCGAACCCCTGGTGCGCAAGAACCTTCCCGCGCTGGCGGCACGTTTGCAGAAGTTGCCGGGTATCGACGATCTTTCCCTTTCCACCAACGCGGTCAAACTCGCCCGTCACGCCGAAGACCTGCACAATGCTGGCGTACGCCGACTCAACATCAGCCTCGACAGCCTCGACGCAAAACGCTTCCAGCAAATCACCGGCGGCAAACTGCAGAAGGTGCTCGACGGCCTGATGGCCGCCAAGGCCGCCGGCTTCTCGCCCATAAAGATCAACATGGTGGTAATGAAGGGCGTCAATGAAGACGAAGTCGAAGCCATGGTAGACTTCTGTATCGAACATGGTTTCACCCTGCGCTTTATCGAAACCATGCCCATGGGCAGCACGGGACGCGAAGCAGTGGATCACTATGTGGATTTACACACCGTGCGGAAAAAGCTGGAACAGCGCTTCGAACTCATCCCCGGCGTGATGCCCGGCGGCGGGCCGGCGCGTTACCTGCAGGTAGCCGGCACGGATCTGCGCATCGGCTTTATCACCCCCATCTCGCAACATTTCTGCGAAACCTGCAACCGGGTGCGTCTGTCGGTGGATGGCACCTTGTACCTGTGCCTGGGACAGAAAAACAAATTCGAGTTACGTCCTCTATTGCGCGCCGGGATTTCTGACACGAAACTGGCAGCCGCGATTCGACACGCCATTACACTCAAACCCAAACGGCATGAGTTCAATGAGAAGCCTTCGCAGATAGTGCGCTTTATGTCTGCCACGGGGGGGTGAAAAAAGACCCACGATATTCATGTCCCCACATGTCGCATCGATCGCTGTTTTCCCGTTGTTTCAATGGCTACCCTGAAACAAAAGACAAGGTATCTGGACAGCAGTAATAGCGCATCATTCCCTCACGCCATCATCGCTCCCCCCTTCATCATACCAGTCCAATTCCACATGTGGTTTCTTGATAGACTGTTCTGCCATAACGCAAATTTCCGTCAGGTTATTGTTCTCCAATTCATCAACGAAGTCAGCAATTTCAGCTTGTATCTGCTCTTTTACTGTAACTCGAGATCTCGCTCTTTCCGATTGTTTGGTTTCATTATCTGTATCAATAACAAACAGCCTGTCTAGCGTTATATCCATTATCGCCTCCTTGAATCCGCGCCGAGAAATCTCAAATATATATTTCTTCGGCATCTCCATCTTTGATTTTGATTAAATATGCCTGAATAGATTCAAATATTATTCGATCAACGAATGACCTTATCAAACGTTTATTCATCTTTTCTCTTTCTTGTGAAAATACCTTACCCTCATTACTGACAACACATAAAACACCGAATATTTCCGGTAAATCTATTGACGCCCCACGCGCAACATCAAGCTGTTCTTCTGCACACAGAATTGGATATGCAATAATTGACTTTGGTGTTTCAACACCCTCAAGATCCACTATCCCCCTTGACGTTGAAATAATTTCTTTCCCACGCCAAGAAGAAGAAACGGGCCCATTACTGTCGAATGAAAAATACACCTCATTAAATTCTGGATTTTTGTTAAATTCAAAATTGAAATCAATCGGACAGCTCTTGAGCGAATTCGCCCACAACCAAGGACGAAGACATCTTTTCTCGTAGTCAGGAATGAAAATGCACGTCCGGAAACAGGCCTCATCCGGAAATATTGCCGAATATAAATCAATAATCTTCTCCAAAATACGGCGTATACTCGCCCTGTCGCCACGTCTCCACACCACTCCATTGTGCATCATATCTATGCTCTTTTCCTTAACCAGTCGGTCTAGTTGCATAAGAACAGATCGCAATTGAATGGCCCGGGCTTCCATAGTCAATGCGCTGCTATTTTTACCGGCGGAAAACGAGTCAAGATCAAACTTTTTATTCACGGGATCGGCCGCATTGCACACATATCTTTCAAATAAATCATTAAAGTCTTTACTTCTTGCCAACCGGGAGACACTTTGCTTATACATTTGATAAGCACCGCCCTGATGTAATTCCTTTTTCTTGCTAACGATACACAGGATAAAATAAGCAGCAAGCAGCAATACAATGAACGCGATAAGCTCTAGGTTTCTGTACACTTGCAATGAAAACGCATTCTCAAGAAACCGGACAACAAGATAAACGAAAGAAAGAAAAACTGCGCTCAGTAGCGCGCTATGTTTCCAAAAGAAAACTCGTCTAAAATTATGAACCGCTCTCAAATGTGTATCCAGCATTCCCGGGTTCAGCTTGGAAACCAATTCATTCCATCTCTCAATTTTATCTACACCGTGATAATCGAGCACATTTTTGCAGGAGGACCTGTACCTGCATCTTCCACACCTCGTAGGTAGAATATTTGAGGGTGCACAGCGCGCATAAAAGCTAAGATCCCTCAACCAAGGTTCCCAAAACCGAGGAACAACCTTGTTCTCCCCCAACCTCCCAATGAGATTGGGGTTGCTCAAAGGATCCAACAAAAAAATAACAAATGTCATCACTCCGGAAACACTCAGCAATACCACATATTTAATAGGATCATGAAAGAACATCGGGTTTGAACCTGGCTCAACCGTTGCGGCAGTGCGAAAATATTCTATGAATGATTGAAGGGTTCCAGATCTTGAAACAAAATACTTGGAGATTTCAGAAGACAGGCTGTAATTCGGAGCAGCCAGTTCCAGGCCAACAATGTTGGCCATCACTAGCACAAAAGCGACTCTATACCTGAGCCGCTCCTTTTTCTTTTGCCAAAATTGACGAACACGGCTATTAGTCCTCTCCCCAGCCTCATTTTTAATACCAGGAAAAAAGACATTTTTAAGTTTTTTCATCACCCGAAAATTCCATTTTGATGTGGGTTTCAAAGCATTCTTTTCTTGTTGTACTGCCTAGCGCCTGTTTTTAAGGGTCTCAACGTCAGTTTGACAGACAACGGCGGGTATCCACTCCCCTGGGAATGCTTGAAGGTGCAGTGAATGAACGCATATTACCCATAGCGACTCACACAATGGAAAACACTGTGGGAGCGCCTTTCCAGGCACGATTCGCGTTTGGAAAGGCGCTCCCACACGGGGTAATAATCCTGTAGCAATTATTTTGTGACGATTAAGAACACTAATGACACCACCACGGCGTCTGGCGCCACCAAGAAGTCAAAAGTGAGGTCATCGAAGCAAAATAGCACTACATCATATTCACTTGCGCCAGCAAAATTCCAGGGATTATTACCACCTCCCCAAGTTTGATCTAATGAACGTGACAAACTGAAAATCGCTCGCCAGCGGATGGATCTCCAAACCCACATAAATCATTGCGGGTTTATTGTGTGGGTACACCCAACACTGTCCCCGCCAACTGTTCACGCAGGGTGTTAGCCACTTCCCCCATCAACTGCTTCTCCAACATCACCCTTTCCTGAGCCTGCACAGTAATGGGCCATTGCGCCCTGCCCACTACTTGCTGTTGTTGATTGAGCAACTCCACTCGCAATGTCCCTTTTTCAACAAAGCGGCCCTGCTCCCACTTCATCCCCGATCGCTGCAAGCTGGTATTCAACACGTAGTCAGGCTGTGCACGTTTTGAAAGATACCCGGCATCATCCAGGGCGCGCACCACCGCCGAGCCCAGCAACGCATCACCATTAGTGCGCGGTGCAATGGCAATACCTTCAAGCAACGATTTAAGGTGCACTTGCATTTCGGTGATTGACCATACGCCATCATCCGCCCTTGCTTCCTGCCCAAGGCTTTGCAGGGCAAGCAGCAAGTCGGCCCTGGTTTGGTGGGTGGCCAGGGCATCGTGTGTGGCGCGGATCTTCACCAGGGGATCCACATCCTGGGTAGCGATTTTGATAAGTTGGCGGGTTTTGCTGTCCAGCTCAGTCAGCTGTTTGTGCAGCATGTCTGCCGTTGCGGTGTGCTCCAGCACCACCAGCGCATAGTGCTGACGTGTTTCCTTGTCCTGCCAGGCATCCACGACATCAATCTGCTGCTGGAGGTTTTCCATTACTGGGGGAGAAAGTGCTTCCGTTATACCGGGCAGGGTTTCCAGCAAAGCATCTCGTGCATTTTTGGCCGCCACATCCAGGGCTGCGGCATGTCCCTTACCGATGAAGTAGCGATCACTGGTGAATTTCCGGCTGCTGCCATCCACCCATTCTGGTTTGGCGGAGGCATCAAAACGCGGCTGCGGTGCACACGCGCCAAGCACGAGGGCAATCATACCCAGTTGCAGCACACTCATTCCACGAAAAAGATTTTTCACGAATGCGGGTGACACGATACCCTCCCTGGTTCCCTGCAATGAAACGACGTCACGATAAAGCAACGCAACAATAAAGCAACCCGTCCTTATTCTTCTGCCGTGGCGATGCGGTCAAAAATATTATCGCCCGATTTTTTGATAAATTCACGAAGCCCCGGGTGCAGAATTCCTGCGGACATAATGGCCTCACGCACCTGAGCCATGTCCATTTCCGCGATGGAGTACATCATCTTGTTTTGTTTGTCCTGCCAGTGGCCGATGACCCGCACTCCCGCCAAATCTATATTCGCCAGCTGCTCGATTTGACGAGCCACATCCTGCTCACCGAAGCCCGATTCGGCAGCATCTCCGGAAGCGATAAAATCACGGGAGACGATTTCCACAAACGACGCCAAGATCCGGTTAAGCTCATTGCGCGCCCGCTTGTCTGCGGTGACTGTTTGCAGTGAAAAATCGCCTAGCATGGGAGCCGAGCCTACACCATGAAAAACACGCGCCTGCTTTGAACTGAAAATATTGCTGCCCTGGCTTACCCAGGTGGGGACCCCCTGCGCGTTCACCGTCTCATTGAGCGGGCTATTGCCCGCACACGCCACTACCCCGCCCACTGCAGCCGCATAGACACAGGCGCGCAACGTATTACTGATAACGCCGCGAGACCCGGAAATTCTAACACTCTGTTTCATTACCCTTTCCCTTGACCCGTATATTACCTGGCGTGGGGGGACGCAGCCCTCGCCACACACTCCCTCACCATACACCCAAAGTGTAGCAATCTGATGCCTCCTGCCAAGCCTGAAGAATACCCCATCCGTCCCACTGACGCATTTAACAACCTCGCATCAATGGGTCCTGCCTTATCAGAAAAACAAAAAAAGCCGCAAGAGAATCATTCTTGCGGCTTTTGATTGTCACCCCGGCGGTTTCTTCAATGGGATGTTAAAATCCATTTTTTTCAAGCTGTTGGCTCCAGTAGTCCGCCTTTTTTATATCCTTTTTCAAACCGAACCAACCTTCACGATAGGCGGCTGCAAGAAACTCCTGCGCCCTGGGATAGCCATTTGCTGCTGATTTTTGATACCACTGCACGGCTCTTGCTTCGTCAGGTGCCACCCCAAGCCCGCGATGGTACATAAGCGCCAAATTGAACTGGGCGGCGGCATCACCCTGATTTGCCAGTGGTTGCCAGGCTTGCACCGCCGTTACATAATCTCCTGCCTCAGAGGCCAGCAGGCCGGTATTGTACTTTTCAAGCCCCTGCGACTGTGCCGGGGTCAAAACCACTGTTGATACCAGCATAGTCAGCAATATGCCCGCGCGCATTATCAACGTCTTATCCACTTTCGTTCCTCCAGTCTACCCGTTAGTACCCTTTATCCGGCAGTGATCAACACCACCTGTAATAACGTTATCGGCTCAGGAAAGTGCGAAAACCGTGACCGGCCTCACAAACAGCCCATGCGCAGTCACGGCCCATAGCAACACATTTTCACAATATCCTTGGATGAATAAGTGGAAAGGCGGGTATTATTAAGGGTTTCAGTACTTGGTTTAGCAAACAACAATGGGCATTCACTCCCTTAGGAGTCCCTGAAGCTGCAGTATGTGAACGCAAGTTATCCATAGCGACTCACACAATGGCAAACACTGTGGGAGCGCCTTTCCAGGCACGATTCGCGCCTGGAAAGGCGCTCCCACTCGGGGTAATAAGCCTGTAGCAGTTATTTTGAGACTTTTGATAAAGGGCCTGCTTAAACTCACGAAATGAGCATCCAAACACCCAACAGGGCGAGAAACCCTGCAAACATCTTTTTCAGGACAACAGTGGGCAGACGATGGGCCAGGGCGGCCCCCAGAGGGGCGAATAACACGCTGGTGACAGCAATGCCGGCCAGCGCCGGACCATACACGAAACCAGCGGAAGCAACCGGTAGCTGCTCAATGCCCCAGCCCAGCCATACATAGCTCAGCGTTCCACCCACGGCGATGGGCAGGCCGCAGGCGGCGGATGTGCCCACCGCCTGCTGCATACGCAAGCGGCAGACATCGAGAAAGGGCACCGTCATGGTGCCGCCACCGATACCCACCAGTGCGGATACCGCACCAATGACCATCCCGGCCAGCCCCATAGCCAACGAACCGGGCAGGCGCCGGGCGCTATCACTCGTCGGCGGACGCAGACTGAAAGCCAATTGCGCCGCCACCAGCAACTCGAAAATACCAAAAACCCGTTTGAGCATGGCCTGGGGCATGGTCGTGGCCAGGGCTGCGCCCAGCACCGCACCCAGCAGAATGCCCGGGGTCAATCGCCAGAACACGGACCACACCACGCCACCGCGCACATGATGGGCACGCACCGAGGAAAGAGAGGTCAACATGATCACCGCCAGGGAGGTGCCCACGGCCAGTTGCACCGTTTGACTGCCGCCGAGGCCCCCAGCTTGCCAGAGCATCACCAACACCGGCACAATCACCAACCCGCCACCCACCCCCAACAACCCGGCCAGGACGCCAGCGAAGGCACCCAGCAGGGCATAGGCAAGAATCATCTCCATGTAATAGGGCCGCCGTCGGACATGTGTTGCATAGCTTGGTCGAGAAGCTGCTCAGGACGCAGACTGTAGTGTCACAAGCATCAAGGCTGCCCCACACCCCGCACATCGCCTTGTTGCTCATCCGCCAGCAGCAGCGGCACCGGCTTGGCAATGTGGAAACCCTGGCCAAAATCCACCCCAATGGCCTGCACCGCATTCATGACTGCAGCGCTGGTGACAAATTCCGCCACGGTCTTGATGCCCATGGTGTGACCAATCTGGTTAATGGCTTCCACCATGGCCCGGTCAATGGGATTGCTGTCGATATCCTTGATGAACATGCCGTCGATCTTCAGGTAATCCACCGGCAGATTCTTCAAATAGCTGAAGGAACTCAGGCCACTGCCGAAATCGTCCAGGGCAAAACTGCAACCGCGTTCTTTAAGCTCGGTGATGAATCTCATGGCCCGGGCCAGGTTGGCAATGGCCGCGGTTTCGGTGATTTCGAAACACACCCGTTGTGGCGACACGGCGCTGTGATCCAGGCTCGCCAAGACAAACTCCAGAAAACTGTCATCACACAGAGACTGGGCGGAAAGATTGATGGAATAGGAGACCGGCTTGTCCGCCTGCCGGCCCAGGATTTGCAAGGCATGAGACACCACCCAGCGATCGATGTCCGGCATCAGGTGATAACGCTCGGCGGCAGGCAGGAACAGACCGGGAGCGATAATTTCTCCGTCATCACGGCGCAGGCGCAGGAGGATTTCACTGTAATAATCCTCGCCGGCAACGCCGGCTTCTCCATTGAGCGGTTGAATGCGCTGCTGGTAAAGACAGAAGGCATCCCTGTCCAATGCCTCGCGAATATGTTGCAGCCATTGCATCTCACCCCGGTGGCGGGTCAGGGCAAGATCGTCCGGCACAAACACATGCAGATGATTATGTCCCTGATCCTTGGCCACATAACAGGCCGAGTCGGCGGCGCTGAGGACATGGGTGAGACTGCCGCTGCTGGCATTGATCGGCACCAGTCCCAGGCTCAGGCTGACGTTGAAGGATTTGTCCTGCCAGGTGAAACGAAACTCTCTGGCCATGGCGAGAATCTTTTGCGCAATGGCCTCGGCCTCCGCCAGCGGACAGTCTTCCAGCAACAGGCCGAACTCGTCACCGCCGAGACGCGCCACGGAATCCTCCTCGCGCAACAGGGCGCGAAGCCGCGCCGCCAGTTGTTTGAGCAGCTCGTCACCGGCAATGTGTCCACAGGTATTGTTGATGACCTTGAACTGATCCACATCCAGGTAGCACAGAGCATGTTCACGGCCATCCATTTCACAGCCGGCCATGGCCAGTTCCAGGCGCGCCTCGAATTCATGGCGATTGAGCAGACCGGTAAGCGCATCATGACTGGCCTGGTAGGAGAGTCGTCCCGCCAGGAGACTCACATCCGTGGTGTCGTGGAAGGTGAGCACCACACCACGCAACTGCCCCCCCTCCTCACGGATGGGCGCCACCCGCAATTCCACGGGAAACTCCCTGTCGCCCTGACGATTGCGCAGACTCAGGGTGCCCGGCAGTGTGAGCGCTTCTCCCGTTTCCAGGCACAGGCTCACCGGATTGATCAGCGAGCCCCCGGAATCATCATCCAGACGCAACACCTGCTCTGCCGCACGCCCCTGCGCCTCGATCAGGCTCCAGCCGGTAAAACGCTCCGCCACCGGATTGAGATACACCACCTGGGCATTGGTATCCACCGCCACCACACCATCACTGATGGACTGCAGGGTGACTTCCGCAAGCTGATGGGCCTCCTGATACAGCAACTCCGCCTGCTGGCGTTTCTCCTCCAAAAGCTGGGTATGCACCACCGTGGTGGCCTCCCTTGCCAGCA
>DRKQ01000189.1 GCA_011051685.1 Gammaproteobacteria bacterium
TCATCTACCCACTGCTGCTCATCGCCCTGTGGTTCTGGAAAGGTCCGCAATTGTTGCATGCGGGGCCCAGCAACGGTTTTGACCTGTCCGGGGCGCTGGTGCCCATTGAACAGATCCAGCATGGCGGCCCACCGCGGGATGGCATCCCGGCTCTCGACGCACCCCACTTTGTGTCGGCAGCAGACGCCGGCTTTCTCGCCGACGACGACCGCGTGCTGGGCATCGATCTGCACGGTGAACAAAAGGCCTACCCGGTGCGCATCCTCAATTACCACGAGATCGTCAACGACCGTTTCGGCAGTTCGCACAACAACACGCCGGTGCTGGTGAGTTATTGCCCGTTATGCGGCACGGGCATGGCCTTTCTCGCCCGACGCAACGGGAAAGCATTTACCTTTGGGGTTTCCGGCCTGTTGTACAACAGCGACGTGTTGCTTTACGACCGGCAGACCGAATCGCTGTGGTCGCAGATTCGCAGGCAGGCCATCAGCGGGCCATTGAAAGGCGAACGTCTGCAACAGCTCCCCATGGAACACACTACCTGGGCCGACTGGCGCGCACGTTATCCGGAGACACAGGTACTGTCGCTGGATACCGGCTACCGGCGCGATTACAGCCGCTCACCCTATGAGGGGTATGAGACGAGTCCGCGATTGATGTTCGATGTCGCCAACCGGGACGGCCGCTTTCATCCCAAGGAATGGGTGATCAGCGTGGAGATCAACGGTGTTTTCAAGGCCTATCCGTTTTCGCGGTTAGCCGCGGACAAGACTGAACTGATCGATACCGTTGGCGGTGAGACCATTCGCCTGGTGTACGATGTGCGCAGGCGCAGTGGGCGGGTCTATCGTGGCAGCAAGCTATTGCCCAGCACCATGGGTTTCTGGTTTGCGTGGTATGCGTTTCATCCACAGACGCTGGTGTTTGAAAACCGGTAGACTGGAGAAAACCGTGGGCACAAGAAACGTGCCCACCCTACTTGGCTTAGCTTAGCTTGGCTTAGTTTTTCTCTGCGCCCTTCGCGCCTCTGCGTCCTTTGCGTTAAATACACCGCGGCCGAAAAAACTACTACTTCAAGATAGTCTCTACGGAGTAACCTTCACGCTCCATCACGTCCCGCAGACGCTTCAGTGCCTCCAGTTGGATCTGCCGCACCCGCTCACGGGTGACACCCAATGCATTGCCCACTTCTTCCAGGGTGGAAACATCACGGCCGTGCAGGCCAAAACGGCGTTCCACCACTTCCCGTTGTTTGTCGTTGATCTGCCCCAGCCACATTTCCAGGCACTCGTGCATGTCTTCGTCCTGCAGCAGTACGGAGGGATCGACGTTGTGTTCATCGGCAATACCGTCCAGCACGGACTTGTCGCTGTCGCGGCCCATGGGCACGTCCACGGAGGTGACACGCTCGTTGAGACCCAGCATGCGCTTCACGTCGTCGATGGGCTTGTCCAGCATGTGGGCGATTTCTTCGGGGCTGGGTTCGTGGTCCAGGGTTTGTGCCAGGTGGCGTGCGGCACGCAGGTAGATGTTGATTTCCTTGACCACGTGAATGGGCAGGCGAATGGTGCGCGTCTGGTTCATGATGCCGCGTTCGATGGTCTGGCGTATCCACCAGGTGGCATAGGTAGAAAAACGAAAACCACGTTCCGGATCGAATTTTTCCACGGCGCGGATCAGGCCCAGGTTGCCTTCCTCGATGAGGTCCAGCAGCGCCAGGCCGCGGTTGAGATAGCGCCGGGCGATCTTCACCACCAGGCGCAGATTGCTTTCGATCATGTGCCGACGGGCATCCATGTCGCCCTTTTGAATGCGCCGGGCGATGGAAACCTCTTCTTCTGCGGTGAGCAGCGGGGAAAAGCCGATCTCGCCCAGGTAGAGACGGGTGGCATCGAGATCACGTTCGGAAATATCCTTGCGACTGGTGGTGCGGCGTTCCTTACGTGCCGTGACGGGCTTGTCCTCGGCCGCCTCGGGGACGGCTTTCACATCCTCCGTTTCATCGCCGGCTATTACCTCGTCGACGGGCTCTACCAGCAGACCTTCCGACTCATCGAGCTCGGTATCATCATCCAATGCCTCCGGTTCTTCAGCCGGGAGTTCACTATCGTTGGTTTCCTTGTCGTCCTTCATCCTGTCTGACACCTGTTCCTCCGGCCGATGAGTATTTTTCATCACCGTGGCAAATAACGTTTTGGATCCACCGGTTTGCCGTTGCGGCGAATCTCGAAATGCAGTTTAGCTCGCTGGTCGTTCTTGAAATTGTCACCGAGATTGCCGCTGCGCCCCATGTCGGCGATGCGCTGCCCGGCCTTGACCACATCGCCTTCCTTTACCCTCAGTTTCTGGTTATGCGCGTAGGCGCTCAAATATTTCTCGTTGTGTTTTATGATAATAAGCCGACCGTATCGAACAAGTCCACTGCCGGCGTACACCACCCGCCCGGGGGCCGCGGCAAGTACCGGGCTGCCGGGTTCACCGGCGATATCCAGGCCCTGACGGGACGGGTCATTGGCCGAAAAGCTGCGCAGGATACGCCGGCTGCGGGTGGGCCATTGCCAGCCGCCATCGAACCCCTTGGGCCGGTCTTTCAGCGTCACCCCCGATTGTTTTAACAGCTTTTTTACTGCGATCTTTGCCGCAGCTATCACACTTTGCCCATCCGGCTGCTGCGGGTTGGCTGGCATAGGGGCGGGGGTTGTGCCCTGTTCGCGCAGGGTGCGTGAACGTTCGACGACTTTCGCCCTGTCCCGCGAGGCATCCACTACCGGAGCAGGGGCCTTGCGTGTGTCAGAGGCCGAGGATGACATTACGGGGTGGGTCTCACGGTATTCCTGCAATGGCGGCGCCGTCTGCCCCGAGGGTGGCGCCACGCGGATGCGCTGCCCGGGACTGAGGATGTAGGGTGGGGGAATATTGTTCCAGCGGGCGATCTGCCGGTAGTCGTAACCATAGACCCAGCCGATGGAATACAGAGTTTCACCTCGCTCCACTCGATGATAGAGATGACCGCCACAGGCACTAAGCCCAGTGACCAATATCAGCAAGAGTGTTGTGGAAAATATTCTAACGGCGAAAGACAAGGACATGATGGCAGTAAACGCAACTCCCGGCACTTATGCAACAGGGGCAAACTGTCGCCAGGCCACAAACAGCACGATCACCGCCACCAGCCCCCAGCCCATCCAGTCGACGTAGCGCCTGATGGTGTGCTCCATGCGCTCCCCGCCCCAGACGATGAGCCCCGCCACTAGGAAGAAGCGCCCTCCCCGGCCCAGCAGCGAGGCCAGCACAAAGGGCATAAACAGCATGGACGTGGCGCCGGCGGCAATGGTGAACACCTTGTAGGGAATGGGGGAAAAACCGGCGATGAGCACGGTCCACACGCCCCACTGGGCAAACCAGTCCACCGCCAGTTGGTACTTGTCGCCGTAACCGGCCTCGTTGATCCACGGCTCGATGGCCTCAAAGGCCAGGTAGCCGATGAGATAGCCCGCCATGCCGCCCAGCACCGAAGCCACGGTGGTCAGTGTGGCGTAACGCCAGGCGCGCCGGTTGTCGGCCAGGGCCATGGGAGCGAGCATCACATCCGGGGGAATGGGAAAAAAGGAGGATTCGGCGAAACTCAGGGCAGCCAGATACCACTGCGCATGACGATGGGCGGCCCAGCGCATGGCGCGCGCGTACAGATGGGAAAATAATTTCATGGGTGATTCAGTGATCCTGCATGTGCTGCAACAATAAAAAAATCCAACGCAAAGGCGCCAAGACGCAAAGAGCGCAAAGGCAGTTTTGATGTGCCTGTCATCAACCTGATTATCCGGGCGACAACGAATAGATGGCCCCTTTGCTCTTTACCCTTTCCTCTTTCCCCTGCCTTCTACCGCGTTCCACCCAGCATGGGCACGAAACTCACCCTGTCCAGCACCTGACGCTCGATGCCCTCGGCGGTGCGGGTGAGCAGCACCAGCTCCTGCACACCCTGCGGCCCCACGGGCATCACCAGGCGCCCACCCGGGGCCAGTTGCTGAAGCAGGGCCTCGGGCACCTGCTCCGGCGCGGCGGTGGCGATGATGGCATCATACGGCGCGAACTCCGGCCAGCCCCAGCTACCGTCACTGTGCTTGAGGCGCACGTTGCGCAGCTGCAATTCCGCCAGGCGTCGGCGGGCCTGTTCCAGTAGCGGCCGGATGCGCTCCACGCTGTACACCTCGCCGGCCAGGGGGGCGATGATCGCTGCCTGGTAACCGGAACCGGTGCCTACCTCCAGTACCCGGTCCAAAGGGCCGGACTCCAGCAGGGCGGCGGTCATGCGCGCCACCACGTAGGGCTGAGAGATGGTCTGGCCGTGACCGATGGGCAGGGCGGTGTCCTCGTAGGCCCGGCTGGCCAGGGCCTCGTCCACGAAGATGTGGCGCGGGGTGTGACGCATCACATCCAGCACCTGCAGGTTATGAATGCCCTCCTCCTGCAGGCGCTGCACCAGCCGGTCGCGGGTGCGCTGGGAGGTCATGCCGATCCCCTGCAGATGTTCCGGCAGGCGCTTCACAGGCCCTCCACCCAGGCGGCGACGTGATCCATGGCGGTGTAGCGGGTGAGGTCCACGTTCAACGGGGTGAGCGACACCCGCTTGTGACGCACGGCGTAAAAATCCGTGCCCTTTCCGGCGTCCTGCTCGGCACCCACCGGCCCCACCCAGTAGATATCCCGGCCACGAGGGTCGCGCATCTTCACCACCGGCTCGGACTTGTGACGCCGGCCCAGGCGGGTCACTTCGACGCCCTCCAATTGGTCATGGGGCAGGTCAGGTACATTGACGTTGAGGATAGTGTCCACCGGCAGCGGGTCGCTTTTCAGCCGCTCCAGCAGGCTGACCACCACCCGGGCCGCCGTCTCGAAATACTGGCAACGTTCCCCCTCGCCCACCAGGGAGACAGCGATGGCCGGCAGCCCCAGGAAGCGCCCCTCCATGGCCGCCGCTACGGTGCCGGAATAGAGTACATCGTCACCCATGTTGGAACCCGCATTGATGCCGGCGATGACCATGTCCGGCTCCTCTTCAAGCAGGCCGGTGATGGCCAGGTGCACGCAGTCCGTGGGGGTGCCATCCACGAACACGAAACCGTTATCGGCCCGGTGGGCGCGGATGGGGTTCTCCAGGGTCAGGGAATTGCTGGCGCCACTGCGATTGCGATCCGGTGCCACCACCTCGATCTTGGCCACCGCCTCCAGGGCCGCGGCCAGGGCGATGAGGCCCGGCGCCTGGTAGCCGTCGTCGTTGCTGAGGAGGATTCGCATGCGGCCAATCATACGTTATTCCGCGCGGCCATTCCGCATTTTGGCCGCAATTGACAATGACAAACCGGCCCTGGTATGCACTAAGCTTGCCGCGTAAGATTCGGCGATGGGCAAGGACAAGGACAACGACGCCGAGCTGTTCCGCCAGATGATGGCGGGCGTCAAACCCCTGTCCGCCGAAGAGCGCGTCGCCCCTCCCACACCCCGGGCATCAGCCAAACCCCGCCAGACACCAGCGCGTCCGCCAAGCAATGCCGGTTTTGCCATTCGCGAACATGTGCCTGACGTGGCGCCGGAAGAGGCCCTGTTCTTTGCCCGCAGTGGCCTGCAAACCCGCCTGTTGCACCGGCTCAAACGCGGCGAGCTGCGCCCCGAGGCGCGACTCGACCTGCATGGTCTGACAATCGCCGAGGCCGGCGCCCAACTGATGGACTTTCTTGGACAGTCGCAGATCCAGGGCCTGCGCTGTGTTTGCGTGGTACATGGCAAGGGCCACCGCTCCGCCGAGGGCCGCCCGGTACTCAAGGCGCAAATCAATCAATGGCTGCGGGATATGCCAGAGGTGCTGGCCTTCGCTACCACCCTGCCAAAGGACGGCGGCGCGGGCGCCATGTATATCCTGTTACGTCGTCAATAGGCTGTCATCGATAGACTTCAGCCCGCAGGGGTTGAGATCAGTTCCCGCAACACCGCTGTGGCGTAACAACCGGCAGGCAGGGTAAAACGTAATTGCATATCTTTACCTTCCGCGTGCCAGCGCCACTGCAGGGCATTCACTGGCAGCCGCAAGGCACGCCGCTCCTGCCTGAGTCCCGCGGACTCCAGGCCTTCGCGAAACACCCCGTGGCTGTCCAGCGCTCGTTGTTCCAGAATGGCGGCATCAGCCTGGCTGGGCAGACTCCCGCGTCCCCACAGAGGACCACTGGGCTGAACATCCCCTTCCGCGAACCGCCGCTTGATATCATCATCGATTTCATCGGCAACAAAAAAACTGCGGCTGCCCGCCAGCATCAGCGCCTCGCCGGGCAACACCTGATTCCAGTTAGACTCACGCACCCGGACGGCCAACACCTCGTTGAACAGGAAGGAACGCGCCGCGGACAGATACAGACCACGCAGGTGCCGGTCCTTTACCCGGCGCCCGGCAAACATCGCTTGAGCTGCCTGCAGATTGCTGCCGTTGCGGCCAAAGCGTTGTTCGCCAAAATAATTGGGTACACCCTGCTCGCTGATGGTTTGTAAACGTCGCTCCAGTGCCTCGCGCTCACCCTGCACCTCGCGCAATACCAGGGTGAAGTGATTGGCGCGCAACGCACCGCGCGGCAGTTTCTTGCGATGCCGCACCTGGGCAAGTATTTGCACCTCCTCATCCTCCAGCGACGACCAGTCGGGATCGGGCATGCCCGGCAGCCAGAGACTGAACCATTGCGTGGTCACAGCGACGCGGTCCTTCAATCCGCAATAGCCCACATCCCGCGCCCGCACCCCCGCATGGCGCGCCAGTTGCCGCGCCACTTGATCCGTGTTGCGATTGCGTTTGCGCACCTGGAGCAGAAGGTGTTCGCCTTCGCCATCGGGCGCGAAAGACAACTCTTCGTCCACTCGAAAGTCTTCGGCACAGGAGCGGATGTGGGCAGAGGCGATGGACGGACCAAAGGCACGCGACCAGTCGGGGAGTGTTGATGCCGGGGACATGTTTTCTGAGTTAATGATGCAACGCCTGCGTGTCAGGATGTATTAACCGTCTCAAAATAATCGCTACTGCGTTATCTTCCGGTGGGAGCGCCTTTCCAGGCGCGATTCGCGGCTAAAAGCCGCTCCCACTCTGTTAGTTGCCACAAGCAATTCACCACAACAGATCACGTTAATTGAAATTATTGTGAGACTTTTAATAATCCTGCAACAACACCACTGCATGCACGGCAATACCCTCACCCTGGCCGGTAAAACCCAGGCCCTCGGTGGTCGTGGCCTTGACGTTGACCCGATCGACGGCAACCTGCAAATCCGTCGCCAGGCTTTCGCGCATGGCGGGAATGTGCGGCGCCAGCTTCGGCGCCTGGGCGACGATGGTGAGGTCCACATTGCCGACAGAAAAACCCTTTTCGCCTAACAGGTTTACCACCCTGCGCAACAGAACCCGGCTGTCGATTTCGGCAAACTCGGCACTGGTGTCGGGAAAGTGCTGACCGATATCACCCAGGGCCGCCGCACCCAGCAGTGCATCACACAGGGCGTGAATGGCCACATCGCCGTCGGAGTGGGCCACAAAACCCTGGTCAAAATCGATGCGCA
>DRKQ01000190.1 GCA_011051685.1 Gammaproteobacteria bacterium
TGATAACGATATTTCGTAACAAATACAAAGTGATACTGTATCTTGTAAACTGTATGACTGCCGTAACGATATTCCATCCATACAACCTCGCTTCATGTACGAGGCCAGTATCGCAGATAAATCTGACCGCCTGAAAGGCGGTGGTATTAACCTTTTATCGGAACAATAAATACCCGCAGACTTCGGTCTGTATTGCAACTGACCTTTCGGGCGCCCTGTCAAGGGCGACCTTTTTTGCCTGCTCCTGCTTCTGCACGGCAACATCAGTGAATCACTTTATTGCCCAGCGGGGGATTCGCTGCAGATTTTTCGCCTGTGCAGCACCCGCCGCAGTTTTACATACATCTTGCGCAAATACTTTTCGGTTTCTTCCCAGCCAATACATCGATCCGTCACCGACACTCCATAACGCAATGCGCTTCGCCCCGCGGTCAGCGGTTGATTCCCTGCATAGAGGTTACTCTCAAGCATTAGCGCCTTGATGGATTGATTGCCGGCCAGTATCTGCCCGGTCACATCCTCCATCACTCGCAACTGATTCCTGTAATCATTCTGGGCATTCACATGACTGCAATCGATCATGATCCTGGGCTTTAATTTCTGCTGGAAAAATAATTTCTCACACATGGCAACATGGGCAGCATCATAGTTGGGTTTGCCCGCGCCGCCGCGCAAGACAATATGGGTATTCTTGTTACCCGGGGTGCGCATCACAGAAACACGGCCTTCGTGGTTAATACCCAGAAAACAATGCGCCTGCTCACTGGCCCTTATGGCATTGACAGCGACATGCAGATTGCCATCGGTGCCGTTCTTGAAGCCCACTGGTGACGGCAGACCGCTGGCCAGTTCACGATGAGTTTGCGATTCTGTAGTACGGGCGCCAATCCCTGTCCAGGTAATGAGATCCTGAATGTATTGCGTGGAAAGAGGATCCAGCGCCTCCGTGGCTATGGGCAGATTGAGCCGGGTGATGTCAATCAACAATTGCCGCGCGATGGCCAGGCCTTCATTGAGCCTGCAACTGCCATCCAGATACGGATCATTGATCAACCCCTTCCATCCCACGGAGGTGCGCGGTTTCTCAAAATAAACCCGCATCACCAGGAAAAAGCTATCGCCAAGCTCATACGCCAGCTCCCTGAGCCGGGCCGCATACTCTAACGCGGCCTTGGGATCATGAATGGAGCACGGCCCCACCACCATAAATAAACGATGATCGCTACCATCGAGAATGTTTTTAATGCTTTTTCTTGAGCGGGCAATAAAACTTTCCGCACCGGCAGGTAGCGGCTGGGCGCGATTGATTTCCTCCGGAGTAATAATGTCTGCCTGCGAGACCGGTTTAACGGCATAGGCTTGTTGATGCTCGGCAACATTCAGCAGTATGTTCATCATCAAAAATCCCTGTTGATGATTCTTTCAACATTTCGTTCCGCCAATGCCGCGATGGTCAATGCCGGGTTCGTACAACCCGTGTGCCCTGGAATGAGCGCCCCGTCGACAACATACAAGCCCCGATGGTTCCTGACCCTGCCGATATTGTCGGTGGCCCGACCGAGCACCATACCACCCAGGGGATGGGCGGTAACGTTTGCTGTGACCGGGGCATGGGTAAGGCAATGCCCTGCTCGAACCGGCGATATCTTCTCAGTCAGCCCCCAGGCATTGGCAAGCCTATGATACGTGGCCGTTCCAGCCTGGGTGACTTGTTGAATTTCAGGATGATTACCCGGCCAATTGAGGACGACATCATCGATAGTCTTATCGTAGATGAATCGTCCCTTTGGCGGAGGGACGGACATTCCCACTGAGGATATTGTCCCCGTGTCACCTTCCAGGGACCAGTCTGCGTAGCACTCTACCGTCGTGGGAAGAATGGGATTGAAGGGATCCTCGATGGCAACGGGAACCGGGCCACCCAGATTGGGTTTGATATTCCGGCCAAAACCGGACAGGCTGCTGAAGAAGTCACCATTATTACCCCAATATTTCCCAACGGCATCATTCAGTTCCGGCAAGTCATTTTTCGCCTTGGCCTTTACCAGCAACCGGGAAGTACCCAGGGAGCCCGCTGCCATAAAGAGTTTCTTCACCACATACTGTCGTCTTGCCAACACGGAGCCGTCGGTATCGATCTCATCCACCACCACCAGATAACACCCATCGGGGCCTTTGCGAATGGCGCTGACATTTTGTTGCGTAAGGATTTCAAGATGCCCATGCCGTTCGGCGTGACGCAGGTAATTCCTGTCCAGGCTTCGCTTCGCGCCACTATTGTTCCCGTACCAGAATTCTCCGGCAATGACAGATGGCTTGCGAATTCCCTGCAGCTCTTCCCACACCGCATGCCACGACACCCCCAACTCGACCAACTTGGTCGTCAGTCCCGCATTACGGCCCAACTGCCACCACTTGCGGGCAGCGGCATATTCCGGCCGCGCCAGAATTTCGAAGGGTATTGGTTTCGGATCAATCACCGACCTCACCCGCGGATAATAGATGGCGTCCATTTCGTGATAATCCACGCTGTCAGCGAAGATTCTTTTGAACAAGGCCCGCGAAGGCTGATACAAGGCACCGGCATACACCAGTGAGCCACCACCCACGCCGGCGCCCGCAAGGGAGGCGATACCATTCCCTAATACCAGTTCAAGCACGCCGATATACTTGTCAATGGGCTTTGCTTCACCTAGCAGCGCAACATCACTCAACCAGGCCGAACGGCCATCCGGGTCTTGCAGGCTGGAGAAGGTGTTTTGCTCCCGCGTTACCGGCCAACGGCGGCCACGCTCCAGCATGACCGTGTGGATGCCAAGCTCAGCGAGCCGCAAGGCCGCAATCGCCCCGCCAAACCCGGAGCCGATAATCATCACGTCAATGGCTTCACTTCGTGCCGCCAGTGAACTGATCGCTGCCGGGCTGCGAATTGCCGCAAGGCCTGCCACACCCAGGCCCAATGACTTGATAAATGTCCGTCGAGAAAATTCCTTTTTCATGCTACGTTCCTTTCCGTGAGTTATTAAACGTCTTAAAATTGTTTTGACCCGAATTTGATGTAGGGGCGGCTCATAGCTGCAATTGGTTGCTTTTCGCGGCTATGAGCCGTTCCTACAAGATACCCGCCAGAATGACGCAAGTAAGATAATTTTGAGACGACTAATAATTCCAGTCCGTCTCCCCATTTCTCCATCTGCGCATCGTTGTTATTTAAGAAGCCTATTGCTTGTTATGTGATCACGGCAATAAAAGCTGTGTCTTTTTACCAAAACCTACATGACGACCTTATCATGCGTATCAATCAACAGCTCGACCGTTTCAACATCGATGGGTTGATTGTTAAAAAGCCGCACCAGCAAATATGCCAGGGTGTGGCATTCGGCCGCCTTGTAACCCAGCCGGGTTATCTCGCTGGTACCGATACGCACAAAGCCATCCACGTTGATATGATGTTTCTGCAGGCGGTCACGCAGCCTCATCGACTCTTTCAGGGGGAAGTTGGTGATCACCTGGTGGCAATAGGTGGACTCCGGAAAATTCCCGGCTGCCGCACCATGCATGGGCACGCCCTCGGCGCGGAATATGTTTGCAATAACACGGGCATTTTCCACCACTTGCCGGGCGTATTCTTTCCAGGGCGTTTCCTCTAGCACAATGCCGGTGGAGGCGATGCGAGCCAGGTGCGGATTACAAATCAAGGTCGGACCATCAAGCGGCGTAAAGTTGGCCAGCTGTTCCACCTTGTTGTGAATGGCTTCATTGTTGGTGAGAATGATGCCGCCCTGCGGTCCCGGAAAGGTCTTGTGAGTTGAGCCCAGTAATAAGTCCGCCCCTTCGCGCAGCGGATCCTGATACTGACCACCGGCAATCAAGCCCAACGAGTGCGAGCCATCGTAGGCCACAATCCCCCCGTAGGCATGCACGCAGTCGGCCACCTGCCGTACGGGCATAGGATAGGTGACGATGGACGAACCTAGCACCACTAGGGGAGGCTTGTGCCTTTCCAGCAGCGCCAGGGTTTTGGGCAGGTCGAGTTGCCAGGTTGACTCCGAAAACGGCAGCGCCAGCGGCTTCCGGTCAAAGATTTCATAATTGATCGGATAACCTCCGCCGGGAAAAAATGGCGGCACGCGGCCAACATGATCCTGGCTTCGGGAAAGGGCAAAGACCACCGCAAGCAAGGCCATGTTGCCGGAAATAGGCGCAAGGTTGGCGTAATCGGCGGCAAACACCGCCTTTGCCTTTGCGGTGACGCTATGGATGATCTCCCGCGCGGGCTCCGTGCCCGCATAGAATGTGGCGGCATAGCGTGACTGAATATCCGAACTCAGCGGCGCCATGGCCTTTTCCGACATGCGATTCTCACTGACGATCAGATTAATCGCACGCAGACGTGACTGGTTGTGACGATCCAGCAACTCTTCGATTGAAGATAACATCTTTCCTAACTCCTTCGTTATTGCGCTTGAAGAATCCGAGCACATGACACATCCTGATCAACAAACGGGAGCCACATAATCAGAACTTCCCATTGCTATGCTTCCACTCACTCCTTGGCGGAATAGTTTCAATGGTGTCCCAGTGCTCAGCGATCTTTCCGTTCTGCACACGGAACAGGTCATAAAACGCCGTATGTTTTCCAGCAAAACTTCCCTCACTGACAACCAACACAAAGTTACCCTCACCCAGAACCTTGTGGATCCGATCGTATTTCATGGCAATGCCCTGCTTGGCCATGGCCTCGAGCGCCGTGCCCAACCCAGACAAACCATCCGCAATGTTCGGGTTGTGCTGAATGTAATTATCACCATCAAAATAGGCAGCCAGATTTTCCATCCGGCCATTAAGCAGGATGTCTTCGACAAACGCCTTTACCAGAGCCTTGTTCTCCGCTGTTTTTTCCAGATCCTCCACCACGCTGGGACCGTCCACCATGGTATGGCCGCTGGGATTCGGGGCATCCGGCTTTTCCTGCAGATTGTCCCAGTGCTCGACGATTTTCCCGTTTTCGAAGCGAAACACATCAAAACCGATCTTGGGACCAAAAAAATTATAATCGGTGTGCGCAAACACATAGTCGCCATCCTTGAAGACCCGCACCGTATTCACCCTTGCGGAGCCTTGCGGAAGCTGTTGCAAGACCGAGGCAAACCCCGACAGCCCATCGCCAACCGCCAGATTGTGCTGGATGTATTTTTCCGGGTTGATGATCGCCACGGGCTCCTGAGCGCCGGTTTCGATGCTCTTTAACAAATCAACCACCTGCTGTTTTATATCATTGGTCATATTCACCTCCGCTTGTACGTTGGCAGCACCCGCTGTATTGCATAACAAAACAGCGGCCACCAGAAAATTAAGAACAATAATGAAATTCATTCTGCGCAATAAACTGAACATGATGAGGTTCACCCCTCGAACTTGGTTTTGGTTTCTTGTAAACACGCAACCAAAGTAGTTCAGAGACCACAACGCGGCGAGGTATAAATCCGTTCAATAATTATCAAAAACGGACAACTTTTAATGTGGAAGAACCCACCCTGACGCGCACACGAAACCCTGGCCGGTCACGACTCTGTCTGACGATACGCTTTTGCCCCTCGGGAAGGCAGGTTGCGCAGTAGCAGCGTCGCTGATGAAGCCGTGTTTCCGAAGCATCTTGAGCCAGCGCGGGGCGTTCCGGGCAACGGTCGGTGCTTCGTAATCGATGGTACGATCCTGGTAGTGCGCTTTGTTACTGAGCATGGCGTAGAGGATGCGCAGCATCTTGCGCGCCAGGGCAACGATCGCCTTCTTGTAGCCCTTGCGGATCATCAGCGATTCGAACTTCGCCTTGAGGCCACAGCGCATTCGGGCAGCGGCCTGGGCAAATTCGCATAACAGCCGTCGGACCCAGGGGTTCCCCCGTCGAATGCGGCCGCTTTTGCGTTTTCCGGCACTCTCGTTGTTGCCCGGGCAGATACCCACCCAGGCCTCGATCCCTGCCTTCTCCAACGCGGTATAGGGGCTTTCCCAAAAGACCCCGGTGCTCTCCATGACCACCACCTCGGGCGCCATCTCGTGCACCCATTCCGCCAGCGCCCGCCGGTCCCGTTTGAAGGCGCCGAACTCGCGCGGGATGACGTCTACCTGACCGTTCTCATGCTCAATGATGGCACAGGCGGTGATCTTGGCCTGGTGAACATCCAGACCGATGACGCGTTTGTACAGTGGGGTCAACTCCATTGCAGCTCTCCGAACGTTGGTGCACACTCAATAACGTGCGGAGCGGCAGGCGTACTGCCGACCCTCGGCCTGCCGGCGGCTCGCTTTAATGTGGGCTGTCAGACGGAAAACGATCCCTCAGGATCGACCGCCTGCAGGCAATCATGGGTGCGAGGGCTCGGCAGCAGGCCAAGTTAGGAATCGCGATCCCAATGCCATCAAAATATTGACCGGCCTCTACCCCTGCTGCTCCGCACGCCTCTATCATCTTCCATGATCAGAGGTGTAACCAGCGGGCTCATGACTGTTAGGCAGGGTATTCTGGCCGCGGCAGAACATGACTCCGCAATGTTCCGCAATCAACGACCATTCTTCTTGCGGAAGTCCCCCGGTGAACAACCGACTTCACGGCGAAAGAATTTGACAAAATTCGTAGCCTCATCAAAACCCAGGACATCGGCTATCTTCGCAACGGGCATACCGGTATGCAGCAGCAGCCGCTTGGCTTCCAGAATAATCCTTTTTGAGAGAAAGACCTTGGCACTGATCCCGGCAACACTCTGCGTTGCGCGGGTCAGGCTTTTTTCCGAACAGCCCAGGAAATTTGCATAATCCGCCACCCGGTGCCAGCGCTGAAAATTTCGTTCCACGGCGAGCCGGTAGCGCATGAACCGTTTTAGAAATGCCGGCGCAGCGGCCTCGGAATGTTCCACCACCGGACGGGCAAGAAACAAGCGTATCAATAACGCATGCAACTGGTTACGCAGCAGCATGTGAAGCGTATTGGTATCTGACTCAAGCTGAGCATCCCGTGACATCCTGATAATGGACTCCAGAACTGCCCCCTGCTCCTCTTCGTTCAACTGAAAGTGCGTCGGCAAGGATTCCAGGCGATTGAAGATCTCCAGATCCGTAACCAGGGTAGTCGTATCTTTTGCCGTCGCAGAGGGCTGCAGTCGCGGCTGGAGGAATTCAGGACGGAAAATCAGCATCCACCCCTGGTAGTGACTGTTCATGTCGAAGCGTTGTATCTGTCCCGGTCGCAACACCAACAACGAACCCTGTGCACAAGCGATGGACTCAAAATCCACCATGTGCAGGCACTGACCCTCGGTGATATAAATCAGCAAATAGAACTCGATATGTTCAAGGGTTTGTATTCGACACTGAGCAGTGGCACGGCGTCGCAATGCCGAAATGGAGAAAATCTCCAGATCCAGATTGTATGTGGCAGGCGGCTCGTAGGACACCGGCACAATCCTGTCATCCCCTGACCTCGTATTGTCCATATGCTCTGTATTCCGTTAAGTATAGGAAGTATAAACACCCTATTACCCATATCCACCGGTATTTCACAGCACGGATTCAACTCATAAGTGCAACTCGACCAAGCGGATAGAGGGTGAGCTACGGTAGTATTTCAGCTCCTTCTAACCGGCAAGAAAGAGGAGCACGATGAAACGCTACACGCAGCTCACCCAAGAGGAACGATACCAGATTTACGCCCTCCAGCAGATGGGCCATACCCAGAGGGAAACCGCCGAAGTGATCGAGCAAAGTCCTTCGACGGTCAGTCGGGAATTGTGCCGCAATAAGGGGCTGAAGGGCTACCGGCCCAAGCAGGCCCAGAGGCTGGCGGAGAATCGGCGCAAGGACAAGGTGCATGTCCGCATCACATCGGCTACCTGGCAGCGTGTCGAACGGTTGCTGCGGGAAGACTGGAGCCCTGAGCAGATCAGCGGCTGGCTGCTCCGCGAGGAAGACGTGAGCATCAGCCATGAATGGATCTACCGCTATGTGTACGCCGACAAACGGCGCGGCGGCGACCTGCATCGGCACCTGCGCTTGCCAAAAGCCACGCAGGAAGCGCTATGGTGGCCATGACCGGCGTGGACAGCTCAGAGACCGGATCTCCATTGATGAACGCCCGGCCATCGTAGAAGAGCGGTCGCGCATCGGCGACTGGGAAGTGGACACGGTGATCGGCAAGCCGGGTGGCAAGGTACTGGTGACGCTGGCCGAACGGGTTTCACGGCTGAGCCGGGTAGTTCTGGCGCCCGGCAAGACGGCCGCATCGGTGAAGACAGCCATTCTGACAGCGCTGCAGCCTCTGATGGCGAAGGTTCATACATTGACCTATGACAACGGCAAAGAATTCGCGTACCACAGGGAAATCGCTCAGGAACTGGATGCGGAGGGGTATTTCGTGCACCCGTATCATTCTTGGGAACGTGGCTTGAACGAGAATACCAACGGACTTATTCGCCAGTACCTCCCGAAGAGGACGGACTTCGACAAACTGAGTTCTGCCCAGGTCGAAATGATCATGGAAAAATTGAACAACCGGCCCCGAAAGTGCCTAGGCTTCAAGCCCCCCCAACCAGGTATTCTTCGGGATTGATCCACCTGTTGCACTAGCGGGTTGAATTCGCGATCAGTATTATTTATTTAATCGTTATAATTCAATAGGCTGCAAATCCCAGTCACTCCCACTCAATGGTGGCAGGCGGCTTGCTGGAGATGTCGTAGGCGACGCGTGAGATACCGGGTACCTCGTTGATGATGCGACGGGAGACGGTCTCCAGCAGCTCGTAGGGAAGGTGTGCCCAGCGGGCGGTCATGAAGTCTATAGTCTCCACCGCGCGCAGGGAGACCACGTAGTCGTAGCGGCGGCCGTCGCCGGTGACGCCGACGGACTTTACCGGCAGGAACACGGCGAAGGCCTGGCTGACCTTGTGGTACCAATCGTGGTTATGCAGCTCTTCGATGAAGATGGCATCGGCGGGACGCAGGATATCGGCGTACTCCTTTTTCACTTCACCGAGGATGCGCACGCCGAGACCGGGCCCAGGAAAGGGATGGCGGTAGACCATGTCGTAGGGCAGGCCCAGTTCGGTGCCGAGCTTGCGCACCTCGTCCTTGAACAGCTCGCGCAGGGGCTCCACCAGCTTGAGTTTCATGTAGTCAGGCAGGCCGCCAACGTTGTGGTGCGACTTGATCACGTGGGCCTTGCCGGACTTGGCGCCGGCAGACTCGATGACGTCGGGATAGATGGTCCCCTGTGCCAGCCATTTCGCGTTAGGCAGCTTGGCGGATTGTTCCTCGAAGATATCAACGAACAGGTTGCCGATGATCTTGCGCTTCTTCTCCGGATCGGCCTCGCCGGCCAGTGCATCCATGAAACGCTGTTCGGCGTCGACGCGGATCACCTTCACGCCCATGTGCTGGGCGAAGGTGGCCATCACCTGATCACCCTCGTTCTGGCGCAGCAGGCCGTTGTCGACGAACACACAGGTGAGCTGATCGCCAATGGCTTTGTGCAGCAGCGCCGCCACCACCGAGGAATCGACACCGCCGGAGAGGCCGAGGATCACCTCATCGCCGCCCACCTGTTCGCGCACCGCACGGATGTTTTCCTCGATGATGTTACCCGGCGTCCACAGTGGTTCGCAGCCGCAAATGTCCAGCACGAAGCGCTTGATGATGCGCTCGCCCTGCAAGGTGTGGGTGACTTCGGGATGGAACTGGATGCCGTAGAAGTGGCGCTCCTCGTCGGCCATGCCGGCGATGGGCGCGTCGTCGGTGGAGGCCATCAACTTGAAGTTTGGCGGTAGTTCCTCGACGCGATCACCGTGGCTCATCCACACATCCAGCAGGCCGTAGCCCTCGGGGCTGGTGTGATCCTCGATGTCGCGCAGCAGCGCGGTGTGGCCGCGCGCGCGCACCTGCGCATAGCCGTATTCGTGATGATCGGCATTGACCACCTTGCCACCCAGCTGCGCGGCCATGGTCTGCATGCCGTAGCAGATGCCCAGCACCGGCACGCCCAGTTCGAACACCGCCTGCGGCGCGCGTGGCGCCTCTTCGCCGGTGACCGACTCGGGGCCGCCGGAGAGGATAATGCCGCTGGGGGCAAAGTCACGCACCGCGGCGTCGTCCATCAGGTCCCAGGCGTGCAGTTCGCAGTAGACGCCGGCCTCGCGCACACGGCGGGCGATGAGCTGGGTGTACTGGGAGCCGAAGTCGAGGATCAGGATGCGGTGGGAATGAATGTCGGTATTCAAAGGACGATGTCCGGTGCTGTAACAGTAAATGGAGGATTCAAGCGACCGGGGCGTAATCCACCCCGGCCGTTGCCGCTCAGGCTAGACGCGGTAGTTCGGTGCTTCCTTGGTGATGGTCACGTCGTGCACGTGGCTCTCACGCATGCCGGCGCCGGAGACGCGCACGAACACCGGCTTGGTGCGCATCTCCTCGATGCTGGCGCAGCCGGTGTAGCCCATACTGGAGCGGATGCCGCCGAGCAGCTGATGCACCACCGGCGCCAGCGGCCCCTTGAAGGGCACGCGGCCCTCGATACCCTCCGGCACCAGCTTGTCGGCCTTGCTGCCTTCCTGGAAGTAACGGTCGCTGGAGCCCTCACTGCCGGTCATGGCGCCCAGCGAACCCATGCCGCGATAGGATTTGTAGGAACGCCCCTGGAACAGCTCCACCTCACCCGGCGCCTCTTCGGTGCCGGCAAACATGCCGCCGATCATGATGCAGGAGGCGCCGGCGACGATGGCCTTAGCGACGTCGCCGGAGTAGCGAATGCCACCGTCGCCGATCACCGGGATGCCGCTGCCTTCCAGCACCTTGGCGACATTGGAAATGGCCGTGACCTGCGGTACGCCGACGCCGGCGACAATACGCGTGGTGCAGATGGAGCCGGGGCCGATGCCGACCTTGACGCCGTCGGCACCGGCCTCTTTCAGCGCCAGCGCAGCCTCGGCGGTGGCGATGTTGCCGCCGATCACCTGCACCTGCGGGAAGTGCTTCTTCACCCAACTGACGCGATCCAGCACCCCCTGCGAGTGGCCGTGGGCGGTATCCACCACGACCACGTCCACGCCGGCCTCCACCAGCGCCGCGACGCGCTCCTCGGTGCCGCCACCGGTGCCCACCGCCGCGCCAACACGCAGGCGGCCCTGGTTGTCCTTGCAGGCGTTGGGATATTCCGAGGCCTTCTGCATGTCCTTGACGGTGATCAGGCCACGCAGCTCGAAGTCGTCGTTGACCACCAGCACCTTCTCGATGCGGTACTTATGCAGCAGGGCCAGCACCTCGTCGGTCTCCGCGCCCTCCTTCACCGTCACCAGCTTGTCGCGGCCGGTCATGATGCTGGACACGGGATTGTCGAAGCGGGTCTCGAAGCGCAGGTCGCGGCTGGTGACGATGCCTTCCAGACGCCCCTCCGCCACCACCGGCACGCCAGAGATGTTCTGCGCCCGGGTCAGGGCCAGCACATCGCGGATGCTGGTGTCCGGGGTCACCGTGATGGGGTCCTTGATCACACCGCTCTCGTATTTCTTCACCAGGCGCACCTGCGCCGCCTGCTCTTCGCCGGTCATGTTCTTGTGAATGATGCCGATGCCGCCCTCCTGCGCCATGCTGATGGCCAGGCGTGCCTCGGTGACGGTGTCCATGGCCGCCGACACCAGCGGCACATTGAGCTGGATCTCCCGGGTCAGGAATGTCTGCAGGCTCACTTCCTTCGGCATCACCGTGGAGTGGGCGGGAACCAGCAGTACATCGTCGAAGGTGAGGGCTTCCTGGGCAATTCGCATAGTGGGGATTCCAAAACGGTGCAAGAATGTAGGACACTTCTACGCTTCGAGGCGTCCTTATTTAGGGGGCGGATTATAGTCGGCTGACCCGGAAATTTCGAGACACCCTTATTCTTATTCAGCCACCCGCCCGCCACCTCACGGTAAGTGCTTGTTTATTCAGGACATGAAAAAGCAGCCGACGCGGTGATCAGACGGCCAGCAGCCATAGAAAGCAGCATTCCCCAAAACACCGCCACAGGCATGGCCACAGCGTTTGACCTGCACCGGCGAAACCGGTAGCTTGGCTTGGACCGGTACGTATGATTGAATAAAAGTGGTCAAACCACCCTGAGAAAACAAGACTTCACTGCAGAAGATCATCGGAGGAGGAAGGCATGAAAAAACTAGCAATCGCAATAACAGGTGCACTGCTGATCACATTGAGTGGCTGCGCCGCCACGGTCAAGACCGAGGGTGCCAACGCAGCGGCGGCCACCGCCGCCATCGAGGCTGCCGAGGCCGCCTTGAACAAGGCCCGCAGCGTCGACGGTGAATGGCGCGACGCCCGCAAGGTCTACCTGAAAAAGGCCAAGGCCGCCGCCCACAAGGCCGATTACAAGACCGCCATCAAGCTGGCCAACGTCGCCAAGTTCCAGGGCGAAATGGGTTACCAGCAGGCCATCGAACAGAAGGACGCCGGCCCCTGGCTGTTCTGATGTCCGGGCAGTAAGCAACGAAAGAGGCGGGCTGCGATGCGCAACCCGCCTCTTTTCATTTCCCCGCCAAACAATCCCCCGCCGCCGCCATGTCCGCCGACCGCCAGCCCCGCCGCGAAATCTACAGCATCGCCCAGCTCAACCGCGAGGCCCGCGCCCTGCTGGAAGGCAATTTCCCGCTGATCTGGGTCGAGGGCGAGATCTCCAACCTGGCGCAGCCGGCCTCCGGGCACATCTATTTCACGCTGAAAGACGAACAGGCCCAGGTGCGCTGCGCCATGTTCAAGATGCGCCGGCGCCTGCTGGACTTCCAGCCGGACAACGGCAGCGCGGTGCTGGCGCGGGTGCGCGTCAGCCTGTACGAGGCGCGCGGCGACTACCAGCTCATCGTCGAACACCTGGAAGAGGCCGGCGACGGCCGCCTGCGGCGGCAGTTCGAGCAGCTCAAACAGCGCCTGGCCGCCGAGGGCCTGTTCGACGCCGCCCGCAAGCGCCCCCTGCCCGAGCTGCCGCACCGCATCGGCGTCATCACCTCACCCAGCGGCGCCGCCATCCGCGACGTGCTCAGCGTCCTCCAGCGCCGCTTCCCGGCCATCCCAGTGCTCATCTACCCAGTGCCAGTGCAGGGCCTTGATGCCCCGCCGGCCATCGTCGAGGCCCTGCGCACCGCCGCAGGGCGCGACGAATGCGACCTGCTGCTGCTCACCCGCGGCGGCGGCTCGCTGGAAGACCTGTGGGCCTTCAA
>DRKQ01000191.1 GCA_011051685.1 Gammaproteobacteria bacterium
GCGTCTCCATCTGGGACGAATGGGCCGACGAAAACGGCAACCTCGGCCCGGTGTACGGCGCGCAATGGCGCAGCTGGCCCAGCGCCGACGGCCGGCACATCGACCAGATCTCCCAGGTGATCGAGCAGATCAAACGCACCCCGGACTCGCGGCGCATCATCGTCTCCGCCTGGAACGTGGGTGAACTGGACAACATGGCCCTGCCCCCCTGCCACGCCTTTTTCCAGTTTTACGTGGCCGAGGGCAGACTCTCCTGCCAGCTCTACCAGCGCAGCGCCGACATCTTTCTCGGCGTGCCCTTCAACATCGCCTCCTACGCCCTGCTCACCATGATGATGGCCCAGGTCACCGACCTGCAGCCCGGCGGGTTCATTCACACCCTGGGCGATGCGCATCTCTATTCCAACCACCTGGAACAGGCCCAACTGCAACTCTCGCGCGAGCCCCTGCCCCTGCCCACGCTGAAGATGAACCCGGCGATCAAAAACCTCTTCGACTTTACTTTTGATGACTTCGAGGTGGTGGGCTACGAAAGCCACCCGCACATCAAGGCGCCGGTGGCGGTTTAGTGACAGGACTGAGGGCTGAGGACTAAGTTGAGATAACGGTTGTTTCACTCAGTCCTTAGTCCTCTGCCCTTAGTCCTTTCTTTTCAAATTCAACAGCACGACCTTATGACACAAGCGCTCCACAAGCCCCACCCTCGAATCTCCCTAATCTGGGCCATGGCCGACAACCGCGTCATCGGCATCGAAAACCGCCTGCCGTGGAAACTGCCGGCGGACATGCGGTGGTTCCGCCAAAACACCCTGGGCAAGCCCATCATCATGGGCCGCCTCACCTTTGAGTCCTTCGGCGCCAAGCCGCTGCCGGGGCGGCGCAACATCGTGGTCACGCGTAATCCGCACTACGCTGCCGAGGACATCGAAACCTTCAACTCCCTGGACGACGCCCTGGCCGCCTGCGCCGACGCCGAAGAGGTGATGCTCATCGGCGGCATGTCGCTGTACCAGCAGGCCCTGCCCCTGGCCGACCGATTGTACATGACCCTGGTGCACGCCGATCTCGAGGGCGACGCCTGGTTCCCCGCATTCGACCTCGAGCAATGGCGCGAGACCCACCACGAAGACTTCCCCGCCGACGACAAAAACCCCTATCCTTACAGCTTTATCATCCTGGAAAAAACAACGGAGAGCTGAGGCCATGGGCAAACACTACGACGCCATCCCCGCCAAGCTGCAAGACTTCATCCGCCGACAAAACATCTTCTTCGTCGCCACCGCCGGCAGTGAAGGCCGCGTCAACCTCTCCCCCAAGGGCATGGACAGCCTGCGCGTCATCGACGAGCACACCGTGCGCTGGCTCAACGTCACCGGCAGTGGCAACGAGACCGCCGCCCACGTGCTGGAAAACCCACGCATGACCCTCATGTTCTGCGCCTTCGCAGGCCCGCCCATGATCCTGCGCCTCTACGGCCAGGCCCGCATGGTGCAACCCGGGGACGACGCATGGTCTCAACAGATACAGCACTTCCCCCCACTGCCCGGCGCACGGCAGATCTTCACCCTCCACATCGACCTGGTACAAAGCTCCTGCGGCATGGCCGTGCCCTACTTCGACTACCGCAGCGAACGCGACGACCTCAATCACTGGGCCGAAAAAAAAGGCGAGCAGGGTATCGAGCAATACTGGACGGAAAAAAACGCGACAAGCCTGGACGGGAAACCCACCGGGATTACGAAGTGAATCGTGCGTGATGTACCCTACCTGGGGGTATATCACCGGGACTCAAAACCACAGGTGTTTTTTCACTTTCCAGGCAACCCCTTCAACGCAGCTGACAAGCTCTTGATTATTTAAGGAACTTCTGATTAATTCATGGAACGCGATATTGCGACTGAAATCATCCATCGCGGCGTTGCGAATCTTGCCAATAATCCCGCTGTTGGCGGCGATCCGCGCCTTGCGATGAATAATTTCATCTCACAATATCGCTGTCTCAGGGTTAATCAGAGGTTCCTTAATAATTTGTTCCAAATAAAGTTGACTCTATGTTTTCTCATGTCTTTTCTTTAATTCGAGAAGTTCTTTTGACATTGATATGAGCCCATCCTTCCAATTTGAATCAGACAGGCCAGGAAAACGAAAAAGCGTCCATAAAACATTAGCACCATCACCATTCCTTATGACTCTAACCTGAAGTGGTGCTCCGTAATCGGAATCTGGAGGGGCTAGATAAAGATCAAGTAAGCCAAGGGCAATATCAGATTCGATTTTAAATTTGATAGTTCCTCCCATCATTGGCACTGGAGCCAATACATATCCGTACTCACTCTTTTTCGCAGGCCCTGCAAAAAATTCCTTTGCCCATTCAGGATGCGTCATGGGATCTGCCAGATCCATCATTACCTTTTCATAGGGTGCATCAATTTCAACAGTAAGGGTTTTTGATTCAAAAATGGCCATAAAGTATTCCTCTGTATTTATATCCCGTTTTGCGTCAATGTGATTGACACTATAGCCTGTGTTGCCAAAAGTGTCAATTACACTTACACTATTGAAATGAAAAAAATTAGTGAAATCCCTATTGCGAAATTATTACTCGATGCTTTCAATTGGTTTGACATGAGCTTGCTAGCTTCGATGAAAGAACAAAATTTTGGAGATATTAGTCACCCCCAATCAATGCTAATGGCACATTTGACTGACTCGGGCATTCGTATTTCTGAACTCGCTAAATGCCTGCGAATCTCTAGACAGGCTGCACAAAAACGTGTTGTCGAGCTAGAAAAGCTTGGATTCGTATACACTGATACAGACCCAACTAATTTAAGTGCAAAAATTGTTACCTTAACTCCCAAAGGAAGAGATAGCATAAAAGCCGCTTTGGAGATTTTTGCAGCACTAGAAGGGGAGCTTTCGAAGCGTATTGGTGTTAATGAGTTTAAATGTATGAAAAAGGCTCTCGGAAAAGACTGGGGTTCACCTATAGTCCTTAAGATAAGGCATAATCGGCTGACCGGGGGTCTCTAACCCCAGTCCCCACACCACCCGGCATGCGGGTCCGCACCGGGCGGCTCGTCAAGCATAGTGAAACATAATCCACAGTTCTCTTACCGAGACGAGACCTTGATGCGTTAACCACTTTTTGGTCATTCCCTATTGCGTGGCGAGTGTTCTTGCCAGGCGGTAACGACCTTTAGAGCTTAGCCCAAAACCACAGCTGTCAGAGTCCTGGGCCCAGCTTGATGAGATTTCGCAAACGGGTGCTCGGTTCGCATAAAAGCGCCTACTGTTGGTGTGCCACTGTTTTATTAATCGTCTCAAAATAATTGCTACAGGGTTATTTCCCCATGTGGGAGCGCCTTTCCAGGCACGAATCGCACCTGGAAAGGCGCTCCCACAATTTTTGGCATTGTATAAGTGCGCTATGGGATTAGCTTGCGTTCACTCATTGCCCTTCAGGCATCGCCAAGGTGGTGAATATCTACTAATATTGAATGGCGCTGCCCTTCGATCATACCCCCTGCCCGCAGGTAGCGGCCGACAAGTTTGAGAATCCTATTATCGGCGATGGACAGGCGAAGCCGATTCATCAGCAAGTCGTGGTCAACACGGTCGTTGACGGTGGGTACGCCCAACAAACGGAAACCGCCCGTCGGTTTGAGAATCGTCACACGTTGTACCGGCTGCGGAACATAGTAGCCACGCTCCAGTGCTCGGCGCGCCGCGGCCCAGTGTTGTTTGGCCCATTGAAGATAATCTTCCATGGTAATACCATCGACACCGGGGTCCCCCTTTTTCCTACGCACCTGCTTCCATGCGGTGTCAAAATTCGTGGGAGACAAGGCAGGCTCCTCGGCTCTGACCCCTGTCGCCTTACCTCCGCCATCCATGGCGTCGTCCCTGGCTGACGTTCAGGCCTTCATCGATGATCACATCCTATGACCTCAGACTACCATGCCGTCTTCGGAGACGGTGAAGCGAAGTATTGGTTTGAGGCGAGCGTCTACCTGGCAAAGAACTGTAATTTCTCCACGGGTCTACTTGCCAGATCGCATCATTGGGGACACTATGATGAACTTACAGAAGCATGGAAAAACAGTTCGGATATCGAAGTATCTTACATATTTTCTTAAGGCAATTGGTTTCTGGCGGGGGATAGAAATATTTCATGCCTTATGAGGACTTCCCGTGGTTTAATAATGCCGCTATTGAGGCAGCACTAAAAGCCGAGATGCCGAGCCCCGGCAACTTTTACCGGCCAGTGCTGGATACCGGTCTAATGCCAGAAATCATTGAGCAGCCTGGGCGTTTCCTGCCCAGAGCAAAAATGCATAGCTAATAACAACATGATCGTTGACGGCGGTCTTCCTACAGAGGACCTTCACCTTATCAGTTCATTCCCATGCAGGGTATACACAATCC
>DRKQ01000192.1 GCA_011051685.1 Gammaproteobacteria bacterium
CCATGCGTAGTGCCGCGAAGGCTTGGTGTGGATCGTGACAGGTGATGCAGGTCATCTCGCCGTTGTGCAATGGCAGGGTGTTGTTGGGGGCGGTGACGGGAATGTCCACCGCATGTTCCCCGGCGGCGATGCGTTTGCGATGGCAGTCGGCGCAGAGGCCGGAGAGGGGGCGAATGAGGTCGCTGGCGCCGGGTGTGGCGGAGCCATGGCAGTCGCTGCAGGCGTGGTCTGCGGCGTTGGAGTCGATGCTGATGAGTAGCCCAGCAAGGCAAACAGTCAGCCTCAGTGTTTTACGTTTTTCCATGTCTTTGTGATTCCGGCTCTTTGGGAACATCCTGTGTTCCTGTTTTTGACGACAGGTAACGTTTATCCGTCATTCCGGCGCAGGCCGGAATCCAGGGAACTAATATACCGGATCCCGGCATTCGCCGGAATGACGGAGACTCAATCAATGGGACAATCGTTAAAGATTCGCCTCCGCATATTCCGCCAGTAACGAACGCGGTACACCCTGCAACTGGATATTGCCGCCGTGCTCGAAATTCTTGAAACGTTCGTTGAGATAAGTCAATCCCGAACTGGTGGCGTTGAGATAGGGTGTGTCGATCTGCGCCAGGTTGCCGAGACAGATCACCTTGGAGCCCTTGCCCGCGCGGGTGATGATGGTCTTGATCTGGTGCGGGGTGAGATTCTGTGACTCGTCGATGAGGATCAGGCTTTGCTGAAAGCTGCGGCCGCGAATGTAATTGAGCGACTTGAAGTGCAGCGGCACCTTGCCCAGCACGTAATCCACGCTACCCGAGGCGTCTTCGTCTTCGCAATGCAGGGCCTCCAGGTTGTCGGTGATGGCGCCCAGCCAGGGTTCCATCTTTTCCTGTTCGGTGCCGGGCAGGAAGCCGATGTCCTCGTCCAGACCCTGGGTGCTGCGGGTGGCGATGATGCGCCGGTAGAGGGGGTTGTTGACGGTCATCTCGATGGCCGCAGCCAGGGCCAGAATTGTCTTGCCGGAGCCTGCCGAGCCGCTGAGGTTGACCAGATGAATGTCCGGATCCAACAGTAAATTGAGGGCCATGGCCTGGTACACATCACGTGGTTTGAGGCCCCAGGCCTCCTGTTCCATGAGCCGGTGGTGGTCCAGATGCATGAGAGTGAGCATGTCGCCGGTAATCCGGGTGATGCGTGCCACCAGGCCATTGCCATCGAGGATGAACTGATTGGGACAGACTTCCTGCAATGCATCGATTTTTGGGATTTGATGATAAGTGCGGCTGTCCCGGCGCTCACTTTTTACCGCATCCACCTGATCCCAGAAGCTGCCGGGAAACTCGATGTAGCCCTTGTTGAGCAGGTCGATGTCCGTAACCAGCTGGTCGCTGTGATAATCCTCGGCATGGATGCCGCAGCCACGGGCCTTGAGGCGCATGTTGATGTCCTTGGTGATCAGCACCACGGGCTGCTCCGGGTGCTGGCGTTGTAGCTGGCAGATGTCGTTGATGATCTTGTTGTCATTGAGGTGGGTGGGCAGGGTGGTGAGGTTGTCCGGGGTCTGGCCCATGAGGATGGACAATCGGCCCTGGGGTTCGCTGGCCCCTTCGCGTTGCATGGGCACCCCCTGCTCCACCTGCTCGGGTGTGGCCGGGCCGAGGATGCGGTCGATCTCGCGGATCGCCTGCCGGCAGTCGGCAGCATGGGCCTGGCGGCCGCCCTTGAGCCGGTCCAGTTCCTCCAGCACGGTCATGGGAATGACCACGTGATGTTCTTCGAAATTCAGCAGGGCGGTGGGGTCGTGAATGAGGACATTGGTGTCGAGCACGTAGCGGATGACAAGCTCGGACGGGTTGGTGCTGGTGGTGTTTGATGTTGTGTGCGTGGGGTGGATGGATGAATGGTTGGTTTCAGCAGGGGTGACGCGCTGCACTTTTCCCATAGAGGCTCTCCTTGAGTGGTGAAACGAGCGGGATACGGATAATTAAAGTTTAGTGCACAGGTCTGATTAGAACAGTCTTGATTTATGCCGCCATGAGGTGTTGAATGGAAGGTCCGGTTCCACCTTCATGACTTTTCGTACCCAAACTTCTGGGAATGCCCCATTGATGCAATGACCTGCTGTTGCCCCCATTCCATTTCCGGCGGACGCCTTTTTTCCTTTTTTGCCCGCAGCTACCGCCGGCGCTTTGCCAAAAAGGGTTTCGAACCCTCGCAGCGCCAGTTGCTGGCAGGTTTGTCCCAGGCCGGATTCCAAGACGCCAGTCTGCTGGAAATCGGCAGCGGCGTGGGCTATTTGCATCAAACCCTGTTGGCCCAGGGCGCCAGGACCGCGGTGGGGATCGATCTCTCGGCCGACATGCTCAAGGAAGCAGAGGACTGGGCCGCGGAAAGGGGACTGGCCGGGCGCACCCAGTACCTGCAGGGGGACTTCATTGAATTACTGGATGAGGTGGTGCCGGCCGAGATCACCATCCTGGACAAGGTGGTTTGCTGTTATCCCTTTGCGGACCTGCTGCTTAACAGCGCAACAAAGAAAACCCGGCGGGTGATTGCGCTGACCTATCCGCGCCAGCGTTGGTTTATTCGTGGTGTTGTTGAGCTTATGGCGGTGGTGCTGAGGCTTGCCGGTTCTGATTTCCGTGCCTACGTGCATGACCCCCGTGATATCGAGCGCTGGATCACCAAGGCCGGATTCAAAAAGACCTTTCAGCAGCAAACCTTCATCTGGCTGAGCCAGGTGTATGAAAAGCCATAACGGCAGAAACTTCGCAGCAACCCATCTGGCCTAACGCACCGTCGCCAGATTGCGCGGAGAGATTCCTGTGACCGAGGTGAGTATGGCCCTTACCGGGCTGTCGTTATTCTTCTGTTGTTCAATACGTACTGGCAGGTAGGACAGCTGTCGTGCGCACCACATGGTGGTCTTGCGGCTGCCCTTGATGTAGCGCAGGCGCACCGCATCGAAAACGCCCAACTCGGTGCGAATGCGCTCCGTACCCATTACCTCGATATCGTAGTACTTCAGCTTGCCTCCGTCGGCGATGGGGTAGCGCAACCGTGGCTGATCCGTGGGCAGATCCTGCATGATGCGCAGCTGATAGAGCAGTTTGTCCTGGGTACCGTATTCCAGAGGCATTTTCCAGGGTTCACCATTGATGGTATTGATGACCTGACGTTTTTGCCAGTCGAAATCCAGTTGCACGTTACGTTTCTTTTTTCTGCCACTGTTGAAATAGGTGTATTTAAGCGGGCGCGGCAGACCCTGAAAAAAATCCCACAGGCTGCGCTCCACCACCTGGCCGGAGGTGAAAAGCCGGGCGACGCCCTTGGGCCGGGTGATGGACTCAAACTGGAAATAGTCCCCATTGCGGCGCAGGGTCCGTTTTGTTTCACCAATGGTGAGGCCGTTTTTTTTCACCGCATACACGGCGGTGAATTGTTGAGGCAGGGGAACAGCACTGGCGAGGCCGCCCAATGACAACAGCAAAATACACAGCAGAAAGGATAAATTCCGATGCGGGTGTTGTTGATACCGGAGGCTGGTCGGCGTAGGCGTGGAGTAAGACATATGACAATTATTCAACGC
This sequence comes from Gammaproteobacteria bacterium, assembly GCA_011051685.1. GTDB lineage: Bacteria > Pseudomonadota > Gammaproteobacteria > SZUA-152 > SZUA-152 > SZUA-152. The sequence goes on from DRKQ01000192.1 coordinate 3,575, forward strand.
CGGCTGGGGAAATGCCACCGTATTATTAACCCGGCAATCAATATCGACCGGTTAATAATACCCAAAACGGAGATGCAGTCAGCGCAGGTTTTTCGGCAAGGCCCGGCTGAGTATGCCGGAGATGACGGTACAGCTCAGCAGGAACAGGTGCAAGTTGACCGCGGCGGTGAGTGCATCGGTAGCGCTGATGCCGAAGGGCACCAGGCCGGCCACCACCCCGGCCTCGAAGGTGCCGGCGCCGGCGATACCATGGATGGGCAATACGCTGGTGAGGTCGCCGGCGGTGGCGCCCAACCAGGCGGCGGCGAAGTCTGTCTCGCTGAACAGCATCAGCACCCAGGCGAAGACGGCCAGCTTCAGCGCCCAGTTGAGAACGGTCCACATCCAGGAGCGCCAGAATTTTTCATGATCCTGGGGGAGGCTTTCCAGAATCATGCGCAGGATGGACCACACCTTGCCCTGGTGGTGGCCAATGGCCTTGAGCCAGGGGCGGTACAGACGAAAGCCCAGCCAGGGCAGGGTCAGCCAGAGCAGGGTGCTAACCGTTACCGCCCATAATGGCAGGAAATCCTTGCCCGCCACCAGTAGGGCGAGGACGAGCAGGGTATGCAGATCCAGCAGGCGAAACCACAGCAGGGCGGGGACGGAGCGCACCGCCGGGATAGAAAAATAGCGGGACATCAGCATGGGAAAGCTGAGTTCGCCGGTGCGCATGGGTAGGAGATTGTTGAGCATGTTGTGCTGCAGCGAGAGGCGCAGGCAGAGGGTAAACCGGCCGCGCATTTCACGGTGAAAGAAATCATAAACCCGCAGGGCGCGCAGGCTGTAGGTGATAAAGACCAGAGACACTGCAAGAACCAATGGCAGGGTATCCAGGTCTTTCCAGGGGGTGAGCAACTGAACCCAGCCGATGAAATATTCCACGAAAACAGCAAAGGCCACCAGGATCAGTGTGCCGAACACATATTTCAGAAAACCTTTCTCGCCTATGGCGGGGGTTTGCGGCGGAGTTTGTGTGTTCAATCGGGCCTCGGTATTATCGCGGGGCGTTGGCCCCGGTCTGGGTGGCCGTTATTCTAATCGCCTCCACCCATAATCGCCAGGTTTTGCCGGCGTGCAGTGAGAGCGGTATGGGTAGTGAGCCACGGGCCCATGGCTGGATGGCTACTTTTCTTGACTCTGAAACAGGTATATTGTGACTTCTCGGTCCTCATCTTCTTCAATCCAACCACGGGTATCCCATAATCACATCCTGCGCTGGATGCTGCTGATTGCGGTGGCCGTCAGTTTTTTCCTGAACATCTATGCCGTGCCCCTGTTCGACCTCGATGAGGGCGCCTTTAGTGAGGCCACCCGGGAGATGTTCGAGCGCGGAGATTTTATCTCCACCTTCCTCGATGGACAGCCGCGCTACGACAAGCCCATCCTTATTTACTGGCTGCAGGCCGCCAGCATGTTCGTGTTTGGTGTCAACGAATTTGCCTTTCGCCTGCCCTCGGCCATGGCCGCTACCCTGTGGGTGCTGGTGGTGGTTGGCTTCGTGCGCCGGGTGCGGGGTGACGAACGCACCGCGCTGATGGCCGGTATCATCACTGCCACGGCACTCGAGGTCTCGGTAATGGCCAAGGCTGCCACTGCCGATGCCCTGCTCAACCTGTTCATTGCCAGCTCACTGTTTTGTATCTATCTCTACTGGAAAGAGCGCGAGCGTCGCTGGTTGCTGTTTGCGTTTGCCCTCATCGGCCTGGGCTTTCTCACCAAGGGCCCGGTTTCCGTGCTGGTACCGCTGGCGGTGAGCTTCCTGTTCTTTGCCGCCAACAAGGAGTTGAAAGACTGGTTACGCATGGTGTTCAATCCGCTGGGCATCATCATCTTTCTCGCCATCGCCATGCCCTGGTATGTGGCGCAGTATCTCAAGGAAGGCGACGCCTTCATCCAGGGCTTCTTCTTCAAGCACAACATCGACCGTTTCAGCAGTCCCATGGAAAAACACAGCGGCGGTCTTTTGTATTATATCCCTGTGGTGTTGCTGGCGGTGCTGCCCTATACCACGGTGTTGATTCGTTCACTATTCAGGGTCAAGCAGCTGTGGCAAGACGATCTTAGCCGCTATTCCCTGTTATGGTTTGTGTTCGTGTTGGGCTTCTTTTCCCTGTCTGGCACCAAGCTGCCGCATTATGTGTTGTATGGTCTCACTGGCACTTTCGTGATCATGGCCCTGTGGCTGCGCATGCAAGATGATGTTGGTGTCGTCAGCCTGCAGTCGCAGTGGTGGCTGTTTATGCCACAGCTCATCCTGTTTGTGTTTTTACTCTTGTTACCTGAAATCATGGAAGGCGCCCTGCCGAGCATCAAGGATGTCTATCTGCGGGAGATGCTGGGTGAGTACAGGGACTATTTTTCGCTGGGCTATCGGGCGTTCTTTGTTACGGCCATTATGTTTACCATTTTTTGCATGGGCGAGCGGCGTTTCCTGCCCTCGGAGAAACTCTTGGCCAGTGGAGTGGTGGTGGCGTTGTCTATTTCCGGTTTCCTGTTGCCGGTGCTCGGCGGTCTGCAACAGGGTCCCATTAAGGAAGCTGCTGCCTTAGCAAAACGCAATAAGTTTACCGTGGTGCGCTGGCATCTCAATACGCCCAGTTTCAGTGTCTACACCCAACGGGTGACGGAAACCCGCAGGCCGCGAGCGGGAGAGGTGGTCTTGACCAAAAACAAGTTTTTGCCGGAATTGGGCGAGGTGGAGGTGTTGTACCTCAAGGGGGGAGTGGTGATGGCGCGGGTTGTGGGTGGCGTTGATTAGGCTGTTTTTGATTTATTCTATGCCGTCATTCCGGCGCAGGCCGGAATCCAGTGGTTTAAATGACATTCTAGATTATTCGCTATGCTCACCGTTCGGGCCGCCTTTGGCGCTCAACGCGCCCCGCGCTTATGTTCCGGCCTTCGCCGGAATGACGGAAGTAAAGTTAACGGGGATGCCGTGGGGGCGAATTAAAAATGAGTTTCGTACATTTTCTAGCGGCAATCAGTTTTCTGTTTCTGGCGGCCTGTGAGTTTCAGCCACCGAAAACAGCATCGGTTGGCGGTTATGAATTGCAGCTGAGCACAGATCCTGCGCCATTGATGGTGGGTCAGAATGCAGCCGTTTCACTATTGATTCGTGATGGCCTCAATCAACCCGTTACCGATTGCAAGGTGCGTTTCCGTCAACACATGCCCGGCCATGAAATGTCACTGGACAACACCTTTGTGCCCATGACCGATCCTGCCAAAGTTGGGAAATACACCGCGCAAAGTGGTGAATTCAGAATGGGTGGGGACTGGGTGCTGGAGGTGGGTTTTGTTTGTGGTGCAGACAGCCATACTGTACCGTTTGATTATCATCTCGAGTGGCCGGAGTGATTGGAGCGGTTGTGTGACACGCTGGGGTGAGTGGTAATGAGCCTCAACGTAAAATTGATGTACTGTTTCTCAGCCTATTAAGCGCGGAAGATTTCTTTGTTTTTATTGGAAGGCTGCGAGTCACTTTTCTTTGCACGGCCAAAGAAAAGTAACCAAAAGAAAGGCCGCCCTGTGTTGCA
>DRKQ01000193.1 GCA_011051685.1 Gammaproteobacteria bacterium
ACGGGACTGGACGAAGCCAATTTCGAACTGCGCGAATTGCTTTCCCATTTCCGCATCCGCATGGACGAACGGGGTCTGATCCCGGCCACCGAAGGCCTGGTGGAACGCTTCAAGAACGAGAGTCATTGCCAGATCTTTTTCCAGAACGAATGCCCGGACCTGCGCCTGCCGCCCATGCTGGAGGTGCACCTGCTGCACATTATCCAGGAGGCGCTGGCCAATATTCGCAAACACAGCCAGGCCAACTATGTGCGTATTCTCATGAGCTGCAAGAATGCCCACTCCTTCCACCTGCTCATCGAGGACGATGGTATCGGTATCGAGGCGCAAATCGAAAATGCCATTCCCGGCGAACATGTGGGTCTGAGCATCATGCAGGAACGGGCCCAACGCATCGGCGCCGAACTAACCATAGAAAGCGAACCCGGCGAAGGCACACGCATTGAACTACTGTTGGAAGAAGCTACACGGCCAGTGTTGGCGTAAAAAATGCTTTGCTCCAGCGCATATTCCGCTAGAATCAGTGAGATATGAAAGTCCAACTCATCGATGACCACACCCTGTTCCGCCTCGGCCTGAAGAACCTGCTGGAACGCAGCGGCATCGAGGTGATCGCCGCCGCCAGTACCGGCCAGGAAGGGCTGGAAATGGTTCACAAAGCGCAACCGGATGTAATCCTGCTGGACATGCGCATGCCGGACATGGACGGCCTGGAGGTGCTGAAAAGGCTCCGCGAGGCAGGGATCACCGTGCCTATCAGCATGCTTACCACCAGCAACGACGAGCGCGACCTGGTGGAATCCCTGCGCAGCGGCGCCCAGGGTTATCTGCTCAAGGACATGGATCCCGACGAACTGGTGGCCGCCCTGCACAATATCGTCAAGGGCGAAACCGTGGTGGCTCCACAACTGGCTGGCACCCTGGCCCGCGCTCTGCAGGGCAAGTCCGAGATAGCGGAGAAAAAGACACCGCTGTCCGATCTCACGCCCCGCGAACTGGAGATCATCGAACACCTGGCCATCGGTCAGAGCAACAAGGTCATCGCCCGCGAACTGGGCATCACCGATGGCACGGTGAAGCTGCACGTCAAGGCCATCCTGCGCAAGCTGCAGGTCAGCTCACGGGTGGAGGCGGCGGTAATCGCCGTGGAACAGGGCCTGGGCCGGCGGCGCATTCCCTCCTCTTGAAACAACCCTCCGTCAACACTATGAAAACCTACAACGAACTGGTCAACGACTGCCTCGCCCACATCGAGGAAGTGTTTCCCTGGGATCTGGCCGAGGAAACCGCGGAAAATCCCGAATTGCTGCTCATCGATGTGAGCGAACCCTACGAATACGCCCGGGCGCATATTCCCAATGCCCTTAATGTGCCGCGGGGCATCCTCGAGTCGGCCTGTGAATACGATTATGACGAAACCGTGCCGGAACTGGCCGCCGCCCGAAAACGGGAGGTGGTGGTGATCTGCCGCTCCGGACGGCGCAGCGCCCTGGCTGCCTACACCCTGCAGCTCATGGGCTTTCAGCATGTGCGCTCGCTGAAGACCGGGCTGCGCGGCTGGAACGACGATGAATATCCCCTGGTGGACGCCGAACAAAATCCCGTGGACCCGGACACCGCCGAAGACTACTTCACACCCAAGATTCGGCCGGAACAGCACTCACCCGGGAGTTGACCCGCTGATGTGATGGTTTTGTGACAATTCACGGCTAGACTCAATCCAGCCAAACGCCAACAGCAGCCACATGCCGTCATGAAACAATTCCTCGTCGTCGAAGACAACCACGATATCGCCAACCTGGTGTCCATGCATCTGCGGGACCTGGGCGCCGAGGTGCAGATTGCCAGTGACGGCAAAACCGGCCTCTCCCTGGCAAAAAAACACCCCTTCGACCTGATCATCCTCGATCTCATGCTGCCCGGCATGGACGGCCTGGAGATCTGCCGCCGCCTGCGCGGCGCCGACAACGCCACCCCCATCCTCATGCTCACCGCCAAGAGCGCGGAACTGGACCGCATCGTCGGCCTGGAAATGGGCGCCGACGACTACCTGCCCAAACCCTTCAACGTGCGTGAACTGGTGGCCCGGGCCAAGGCCATCCTGCGCCGGGTTGACACCCATATCACACCCGCCAGTGTCAGCGGCCAATTGCAGGCCGGCGAGCTGTTGCTGGATCAGGCCAAGCGCCGGGTCAGTGTGGCCGGAGAAGAAGCGGAACTCACCGCCCGGGAATTCGACCTGCTCTGGCACTTCGCCACCCACCCCGGCCAGGTGTTCAGCCGCAGCCAGTTGCTGGACAGCGTGTGGGGCTACGGCCACGAAGGCTACGAGCACACCGTCAACTCGCACATCAACCGCTTGCGGGCCAAGATCGAAACCGATCCTTCGTCCCCCCGCTACATCCTCACCGTGTGGGGCGTGGGCTACAAATTCTCCGACAAGCTGGCGGACGACTGATACCATGCTACGCACCCTCTACAGCCGCATTGCCGCCGTGCTCTTCGTCCTGGTACTGGTGATCGGCGCCCTGGTCTATTCCATGGTGCTGTACGCCTCGCAGATGTATCAGCAGGAGCTGACCCAGAAACTCAACACGGCGCTGGCCAAACAGATCGTTGCCGAGGAACCCCTGCTCACCGATCAGCGCGTAAACCAAAAGGCCCTGCAATCACTGTTCCACTGGCTGATGGTGATCAACCCCAGCATCGAGTTGTATCTGCTGGATGCCACGGGCAAGATCCTCGCCTTCTCCGCGCCGGAAGGGCACGTCAAGCGTCAACGGGTATCCCTCGGTCCCATTCGCCAATTTCTCTCCCTGCCCGCGCACTATCCCCTCACCGGGGATGATCCGCGCGCCTCGGACGGCCAACGACAAAAGGTGTTTTCCGCCGCGGCCATTCCCGGCGACACGCCGGAACAACCCGCCGGCTATCTGTACGTGATCCTCGAGAGCGAGGCCGTGGACAGCCTCGTCGAGCGGGTGAAGGGCAGCTACATCCTGCGCTTCACCACCACCGGCCTGGGCGCCAGCCTGCTGCTGGCCCTGGCCGCGGGACTCACCGCCTTCGGCCTGCTCACCCGCCGCCTGCGCCGGCTCAGCCAGATCATGGCGGCCTATGGTACCGACGCCCGGCATGGTCCGCGCAACACGGAAAAACTGCGCTACCCCGTGCCGGACAGCGCCAATGACGAGATCGACCAGCTGGGTCTGCACTTCAATCAAATGGCGGACCGCATCGACCAGCAATTGCAGGCACTGGAACGCAACGACGCCAAACGCCGCGAGATGGTGGCCAATGTCTCCCACGATCTGCGCACCCCGCTCACCTCCCTGCACGGCTACCTCGAAACCCTGTTGCTCAAGGACGCTTCACTGAGCGCGGAGGAGCGACGACAGTACCTGGAAGTGGCCACGGCACAGAGCACGCGGCTCAAGCAGCTTATCGAGGAATTGTTTGAACTGGCCAAGCTGGATTCCAGCGAGACGGTGATCAATGTGGAGCCCTTCTCTCTCACCGAGCTGGCCCACGACACCCTGCACAAATTCAAGCTGGAAGCGGACAAGCACAACATCCGCATCCATGCCCACTTTCCCAACGACCTGCCCTTCGCCTATGGCGACATCGGCCTGATCCAGCGGGTGCTGGACAATCTCATGGAAAATGCCCTGCGTTACACCCCCCCTGGGGGACACATCACACTGTCCCTGAGCGGCGCCTCGGACAACATCGTGGTCAAGGTGGCGGACACCGGCCAGGGTATCCCGGAGGACGAGATCGAGCACATCTTCGACCGCTTTTATCGCCTGGAAAAAACCCGCAGCGCCAGCGCCAGCAATGCCGGCCTCGGCCTGGCCATCGCCAAACGCATCATCGACCTGCACGGCAGTTCCATCCAGGCCGCCAGCCGGCTCGACCAGGGCACCACCTTCAGTTTTTCCCTGCCCACCTATCAATTCGGCTGAAGCATCATTCTCGTGGGAGCGCCTTTCCAGGCGCGAATCGCGCCTGGAAAGGCGCTCCTACAGGCAGGTGGATAAAACCAGGCACTAACTATTTTAAGATGCCTGCTGCAAGCAACACCTGCACAACAATCACCCAATCCCGTGACCAAAAAGTGATGTTTGCGTGAATGGCGCGTGACGTCTCTCGCCCATGCTTGTCCCATCGACGGGCAGGCGGTCTGTCGAGACAACGGAAAAATCGACAACACGAGGAGCAAACCCCATGAAACGCACCATCTATTCTTTACTCGCTGGCATGACTCTGCTGAGTCTCGGCACCATGGTACAGGCCGACGAGGGCATGTACGCGGTCACCGTCACCAATCTCACCCGCGGGGAGACCTTCACCCCCATCATGGTGGCCACCCACAAAAAGGGCACCCATGTCTTTAACCTCGGCCAGCCGGCCAGCCCGGAACTGGCGGCCATCGCCGAAGGTGGTGACTTTGGCCCTCTTTCCACCCAGTTGCTGGACAGCGGTGTGGCCTACGATGTGGCCAGTAACGGCGGCCTGCTGGCCCCCGGCGCCAGCACCACCATCATGGTGAAAACGGCGGACGACTTTCGACATGTTACCGTCACCTCCATGCTCATCCCCACCAATGACGCCTTCATCGCCGTCAATGGCATCAAGGGCCCGAAAAAGAAAAAACACAGCCGGGTAGTCATGTCACCCACCTACGATGCCGGCAGCGAACCTAACGATGAGTTGTGCGCCAACATGCCCGGGCCGGTGTGTGGCGGTGAAGGGGGATCACCCAACGCCGGTGGCGAAGGTTATGTGCACATCCATGCCGGCATCCATGGCATTGGGGATTTGTCCAGCGCCGACTTCGATTGGCGCAACCCCAGCGCACGCATCGTGATCAAGCGCATGAAATAACGCCATCTCATGCCATACCAGGCCTTCCCGGAAAACCGGGAAGGCTTTTTATTTGTCGGCGGCACCCCCTGATACTGTGGTTTGCCAGCGCCGGAATGACGGCTTTCTAACTGTTGGTCCGAAATCAAGCGATCTACCTTGAACCTACTCCAACAACCCCCTTTTCAAAACAGAGTTTACCCGAGAAAAACATCTGCCTTCTCAAGCGTTGCTACTTACTGTTAGTTGGCGCATCCCAGGCACAGCGGAAGCCCACGTCACCACTGAGCGTGTCCGGCGGCGCATTGCCGCGCATGGCGCTGCGAAAGAAAAATGACAGCGAGTAATGCCCCACCCCGCCCCCGCCGCCGCGGATCACCTTGTGGGTTTCGCCAAAATCCTTGGAAGTGTAATCGCTGCCGGGATAAGGCTTGTACCAGTCGGCGGTCCATTCCCAGACATTGCCCGCCATGTCGTACACACCATAGGGTGACTTATTTTTGGGATAGGAGCCCACCGGGGCGATGCCATTTTCCCAGTCGGCGTCGTCACCCACATTGGTCTTGCCCGTATCCCAGTCATTGCCCCAGGGAAACTCACGACCGTCCGTGCCCCGCGCCGCCTTTTCCCACTCCGCCTCGCTGGGCAGACGTTTCCCCGCCCACTGACAATAGGCGCTGGCATCGAACCAGCTGACATCGGTGACCGGCAGGCGATCCTTTTGGGCCCGATCGGCGCGCATCAGTTGCAACAACTTGGCCTTGCCGGCGCGGCGGGTGTCGATGTCGAACTGGAAATATTCCGTGGCGATCCAACGCAGGGTCTTGAGGTCGGAGGCCCGCAAACGGGCCTCGATGAGATTGTATCCATTCTGCGTCCAATTAAAGGGTTCGCCGTGGCCGGTGGCGCGCACAAAGGCCTTGTACCGGGCATTGGTCACCTCATACGGGTCAATATAGTAGGCGGGTAACACCACTTCATGAGCAGGGTGTTCATCGAGAAACAGGGGTTTTACCAATCCATATTCTTTTTGTTTATCGGTAGTGTCCACCTTATCGCTACCCATAATAAACGGGCCAGCGCTTATCAATACACCATCGGTCTGTTGTCCGTCCACCGTGGGAGCTACCGGGGAATCACAGGATGTGAGCAACCACACAAGCATGAATCCCGGTAAAAGCCACCCTTTCCATCTACATCTGATGAGAGGGGGCTTGATTCGTGTATCCGACTGTTTCATTGAAAAAATGGACATATTGCTGCCTGCTGATATTTAAGAATGTGCTGCCTGAGTCGATATCATACAGAGAAGTCAGGATAGATTGCCTGCGCCATGTACGTATTATTCATAAGGTTTATAGGTTTTACTCCTGAGCCGCTTCCCCTGCCGGAGTTCACAATCCGCTAGAGGGCACAGACCTAGCCGCCACGAGAGACATTATGGAGCCATATGACAAACCGATGATGCTGGCCAGTCTACGGCAGCGCATCGAATCCACCACCCAGCTGCCGGCCATGCCGGAGGCAGCTCAGGCCCTGCTGCGCCTGAATGCCGATCCCAATGGCAACATCAACCAACTGGTGGAAATCATCGAGACGGATCCCAGCATCGCCGCCCAGGTAATGCGCTATGCCCGCTCCGCCTTCTTCGGTTTCCGTGGTGAAATCACCTCTCTACAACAGGCAGTGACGGCCGTCTTGGGCTACGGCCTCACCATCGACATCGCCCTGGGGCTTTCGCTTGGCAAGGCGTTCTCTATTCCCAGTTATGGGCCCATGGGATTGTTTCCATTCTGGCAACACAGTATCTACAGTGCCGCTCTCATCGAACGCATTATTCACATTTTGCCCCGCCAGCATCGCCCCCTGCCGGGCTTGGGCTTTCTCGGCGGATTGCTGCATAACTTTGGGGTATTGCTGATCGCTCACCTGTTCAAAAAAGAAGCCGCCATGCTGCAACAAATCATTCTTGCCAATCAGGACAAGCCAGTGGTGGATCTCGAACGGCAGGTACTGGGTACCGATCACATGGAGATCGGCGCCTGGCTGATGCGCAGCTGGAACCTGCAATCCGAAATACAGGTCGCTGTGGCTGAACACCACGATGAACTCTATAACGGGGTTCATGCTTCCTATGCGCGGCTGGCGTTATTGTCGGATCGATTGTTAAAGCGTCACGACATCGGTGATGCCGAGTCCACCGAACTTCCCGAGGCCATACTCAACAGCCTGGGGATCAGCGCCGAACAGGCCGAGGAACAACTGGAAAATATCATCAGCGGGGCACAGGACCTGGATCAACTGGCCCAGCAGTTTGCCGCCTGAAACCGCTGCCTACCCCACCCGTACTCACAGCCGGCTAGCCAGTAGAGCAGCTCCCTGCAAACCCACCTGTGGATTCAACACCAGCTTTACCGGAATGCTGCACATGTAGGACTGCATGGGCCCCTTGTCCCGAAAGGCTTTGACAAACTCCTCACCGCGAAAACAAGCGCGGATCTTCTCACCAATACCACCGGCAATATATACTCCGCCACTGGCCATGCAGGTCAGGGCATAATTGCCGGCCTGGGTGCCATAGGCCGAAACGAACACCCCCAGCGCTTGTCCCGCCAGAGAATCCGGTGCTGACAAACCGGCATTTCCCAGCACCGCCGCGGCATCTCCCTCGGCCATTGCCTGCTGAATAGACACATCCACCTGCTGCGGATTTTGCTGAACAAGGTGATGATAGATATTCACCAGCCCGCGACCGGACAATACATCTTCCACACTTACCCGTGGCTGACGTTGCGCCAAATAATCCAACAATTCACGCTGGGTTTGATTACCAGGGGCAAAATCAGCATGGCCACCTTCCGAGGGAATCACCGTATAGAATCCATCCTCGGTGTCTCCCTCCCACACCAACAAGGCCTGCCCAAGTCCAGTGCCGGCACCGATTACCGCCATGGGCGCCCTGCCTTCCACCTTCTCCCCAGGTTGCAGGATCATGAGTTCATTTTCTTCCAGGGTCTCCAGGCCATAGGCCACGGCCTGAAAATCATTGATCAGACGAAGCCGGGCAAGCCCGTGCTGCGCGGCGAGGGTCGGCCCATTCAGGCGCCAGGGAAGATTAGTGACCTTGGCGTGATCATTACCTGCATTGTCGCTTTCCACGGGCCCGGCAACACCGATGCAGCCCTGTACCGGTAACGATAACCCCTGTTGCTGGACCGATTGCATGAAGCTGTTCAGGAGCTCATCGAAATGGGGAAAGTCGGCGCTGGCATAGCGCTTTTCATACAACACCCTGCAGCGTCCCGCATCAGATGGATCACACTCGGCAATCTGCAACCAGGTCTTGGTGCCGCCGATATCCCCCGCCAGGATCAACATGCCTTACGCGCCCCCTGGCAACAAGCTGGCCGCCGCGGCATCCAGATACCAATCCAGTCTACCCTGCGGCCTGACCCGTTGGATGGGATATCGCACATCCTCCGGGGCGGAAAAAATCTCCGCCAGAATGTCGGCCTTGGTATCACCGGCAACCAGGATTACCACATGACGGGCAGCATTGAGGGTGGCAAAAGTCAGACTGATGCGCCAGGCATTCAGCTTTTCCACAAACTGGGCCGCCACCGGTTGATGATATTCATCGAGAATCCCGGTGCCGGGAAAAAGGGAAGCGGTATGTCCATCATCCCCCATGCCCAGCAGTACCAGGTCAAACACAGGATGCCCTTGGGCATCCTGTGGCAGGGTGTCCTGCAGCAGCCTGGCGTACTGCGCGACGTTTTCTTCCACGGAAAGCACGGCATCATACATGGGATGCACATGTTCGGCAGGTACCGGAACCTTGCTCAACAGGGCCTCCCGCGCCATCCGGTAGTTGCTGTCGGGATGGTCCTGAGGCACACAACGCTCATCCCCAAAATAGACATGGGTCTGCCGCCAGAGATCCACTTCATTGGCGGTATCCTGCGCCAGTGCCGCATAAAATCCCCGCGGTGTATTGCCGCCGGCCAGGGAGACATGAAAGGCCCCGCGCTCTGCAATGGCCGCCGCCGCGTTCTGCCTCCATTGAGACAGCAGGGCAAGGTACAATGCATCAAGGTTTTCAAAAACATGCTGATTGCCGTACACAATCTCCCCCCTATCACTACACCCTAATCGCCAGCTGTGGCGGAGGAAACAGTCCCCTGCGGCGGTGATGCGTCGCCCACCAGGGCATGAATTTCTGCCAGTAAACGCCCCTGATCCATTTTTGTCTTCGATACCACGCTCGCCGAATGGAATTGTAAATGCTGCACTTCATCTTCAGACAATTCCCTTCCCGATACCACAATAACTGGAATATTACGCCAGCGGGGATTGTGGCGAAGTTGATCCAGAAACTCGAAACCATTCATGGTGGGCATCATCATATCCAGCAGGATAAGCGCTGGAGGATCATTGCCAATATAGGAAAAGGCCGACTCTGCACTGGCCACGGCATCTGATATCCAGCCATCACCGCGCAATAAATCTTGCATCGATGCCCGCATGTCTTCGTCATCTTCCACCACCAGGATCGGGCCACGTGATCGATGCCGTACACAACGCCGAATCACTGTCAATAAACGATCCTTGTCGATAGGCTTGGAGAGGTACTCCACAGCCCCAAGGGAAAAGCCCATTCCCCGGTTTTCCACCATGGTCAACATGATCACCGGAATATCCCGTAATGCCTTATCCTGTTTCAGGGCCTTTAACACACTCCAGCCATCCAGCCCTGGCATCACCACATCCAGGGTAATGACACTTGGCTGCTGCTGTTGGGCCAGCCTGAGGCCTTCTTCTCCACTGGCAGCCAGTTGCACGTCAAAACCTTTCTGGCTCAGAAAATGAGACATGATCTTGCGTACCGAAGGATCATCGTCAACCACTAACACTGTACAAAGATTTTGCCGGCGTTCCCGTCCATCTGCGGCCATTGCGGCGGCAAAGCGTTTTCCCGCGGCAACCGCACCCGCCTGCCAGGCGATCCTCGCTACACTGGCCTTCTCATCCATGCTGATCACTGGTCCTTTCTTGACCGGCAGAGTAATAGTGAAGGTGGAGCCCTTGCCCGGAGCGCTGACGATGTCGATATCCCCGCCCATCATGTTGCAGAAATGCTGACTGATTACCAGACCCAGACCCGTACCACCATATTTCCGCGTAGTGGATGAATCAGCCTGAGTGAAGGCCTCGAACAGTTTGTCCTGTTGTTCCTGTGACATGCCAATACCATCATCCTTGACACTGAACCTGATCTGCTCCTGACCATTGTTTATCTCTCTGCGCACCGTGAGCACCACTTTACCGCCAGGTGAAAATTTCCCGGCATTGCTCAACAGATTGAACAGTGACTGACGTATCTTGGTAAGGTCCGCATACAGATCACCAATATTTTCAGGACAATCCACTTCAATATGATTATTGTTTTTGGCATACAACGGCTGAATCGTGTCAACGATATTATGGATCATCGTACTCACATCAAACCATTCCTCGTAAAGATCCATTTTGCCGGCTTCTATCTTGGTTAGATCCAGAATATCGTTGATCAGGGTCAATAAATGACGACCTGAAGTGTGAATTCGTTCAAGATCGATCAGGCATTGCGGGTTTTCCTCCTGCTCCAGCTCCTCCATGAGCATCTCACTGTAGCCAATGATTGCATTCAGGGGCGTGCGCAGCTCGTGGCTCATGTTCGCCAAAAACAGACTCTTGGAGCGACTGGCATCCAGCGCCGCATCCCTGGCCGAGGCAAGATCACGCGTACGCTGCTCCACCAAATCCTCCAGGTGATCCCGGTGTTTCTTCAACTCCTTTTCCGCCGTTTCACGAATTTTCACTTCCTGGCTCAATTCATCATTGCGTGACAACAACGTGTCATACAGGGTTTTCAACTCATTGGTCATTTCGTTGAAACCTTCCGCCAGTTCACTTACTTCACGATTGCCACTTACCACCACAGTCTGCCCCAACTGTGTTTTGTCACGACGGATATTGCGTAGTTGTTCACCAAGCCGCCGCAGGGGAGTCAACGCCGTCTTGTTCAGGATGGAAATCATCAATACAGCCAATAACAGACTGATCACCACCGCCACGGTCACGTAAGTGTTCCGCGCAGACATCAACTGTGCCTCGAAATCACTGACATCCTTTAGCAGAGAAATGGTAAAAGCCTGCTCACCCTGTTGCGTGAGAGGACGATAGTTGGCGACTACGACAGAAGACGTCAGGTGATCCTTCGGCCATTGGGGAGATTGATAGGCGCTCTTGCCATCTGTGTAGCGAATAAGCAGCGGCATCCCAAGATCGGATTCAAGTACCTGCAGGGAATATACAGGGTCAGTGACTATTTCCAGATAGCCTTTCACGCGCAGGCCGCCAATGGGCAACAACAAACTGAAATAAGGCCGACCTTTTACCAGACACAACTCGGTAATGGTTTTCAAGCGCTGGGCGCCAGTGCGTTTGGCGGCCCTGGCCAGCAGCCCGGGGCAATGGGCATCCACGGAGGCAGACTCGGCAATTGCCCGGGAAAAGAGTTTCAGCTGCTTGTCATAAACCGCCAGGCTTTCCAGCTTCACAATGCCAGCGGTTACAAAGTATTGATGAAACTGTGACTGTAGATGTTCATCCAGACCCGCCGCATCCTTATCACGCAAGAAGGCCCGGAGTTTTTTATCCCCCTGCAGGGCTTGCCCGAGATTATGAGAAATCTGCGATAGATCCTCAAACAAGGTATGCACGCGCAAGCCAATAATCTGCTCAAAGCCGGCACGCTG
This sequence comes from Gammaproteobacteria bacterium, assembly GCA_011051685.1. Classification (GTDB taxonomy): domain Bacteria; phylum Pseudomonadota; class Gammaproteobacteria; order SZUA-152; family SZUA-152; genus SZUA-152. The sequence goes on from DRKQ01000193.1 coordinate 11,667, forward strand.
GCTATCAATGGCATATTGACGATAGGTGTCCGCCACCAGCACTGCCAGGACAATGCCCAGAAAGCCCATCACCAGCACACTGCCGGCTACACTGTTTCTCAAGGATATGCGGTTTAACACATCAGTCCGCTCTCGGATTCCACATTATTCCCACCGTAACCCACCTGGACGGGATATCACAACAAAACCTTATAACGGTTCGTGATTTACAAGGCACTGATAAATGTACTTGCCACGCCATGATAACACCCCCACTCCTATGGGTAATGGCATCGGCCGTCACAGTTAAAAGTTAATGTCCGGGGGGAACTTGTCTGTTACCACGAAAGGGGGGTGGCTTTATCGCAAACGGCTCAACATAGCGCTGAAAATAGGTTCTGGCCTTTTGCTTGAGAGCCTCCAGCCTGGCAAGCCCCTGCTCACCCTGTGCTTTCAGGCCCGTCTCGATTACCAGACGGTTTTCGAAAGCCCTTTTGTAACCCTGGGCGGCGGCCACATGAAACCACAGGTACGCTTGCTCGATATCCCGCCTCACACCCATACCCGTGGCATACAACACCCCCAGGTTGATCTGCGCCAGGCCATGCCCCTGCTCGGCCGCCTTGCGGTACCAGGCAAAGGCCTTTTTGGGGTCTTGTGTCACACCCTCGCCGTTATCGTAAAAATACCCCATGTAATATTGCGCATCCGCCACCCCTTGTTCCGCCGCCCGCCGAAACCAGCGCAGGCTGGCCACTGGATCCTTGGCCACTCCCTTGCCCGTGCGATAGAGCATGGCCAGGTTGTACTGCGCCTCCGGGTTTCCGGCCTCGGCCAACCGTGAAAAAATCGTAAATGCCTTGCTGAAGTCTTTTTCATCCACCGCCTTGATAGCTGAATCCAGCGAGGCCTCGGTATCGGCATCTGCAGCAAAAGCAACAAAAGGAGCGAGAAACAACAACGTGCAGCCCAGCAGACACAGGACCGCACCATGGGAGCGGAAATAAAACTTCATAAAGAACAAATACCTGCGATCAGTCGACTAATCCGTCATGCGCCAACGGACTTTATCCACTTTTTCAGTTCGCGGCTCGGGGCCGGTGGTGTCAGTCCTCGTGGGACTGTGGTACCAATAGCCTCACTGCGGGCGCGCACAGCCTTGCGGAAGGCGCCTTCGTAACCATACTTGCGCACGGAGAACGAAACGTTCCGTTGCTTGCCCTTTTCCATGAAGCGCGCACTCCAATGGACACGCAGGCTGCCCCCCTTGTCCGCCACGGAGAGTGTCACGCCCACCAGGCCACTGGTACTGCGGCAATCCACACTGTGCTCACGTGTTTTGCGCATGTGCACTGGCACGATCTTGTTTTTCTTCACCACCTTGTCGCGGTGTTCCTGGGCCGCCAGCTTGGCCTTGTTCTTGCCGCCATATACACCATCGGAAAACAGTTTTGACTCAACCGGCCTGGAGTCCTTATAGACACGTACCCACCAGCCATGTGTGTTGCCATGATCCATGCGCGTGATATAGGTCAGACCCAGGCCTTTTTCTTTTGTGGTGGCCTTGCGTGCCGCGCCTTTCTTTACGGCTTGTTTGAGGGCTTTCTTGCGAGTCGCCTTTTTAGTGACCGCCTTTTTGGCGCCCTTCTTTTTGGTGCTTTTTTTCACTGATTTTTTAATCGCCACGGTAACAATCCTCCTGCGCTGTCATCCAGTCGCCAGCAAAATTATATGAGATGTGATTTATTCGCTAGCCTGCTCGTCTTTTTCACGTTTTTTCCAGTACGCCTCACTGACCTTGCAGTCCAGCAGCGCCATCGCCGCCACGGCGACAATTGAAATAATCACCAGATAGTGGGTAAAGCCCAAGTCGCCCACATTGAAATAGATGTACGCTGAACAAGCCGCCAACACGGAATAGATACCCAAACGAATGGGTACGATCCAGGCCTTCGGCAAAGCACTGCTTTTTTGATCCTGCTGATTTGTACTCAATCTTCTGCAAACTCCCAATTTCCAGTTATTGCAGGGAGATCACCGGACAAAACAGCCTAACTACGACTATGCTCTGAATAATAGAACATGGTCATCAGGGTGCAAGCCATTTGGTAATCTTTTTGTAGTTGGTCTTTCGAAGCAGTAGTTCCCCACTCTGTACCATGCAATTACAGCTGCGGACGCGGCCACGAGTGTAGCACAGACATTCTTTCTTCCATCTCTACAGCACAGCCCTGTTCCGACCGTTCCCTCCATTGGCCGGAATTGTGATGCCTGTCACCCAATGAAAGTGGTGATGTTCACGGTCGCAGGCCGATACAGGCAATAGAATATGGATTGTTCGCCATAGCACCACAACGGATAACAATACTATCGAGCAGGCACCCAAAATGGTAAAGCAACGCAATATTATCGATTTCGACCTCACCCGGCGTCCGGCCACCCCTGGGCCGAACATCACCCTGCCTCAATTGGTGGTCTCTGCTCAGCGCACAGCCAAACACCACTTGCGCCAGTTACTTCCTGATTTTTTTGCACGCATCGACGACAGCCTGTTCGATATGGCGGACAAGGCAGAAAACAATCAGGAGCAAACCCTATATTTCGATGCCATGCGAGAAGTGCGTCTGCGCAAGGAAGCCATGCAAAAGGCCTATTTCGACGCCCTCACCGTGGCCTTCCAGCAATCCCTGGCTCAGCCTGCCCCCAGCCAGACGAACAGCTCACTGGACAATGCGGGCCTCATGGAGGATGAACAGCTCGAGGAATCTCTGGCCATCACCAACATGGTCACCGCCGCCGAAAGTGCCTCCAAGGAAGCCCTCTACGGCCTCACCGCACGCCTGGATTTCCTCATCGAGGATATCGAAATCACCAGGGAGAACAATCCACTGCGTCCACAGGTGCTGTTCGAAGCCTTTACCCCTGCGGTCAAGCTCATGGACGCAGACATCAAGGTGCGCCTGGTGATTTACAAACTGTTTGATAAATTCGTCGCACAAAAGATCGCCCCCATCTACAACATCATCAATGCCGACCTGGTGGCTGCCGGGGTGCTGCCACGTATCCGCAGCGAGGTACGTAAATCCGCTGACGAAGGCATCAGCCCCTACCCAGATGCCACTGGAGCCGCCATGGGCGACATGCCTGCCGGTAGTGATGGTGCTCCCGTGATCGACCCGAACCAGCCCGAGGGCATATTCAATTCCCTGCAGCAATTGCTCTCCATGAGCCGCGGCATGCCGGCCGGTGGAAACCCGGTGAATGGCGTCACCATAGCAGGCGCCACCCCCGGCGCCACGGGACAGGCCATACCCGCACAGGGTGGCATGGCCCAGGGCGGCACGGCTCAGGGCCCGGCCGGAACGGGCACCTATGCCCCGCAACAGGTGCTGGGTGCCCTCAACCAGCTACAGGCCAGTGGTGGTGCCGTGCTGCAGCAGCAGGATGAATCCAGCGCCAATATCATCAAGGCCACAGTGATCGAGGCCCTGGCGGCAGGCCCTGCCGGTGACGGCAAGGAAATCGCCCAGGCGGACACCGACACCATTGACATCGTCAGCATGCTGTTCGATTTCATCCTCGACGACCCCAGTCTGGCGGACAATCTCAAGGCGCAAATCGCCCGCCTGCAAATCCCTCTGCTCAAGGTGGCCATCCTCGACAAGGAATTTTTCGCCAAAAAGTCTCACCCGGCGCGCCAACTGCTCAATGAGCTGGCCTATGCCGGCAGTGGCCAGGAGGAAATGGATCCGGAAGACGACGCGGTCTTCCAAATGGTCAGCTATGTAGTAGATACCATCCTCGCCGAGTTCGAGGACAACACCGAGATATTTACCACCCTGCTGGACGAATTTGCAGCCTTCATGGAGAAGGAGCGCGAATCCAACAAACTGGCCAGCGAAATGCTGGAAAATGCCAAGGAGCTGGTGGCCGCCGAAATCCAGCGCCGCATCACCGACAATAGAGTGCCACCGCTGGTAAGCACCTTGCTGATCGATGCCTGGAAAGATGTGCTCACCCACCTCTACCTGCGTGATGGAGAAGAAAGCACGGCCTGGAACACCGCCCTGCAAGTGGCCGATGACCTGATCTGGAGCGTCCAGCCCAAACTAGCGGTAAGCGAACGCCAGCGGCTGATCAAGGTCATCCCCCGGGTGTTAAATGGCCTGCGCGATGGCCTGACCCTGATTCAATTCGACCCCGAGGCCACGGAACAATTGTTCGCCGGCCTCGAGACCCTGCACCTGGCCAGCCTGCGTGGTGGACTCGCCACCCCGGCAGTCTCAACACCCGCAGCGCCGGCCAGCAACCCCAGCGCGGATTGCAACGATGATGACTTCGGGATCGATCTGTCCACCCTGCCCGAGGACACGGACAACCCGGCAACGGCGGAAGGCAACGACAGCTTCATCGAGGAAATTGTGCTTGCCTCCACCCAACCTCTGCCATGGGAAGATGAACAGCTCAACGCCAGTCCCTTTGCCGAAGAAGTCCGGGACATGGCCCTGGGCACCTGGGTGGAATTCATCGACGCCGAAAACGAAACCCGCAAACGCGGCAAACTGGCCTGGAAATGTGACTTCACCGGCGAATACACCTTCGTGGACCGCAAATACAAGGTGGTGGCTGACATCTCCAACCGCTCGCTCATCCAAGAATTTGAACTGGGTCGGGCCAGCTTCGTGGACGATGTACCACTGTTCGACCGGGCACTGGATTCGGTCATCAGCGGCATCAAACATGCACTGGATCGCAAGGGCACCGAGGCCGCCCATTGACCGGAAAAGCATTCCGGATAATCCACAGGTATCCGCCAGCTATACAACAGCCATGAGCTATGGAATGGCGGCCGAACGGAGCAACCATTGAACCGGGAGCCAGAAAAATCGCGGCTTAAGCCCACCTCAGAAAACCCCCTTGAACCTCCGGCCCTTGTGCAGCTCTGTGAGACACTGGCGTTGTATCCAGAAAACCATAGGAATGGAAATTCCACAGGCCATGTGCCTCACCAATCACCCGGCCCGACTTACCTACGCCAACCAGGCCTTTATGGACTTGTTCGACCCCAGCGGGTGAAGCAGGCTGCTCCAAGACTCTTGCCGGATTATCAGCATATCATTCCTCACCCACGGTCTTCGCACCGCCGAACCAGGCCAGCTTCTTGTGCAGGTTCACCACCTCGCCGACGATAATCAGCGTCGGCGGCTTGATGCTGGTTTGTTTCACCAGTTCCGGCATGGAGCCCAGGGTACCCACCAGCACCTTCTGCTCGCGGGTGGTGGCCTTTTGCACCAGGGCCATGGGCGTGTCCGCCGCCAGGCCGTGCTCCACCAACCTGGCGCACAGGGTATTCAGGCCCAGCAGGCCCATGTACACCACCAGGGTCTGATGGGGCTGGGCCAGGGCCGGCCAGTTGAGGTTCATGGTCCCATCCTTGAGATGGCCGGTGACGAAGGTCACCGACTGCGCATAATTGCGATGGGTCAGGGGGATGCCCGCGTAGGAGGCCGCCCCCGCCGCCGCGGTGATACCGGGCACGATCTGGAAACGCACTCCCTCCTGCATCAGGGTCTCGATCTCCTCGCCGCCGCGGCCGAAAATGAACGGATCGCCGCCCTTGAGGCGCAACACCCGCTTGCCCTTCTTGGCGATGCGCGCTAACAGCAAGTTGATGTCTTCCTGGGGCAGGGTGTGCTTGTCGCGCTCCTTGCCCACGTACACCAGGTCAGCATCGCGCCGCGCCATATCGAGGATCTCCGCCGACACCAGCCGGTCGTAGACGATCACGTCGGCCTGTTGCAGCAGGCGCAGGGCGCGGAAGGTGAGCAGGTCGGGATCCCCCGGCCCGGCGCCCACCAGGTAGACCTCGCCGCGGTCCTCGGCCACCTGCGCGGCGTCCACCGCACTGTGCATGGCCTGCCGCGCCGCCTCTTCCTTGCCGGCGAAGATCAGCTCGGCGATATGGCCCTGGGCCACGTCCTCCCAGAAGCGCCGGCGCTTGCCTTCGTCGGTCAATTTGGCCTTCACCTTGTGGCGGAACTCGTTCATCAGTGCCGCCAGCCGGCCATAGGCCGCGGGGATCAGCGTCTCCAGCCGGGCGCGCAACAGCCTTGCCAGCACCGGCGAGGCGCCGCCGGTGGACACCGCCACCTGCACCGGCGAACGGTCGATAATGGAGGGCACGATGAAACTGCACAGCTCCGGCTGGTCCACCACGTTCACCGGGATGCAATTGGCATGGGCCAGATCGGAGACGTGCTTGTTGGTGGCCTGGTCATCGGTGCCGGCGACGATCAGCGCACAGGACTCGATATCGCCGTCTTGAAAATTGCGCGCCTCGTGCTCGATCTCGCCATTGGCCAGGCGGTATTGCAGGCTCTCGCACAGCTCGGGCGCGACGACTTTCACTTCCGCACCGGCGCGGGCCAACAGGGCCACCTTGCGCGCCGCCACGTCGCCGCCGCCCACCACCAGAACGCGTTTGCCGTGAAGATCGAAAAAGACGGGAAAATACTTCATGAAAAACCTTTCGTGTTTATCTCAGTCAAAAACCAAGCCGTAGGGTGGGCACGTTTTTTGTGCCCACGCGAAAAGACATTGGCCGCTGGGGAAGAAAACCAGCCTTTGCTAACCCCTTCCCCCCCTCACCCTAACCCTCTCCCCCAAGGGGGAGAGGGAATAGTCCGTAGGGTGGGCACGTTTTCTGTGCCCACGCGGCAGTCAATGTATTCTCGCGTGGGCACAAAAAACGTGCCCACCCTACGCACTCAACACGTCTAACCCACCCATGTACGGCCGCAACACC
>DRKQ01000194.1 GCA_011051685.1 Gammaproteobacteria bacterium
ATGATCAGCTTCAGGTCCGGACGCCGGGGCAGCAGCTGCTTGAGATAACCTAACAGGAAATCGATGTTCAGGCTGCGCTCGTGGGCCTCGTCGATGATCAGGGTGTCGTACTCGTCGAGGAAGCGGTCGCCCTGCAGTTCCGCCAGCAGGATGCCATCGGTCATCAGCTTGATATAGGACGAGGCCCGGGTGTGATCGGAAAAACGCACCTTGTAGCCCACCGCCTCGCCCAGCGGGCTGCCCAGTTCCTCGGCGATGCGCGTGGCCACGCTGCGCGCCGCCAGGCGCCGCGGCTGGGTGTGGCCGATGAGCCCGGCGACGCCCCGCCCCAGTTCGAGGCAGATCTTGGGCAGCTGGGTGGTCTTGCCCGAACCGGTCTCGCCGGCCACGATCACCACCTGATGCTCACGGATGGCGGCGGCGATCTCCTCGCGGCGTTGGGATACGGGCAGTTCCTCGGGATAACCGGGCGCCGGCAGCTTGTCCGCCCGCGCCTGGCGCCGGGCCACGGAGGCCTCGATCTTTGTGGCCAGTTCGGCAAGCCGTGGCGCATCGTTGCCCGCCTGTTTCAGGCGCTGGCGAAAACGGTGCTGGTCCCGGCGCAGGCAGTGGGCAATGCGCGCCTGCAGGGCTTGAGTCTCGGGCGTACTGCGGGTCATGCGTCGTCGGTCTGCCCCGTTGTTTCCCCGGCCTTCACCGTCTCCCACAGGGCTTCCCAGCTTTCCAGGTCCAGGCTGTCCAGCGCCCTGCCCTGTGCCGCGGCCAGGGCCTCCATCTGCGCGAAACGCCGCTCGAACTTACGATTGGCCCGGCGCAGGGCCGTCTCCGGCTCCACGTGGGCCAGCCGCGCCAGGTTGGTCACGGCGAACAGCAGGTCGCCCATTTCCTCGGCGATGCGTGCCTGGTTTGCGCCGCTCTCGATTTCCACACGCACCTCTTCGCGCACTTCTGCCAGCTCCTCCTCCACCTTGGCGAACACCGGAGTGATCTCGGGCCAGTCGAAGCCCACCCGTGCCGCGCGGCGCTGCAGCTTCACGGCCCGGCTCAGGGCCGGTAGGGCCAGGGCGACGCCGGACAGGGCGCCGCTTGCGCCCGCCTTTGCCGCGCGCTCACGGGCCTTGCCGGCCTCCCAGGCGCGGGTCTGCGCCTCGGCATCGCTGATGCTGGCGTCGCCGGCAAACACGTGAGGATGGCGGCGCACCAGCTTGTCCACGATGCCCGCCGCCACCTGGTCGAGATCGAACCGCCCCTGCTCCTCGCCGAGCCGGGCGTAAAACACCACCTGGAACAGCAGGTCTCCCAGTTCGTCGCGCAGCTCGTCCATGTCGCCACGCTCGATGGCCTCGGCCACCTCGTAGGCCTCCTCCAGGGTGTGGGGCACGATGCTGGCGAAATCCTGTTGCAGGTCCCAGGGGCAGCCGCGGTCCGGGTCGCGCAGGGCGGCCATGATGTCACGCAGTTTATGGATGCTTTTCAAGGTGTCGCTCAAGCTGTATGTCCTTACTGTTTGATATGTGGAAGCTATTTGTTTAGGGTTTGTCGCGCGCTGGAGAGCGTCAAAAGGAAACCAAAAATTTGCGTACCTCGTCACCCTTTAGCGCGCGCCATTGGCGGACGATAGTAACCCAGGAAGGGGAGGTCTTCACGAATGATTCAGGTGGCAACAAACAGCAAACAACCGACACGCACAGGCGTGCTGTTCATTGTGCTGCTGATCGTTTTGCTGGCGATGCCGGGCATCGCCTTGGCGCAAGACCTGGATGCCCTGGCCGAGGGTCAGGCCGCCTTCAATGCCGGCGATTACGAATTGTCATTTTCCCTCTGGTCCACCCTGGCCACCCAGGGCAACACCACGGCGCAGGTCTTCGTGGGGCTTTCCTACGACAATGGCTGGGGCACCCCGCGCAGCCCGCAACTGGCCCGGGTGTGGTATCGCAAGGCGGCAAAAAAAGACAACCCCTCGGCGCAATACCTGCTGGGCCTGCATTTCATTCAGGGAACACGCACGGAACGCCGCGAGGGCTTGACGTGGCTGCGGCGTGCCGCCGCCAATGGTGACGCTGCGGCCCAGCGTTTCCTGAAAAAGGGCCAACAGCGCGGCTGGTTCAAGGACATCCCGCCAGAAAATCCCCCCGCCGCAAAGAAAAAGGCCACCGTGCAGACAGTGGCCCTGGCGCCCTCTTCACCGGGCGAGTGATCAGCGCCTGGTGCTGGCGGTCCTCAGTGGCTGCGGCAGCCGTGCGAACACGGGCGTGTCCGCAGTAAAATCCTTCTCCCGCAGATAGGCCGCCGCACGCGGATCGCCGTCCCGGCTGGCCATGCGCATCAGCGCCATGCCGCGCACCGCATTGCCCCGTTCCAGGGCCATGATGGCCTCACGGTAGGTGCAGGCGCCCGCCACGGCAGGACTCGCCGCGAACGCACCCGCCATGAGCAACAGCGCCGCGCAGGCCGTGAGCTGTTTTTGCCGTTGTGCAAACATCATGTTGCGTCCACCTCCTTCGACACTCCCTGCGTTGAGTAACGTATGGCAGGCGCAACGGGGCCTGTCAAGTTATGCAAGGACGGGAAACCCCGTGGAAAAAGCGCTAAACTCCCCGCTCCGAAAATCGCAATTCCGTTGAATCCCATGAAGCCACTGATCCTCGCCTCCACCTCCCCCTTTCGCCGCGAGCTGCTGCAGCGCCTCGGCCTGCCCTTCGATACCGCTGCGCCGGATGCGGACGAGACGCCCCTGGCGGGCGAGTCCCCCGAGGCGCTGGTGGCCCGCCTCGCCGAGGCCAAGGCGCGGGTGGTGGCCCGGCAATTTCCGGATGCCCTGATCATCGGCTCGGATCAGGTGGCGATGCTGGACGGCAACATCCTGGGCAAACCCGGCGACCATGCCAAGGCCGTGCAGCAATTGCGCGCCGCCAGCGGACGCCAGGTGGATTTTCTCACCGGCCTGTGCCTGCTGAACAGCCGGAGCGGGCGTTGCCAGGTACGGGTGGAACCCTTCTCCGTGGTGTTCCGTGCGCTCAGCGATGCGCAGATCGAGCACTACCTGCGCCACGACACGCCCTACCAGTGCGCCGGCAGTTTCAAGTCGGAAGGCCTGGGTATCGCCCTGTTCGAGAGGATGCAGGGAAACGATCCCAACGCCCTCATCGGCCTGCCACTCATCACCCTGACCGAGCTGCTGCGCAACGAGGGTGTGGATGTGCTGGCGGATCAGGCCTCCAACAACTGAAGGATCAGTGGCGTGCAGATGACATCCAATGCCTGCTGCATTTGGCTGCCGGAGATCACCATGGTGTTGGGCCGCGACATGAAGGCGCCGTCGATCAATTCCTGCAGACGGGGAAAATCATAGCGCTGGGGATCACGGAAGCGGATCACCACCTTGCACTCGTGGGGCTCCGGCACTTCCGTGGCTATGAAGGGATTGGAGGTGTCCACCACCGGCACCCGCTGGAAGTTGATGTCCGTTACCGAAAACTGGGGCACGATGAAATGGATATATTCCTGCATGCGTTCGATGATGCGTGCGGTGGTGGTGTTCTGCGAATAGCCCCTGGTGTGCATGTCACGGGTGATTTTCTGCATCCATTCCAGGTTGACCACAGGCACGATACCCAGCAACAGGTCCACGTGTTGCGCAACGTCCACACCGCTCTTCTTGTCGGCGTTGCGACGTTCCACAATGACCTTGGGGTTATGCGAAGCACTCATCTGGCGCCGCGACCAGCGATTGGCCACCACCCCGCCGTGCAGGCCCTCGTAGAACAGTAAATCGGAAGCCGCAGGAATCTCCTGCCAGTCCGTGAAACTGCCGCTGGGAGCGTCCAGTTCATCGCCGGCCTCCTGGGCAAACTCCTCACTGACGTATCGACGAAACCGGCCACTGCCATTCTCGCCATAGGACTGAAATAACTCTTCCATCAAATCGAAGCGGTTCACCTCCGGGCCGAAGGGCGTCACTACTCTTCCATCGGCTTCTGCCTGGTCCAGCATTGCTTGCATGTCATCGCGGTCATAACGCCGAAAGCATTCACCGTCGATGAAGGCGGCATTGATATTCTCGCGTTGAAAAATATGCGCGAAGGTCTTTTTGACCATGGTGGTGCCTGCGCCTGGAGCACCTGTGACCGCGACGATGGGATGTTGTTGAGACACGTCAGTTTCCCCAAATAACCAATTACAGTTAGGTCAGCGCAGTGGCGATACGGATTGGCTTGACTCTGGAACTCCCAGCACCTTGGCCATCACACCGGCCAAGGTAACACCGATACGATCGGCAAAGCGATCCAGGTAATTGGGCCGCGGGGTAAAATCGACAATATTTTCCACGCCAATAATTTCCCGCGCCACATACCCCGTACTGCCCAGGCCGTCCACCAGTCCCAGTTTTACGCCCTCCTCACCATTCCAGAACAGACCGGTGAACAATCTGGGATCCTCGGACAATCGGTCCCCTCGCCCGGCCTTTACCTGGTCAATGAACTGGCGATGCACGCTATCCAGCAGATTCTGCACATGCTTCACCTCGTCTTTTTTCAGCGGCGAGAAGGGATCCATTATTCCCTTGTGTTTGCCGGCGGTAAGCAGACGTCGTTCCACGCCCACCTTTTTCAGGGTATCCACAAAACCGAAGCCATCCATGAGCACACCGATGGAACCCACGATGCTGGCCTTGTCGGCATAGATCTCGTCTGCGGCGGCGGCGATGTAATAGCCGCCGGAGGCGCAGATATCCACCACCACAGCATACAGTTTGA
>DRKQ01000195.1 GCA_011051685.1 Gammaproteobacteria bacterium
GTTTCCCCGATTTGTCGCGAGCTGTGCGAGGGGACCCTGCTTTTTTGTCTGGGGTCCCCTGTGGATTCGCGCCTACGGCACTCACCCTTCGGGCGCACGTTGTGCGTCCCGGCCGGGAAGGCGGCCGGTCAAATCAGGGCGTATCCACCATTTTTTCAATTTTTTTGTTCCCCCGATTTGTCGCGAGCTGTGCGAGGGGACCCTGCTTTTTTGTCTGGGGTCCCCTGTGGATTCGCGCCTACGGCGCTCACCCTTCGGGCGCACGTTGTGCGTCCCGGCCGGGAAGGCGGCCGGTCAAATCAGGGCGTAGCCATCAGCTTTCCTGTTTCTCCCGTGTGTTGTGCGGGAGGACTGTTTTCCCTGGACCGGATTCTTTTCCCACTTGGATGGTTCAACTATCACGCAACACGCTGGGATGATGTTTGCTAACTGGCTGATTGATCGGCAGTTATTGCTTCAGATTCCTGTTGTGGGGACGATGATGTCCCGCAGTTGGATGGGCCGCATCGGGATGAAATTGGAACTTTGCAAGGAAAACCAACGTTTGTTTTTGTGCGCCTGGCCGAATTATGGCTGGAGCACCCTATTTATGATTCAACCAAGGGAAGTCAGTGATGACCAGTTGCAGGGCAGTACCGAAGGGCATTTCCAAGCTTTCCCGTCAATTTCTTTTCCGTCTTCCTCGGCCTTTGGTCTTTTTTCTTGTTTTCCCGTTATTGATACTGCTGCCGGCATGTGGTGGCGGTGGAGGAGGTGTGACCAGTCGGGAGCTGCAGCTCTATCAGGATGCCATGGCGGCCTATCAGACCGCTGACTATAGCGCTGCGGTGAGCCTGTTTGCCCAGGAACTGGCCGAGTTTCCCAATGGTACCTACAGCGATGAGTCCCAGTACCGGCTGGGCCGTTCCCAGCAGGCCTTGAACAATTTCGACGCGGCCCGTAGTGCCTATAGCCTGGTGTCGACCACCGGCAGCTGGGTCGTGGACGCCGCCTTTTATTCGGCCCGGACCTATTATGACGAGGCCGCGTTGAGCACGGATCCGGCGGTTGCCTTTGGCCTTTTGAACACCGCCCTGAGCGAGCTGGCGACGGTCAACGCGAGCTATCCCGCGTCGGGCCTGGTGGATCAGACCAACTACTATATTGGCCGCGCCTATCAGGATCAGGCAACCCTGCTCAAACGCGATCCCTCTTTGTCGGCAACCACGGCCCTGCAGCGATTTACGGATGCACGCAGCCGTTATGCGCTCGTGCAAAACACCAGCGTGTTCTACGACAATGCCCTGTATTTCACCGGACGCACCTATCATGAACAGGTGCCGGCGGACTATGCCAATGCGCGGACAACCTATCAGCCCCTGATTGCACTGACGACCAGCAGCTGGGCGGACGACGCGCAATACCAATACGCGAAAACCTTTTACGACGAGGCAAGCGCCGAACCGGTTGCCGCCAACGCGATGACGGGCTTCGACACGGCGATCACCGAGTTCGACAAGGTGGCCAGCACCAGCAATCGCGCCGGCAGTGCACGTTACTACAAGGGCCGAAGTCTGCACAAACAGGCGGCCCTGGTGGCGGCCGATCCCACACTGAGTGCCACCCCCTCTGCGCAGTACTTTGCCGATGCGCGCAAGGCCTATCAGTCCGTTATCGACCTGGGGGTGGCCAGCCCCTATGAGGACAACGCCCAGTACCGGATCGGGAAAATCTATTATGACGAGGCGCTGATCGCCCTCGCCGTGCCCGACTACCCGGCCATGCAGCAAAAGCTGAGCGATGCCATTGCCGCGATGCACGTGGTGATCACCAATACCACCTATCAGACCTCCAATAGCGCCGACAATGCCTATTATTACCTGGGCCGCAGTTACCAACGCGGCGCAGAGATACCCGTGGGCAGTGAGATTGCCGTTGCCGGCGGTATTGACTTCAATAATGTCAGCTTTGCCGATGCGCGAGGCTATTTCGACGTGCTGACCGCCAGCAACTCGCCCTTTGCCGCCAGTGCCTGGGTGGACAATGCCTATTACGAAACCGGCAACACCTGGCGCGCGCAGGTGCTGGATGGCACCTCTGCCGACCCGCTGGTGGATTACACGGCGGCGTTGAGCAACTACAACACGGTGCTGGTGAATTACAAGGGTATCAGCAGCCGCGAAGACAATGCCGCGCGCAAGGTGGCCAGCGTCTATCACGAAACCGGTTATTGCGCCGACGAGCAGACGGCATACAGCTATGTGAAAACCCTGGCGACAGCTAACGGCAATACCGCGTTCCTTAACGAAGCCGATGCGCATCTTGCCGACCTGCAGGTCGCACCGAGCGCAACGCACCCTTGCACGGTGACCGTTACGGGCCTGCCGGGCTTCACGACGCCGTGAACCGACGAATGCCCCGTGTCGCTGGCGATGCGTCGCCAAAAATGCTTCTTGGAAAATGAACAAGATATTTTCGCCAAAGGCCATCTACGCCGTGCTGATCCTGGTATCCATCCTGGTGCCCGCCTCGCTGGTGTTCTACAAGCTCCAGGTGCTCGACTACCCGGTGGCAGGCCTGATCCCGGCGGTGGCCTACAAGGTGGACGTGAACATGCAGGTGGATGGCCATGGTGGTGACATCGAGATGGGCACCTACCTGCCCATCTCCGACATGCGCCAGCGCATCATGGACGAGCAGAATGCCTCCGGCATCTTTGCCCTGGCCGTGCAGACCGATGCGCTGAACCGCATCGCCCAGTGGCGCGCGGAAGGTGTGGAAGGCCGGCACAATGTGCGCTACAGCTACACGGTGCTCGGCAAGCACATCAAGTATGTGATCCCCGAGGGCCTGCGTATCCCTGACAGCTACCCGGCGTCGCTGAAACAATACCTGTTGCCGGAGGAGGGTGTGCAGGTCAATGACCCGCTGATCCAGCAGGCCCTGGATCGGTTGTCACTGGACCGCAATGCCGACCTGATGACCATCCTCACGCGCATTCATCGCTACCTGCAGGATGAGTTCGCCAATCGCAATTTCTCCGGCTTCACCGACGCCATCACCGCGCTCAAATTGAGAGAAGCCAGCTGCAATGGCAAGAGCCGTTTGTTTTTGGCCATGGCGCGGCGACTGAATATTCCCACCCGGCTGGTGGGTGGGCTGATCATGCAGCCCGGCAGCAAGCGCACCAGTCACCAGTGGGTGGAGGCCTATGTCAATGGCCACTGGGTGCCCTTCGATACCATCAACGATCACTTTGCCGAGATCCCGGCCAATTTCGTCACCCTGTACTACGGTGACCTCGGCCTGTTCAAGCACACCACCAACATCAATTTTCAGTACTTCTTCAAGATCAACAAGCGCATGCTGCCGCGCCTCGAGGTGCAGGACAAGTTGAGCCAGTCGGGTTTCAATATCACCAACATCTATTCGACGTTCGAGCGGGTGGGCATCTCCCAGAACCTGCTGAAGATCCTGTTGATGATTCCGCTGGGCGCCCTGGTGGTGGTGATCTTCCGCAACGTGATCGGCATCGAGACCTTCGGCACCTTCCTGCCGGCGCTGATCGCCGCCGCGGCGCGGGAGACCGGGTTGTTGTGGGGCCTGCTGGGTTTCACGCTGATCATCGTGGTGTCGGCGGTGATACGCCGTCTGCTGGACTGGGTGCACCTGCTGCACTCACCGAAGATGGCCATCATGCTCACCACCATCGTGGTGGTGATGCTGCTGATGACCGTGTTCGGCGTGCAATATGGCCTGTTCGAGCTGGCGCACATTACCCTGTTCCCCATCGCCATTCTTGCAATCACCGCGGAACGCTTTGCCATACTGGAAGTGGAACAGGGCTGGCGCAAGGCGCTGCTGATTACCTTCAATACCCTGATCGTGATCTCCATGGCCTATGCGGTGATGGATTCACTGTTCATGCAAAGCCTGATCCTCGCCTTTCCCGAGTTGCTGTTCGTGATCATTGCCCTGAATCTGTGGCTGGGCAAATGGGTGGGCATGCGGGTCTCGGAATTTTTCCGTTTTCGCAAATTGATATTTGGCAAGGCCAATGGTTGAGCGAGTGGATAAGGCGGGAACGAGTTTTGTGTCGCGCATGATCGCGCGTATGCGGCAGGTGGGCGGCAACCTCTCCCGGGTGTTGTCCA
>DRKQ01000196.1 GCA_011051685.1 Gammaproteobacteria bacterium
ATTCTGCAAGAGACCATCGCCGCCCTGGCCACCCCACCGGGCCGCGGTGGAGTGGGTATCATTCGTGTTTCGGGACCCCTGGCTGGAGACATTGCCCGTCATATGCTGGGCGGTCTTCCCGCGCCGCGCCGCGCCGAATACCTGCCCTTTCGCGATGCCGAGGGCGAAATACTGGATACGGGGCTCGCCCTGTATTTCCCCGCTCCCCATTCCTTTACCGGTGAAGACGTGCTGGAGCTGCAGGGCCATGGCGGTCCGGTGGTGATGGACTTGATTCTGCAGCGCTGTTTTACCCTGGGCGCCCGCCCGGCCCGGCCCGGCGAGTTTTCCCAGCGCGCCTTTCTCAATGACAAGCTGGACCTGGCCCAGGCCGAGGCGGTGGCGGACCTCATCGACAGCGCCTCGGCCGAGGCGGCGCGGCTGGCAATGCGCTCCTTGCAGGGGGCCTTTTCCCGGCGCATCCATGAGCTGGTGGAGGCCCTCACCGAGCTGCGCATCTACGTGGAATCGGCCATCGATTTTCCCGAGGAAGAGATCGATTTTCTCGGCGATGGCCAGGTGCAGACAAAGCTCAACAAGGTGCTGAAAGACCTCGCAGAGACCCAGGCCGCCGCGCGCCAGGGCAACCTGCTGCGCGAGGGCATGACCGTGGTGATCGCCGGGCGACCCAATGCGGGCAAGTCCACCCTGCTCAACGCCCTGGCTGGACGGGAGACCGCCATCGTCACCGACATTCCAGGCACCACCCGCGACATCCTGCGCGAGCACATCCAGATCGATGGCCTGCCCCTGCACATCATCGACACCGCCGGCCTGCGCCACAGTGAAGACGCTGTGGAACAGGAGGGTATCCGTCGCGCCTGGGCGGAGATCGAGGGTGCCGACCGCATCCTTTTGTTGCATGATGCCACCGAGCCCTTCGTCGCGCAGGAGCAACAACTATTGGCACAACTCATCGAGACCGGCCCGCCCATCACTCTGGTGCAGAACAAGATCGATCTGCTGGAGACCGCAGCCATGCCTCTGGGCCTGGCGAATACGCTGGAATTACAGGTCTCAGCCCACACCGGTGCCGGGCTGGCCGAGCTGCGCCAACACCTCAAGGAATGCGTGGGTTATGAGGCCAGCGGCGAGGGCCAGTTCATGGCCCGCCGCAGGCATCTTGAGGCCCTGGAGAGCGCCCGCCAACATCTGGAAAACGGCCAGCGCCAGCTGCAGGAACATGCGGCCGGTGAACTGCTGGCGGAAGACCTGCGCCAGGCCCAGCGGGCCCTGGGGGAGATCACCGGTGATGTGAGCGCCGATGAGCTGCTGGGGCGGATCTTTGCCAGTTTCTGTATCGGCAAATAGGCGCGTGGCCATGTCCCCGGATGAGACAGCAGGCAAGTGTATGGGCACTGGTCTGCGTATCTGCCTGCCAGGGCTGAGTCTTGTCGCCAGCCTGTGGGGCGTGCCGGGCCAGGCCGCAGAGGACCAATGGGCCCTGTGCGCACCGTCCCCGGCGGCCAGAGGTCTTCCCCAGAGCAAGGGTGCTGAAGAAAGCGGCGCCATGCGCTTCAGCGCCGACGTGATCAGCAAACAGGGCGATGAATACCGTCTGCAGGGCGGGGTTGTGGGTGAGCGCGGTGAGCAACGCCTGGAGGCACAGCGTCTTTACTATAACGAACAGACCGATCAGGCACGGGCCGAGGGCGGGGTGCGCTACCGGATAGGTGAACGCCTACTCATCTCGGACACTGCCCGCCTGCAACTGGGCAGCGACACCGGCGAGTTCGACGCCGCACGCTTTTGGCTTACCAACAGGCATATCCGAGGCGAAGCTGAGGTCGTTGAACTGTTGGGAGAGGATGTCAGCCAATTGCAGGGTGTCCGTTTTACCACCTGTGATGAAGGTGACGATGCCTGGTTGCTCAAGGCCAGAAGCCTGCGCCTGGATACTGCTGCCAACGAGGGTATTGCTCGCCATGCACGCATCGAATTCATGCACGTGCCCATCTTTTATTTCCCTTACCTGAGTTTTCCTCTGCAGGGACGCAAGACCGGCTTTCTGGTGCCCTCCGTAGGTGAGAGTACGGTGTCCGGTACCGAGCTGCGCCTGCCATGGTACTGGAACATCGCGCCGAATCGTGATGCCACTCTCACCCCGCGTATCATGACCAAGCGGGGTGTATTGTTGGAGGGGGAGTTTCGTTACCTCAATGAGCGCAATCAGGGGCAACTCAATCTGGCCCAGCTCAAGAACGACCGGGTGTTTGGTGATGATCGAAGCGCTCTGCAATTTCAGCACAGCGGAGAACCTGCCGCCGGCTGGCGCACCCGGGTGGATTACCGTTTCGCCTCGGACAGTCAGTATCTGACAGATTTTGGCAACAGCCTGGCCACCTCCAGCATCACCCATCTGGAGCGCCGGGGAGAACTGGATTACCTGGCTAACACCTGGAGCGCCAGCCTGTTGCTGCAGGGTTTTCAAACTTTGGACAAGAGCCTGCCTGTCACCTCCCGGCCCTATCAGCGTTTGCCACAGGTGCGCATGAGTACCCAGCCCTGGATCAGTGACGCCGGTCTGGAGTTGGGTTTCACCGGGGAGGCGGTTCAGTTCGAGCGTGCCGAAGGCGTGGTGGGCAGCCGGGTGGATGTGCTGTCCACGCTTTCCTGGCCATTGCGTGGCGCGGCGGGTTTTCTGGTACCCAAGCTGAGCCTGCGTTATACCCAATATGATCTAAAAAATACGAGCCCCACAGCAGACGCCCAACCCAGCCGCAGCCTGCCCTTGTTCAGCCTGGATAGCGGCCTGGTTTTCGAGCGAGAGCTGACAGCGGGCCACGCCGTGAGGCAGACCCTCGAACCTCGTCTCTATTATTTGTATGTGCCAAAAAGGGATCAGCAGAACCTCATCGTGGATGAGAATGGTGTGTCGCGGGTCTTCGACAGCAGCCTGCCCTTGTTCGGCTTCAGTCAGCTGTTCCGTGAAAACCGATTCAACGGCGTGGACCGCGTTGGTGATGCCAACCAATTGAGCACCGCACTGAGCACACGTTTTTACGACGCACGTGGCCGGGAACTGATGAGCGCCAGCCTGGGTCGTATTCTTTACTTTCAGGACCGCGAAGTGACTCTCCCCGGGGCGCCGGTGGACACCACCAGGAGATCGGACTGGGTGGCGGAAATCAATTCTCGCTGGACGCCAGCATTGAGCGCCCGTGCCACCATGCAGTGGGACGCCAGTGACAGCGACTTGACCCGTGGCACCCTGGACTGGCGTTACGAGAAGGATCGCCGGCGGGTGTTACGCCTAGCCTATCGTTTTCAGCGCGATACCGTGAAACAGGTGGACGTGGCGGGCATCTGGCCGCTCACCCCGCGCTGGCGCGTGGTGGGACGCTGGCTGCGATCCATCAAAGACCAGGCCACGTTGGAAACCCTCAAGGGACTGGAATATGAGAGCTGCTGCTGGTCGGTGCGCATGGTGCAACGCCAGTATCGTACCGATCCGTCGGTGGATGAATTGAGCGACTCCCTCTGGCTGCAGCTTGAACTGAAGGGTCTGACCAGTGTCGGGCGCAAGGTGGAGAGTCTGCTGACGCGTGATATCCTTGCGCCCTGAGGAATTGGGCGGCCGTAAGATACTGAATTCGAAGCATGAATGACTAACAAGTGGGTGGAAATGAACGTGGTAAAAAAAGTTGTATGGGGTGTACTGCTAGGCTTGAGTGTGTTGATACAGGCCCAAGCAAAGCTGGCGGTGGAAAACCCCCTGGATCGCATCGTCGCGGTGGTCAACAACGAGGTGATCACCGCCCTGGAGCTGGAACAGGAAATGGCGGATATCAAGAAACAATTGCAGGCGCAAAACACCCGCCTGCCCGCTGACAGCATACTGCAAAAGCAACTGCTGGATCGCATGATTCTGCGCCGCATCGAGCTGCAAATGGCCAAACGCGGCAGTATTCGTGTGGATGACGACACACTCAACCGCACCCTGGAGAATATCGCCGCGCAAAATCGCCTGAGCCTGCCGCAGTTCCGCAATGCGTTGAAAAATGAAGGTATCGACTACAACACCTTTCGAGAGAGAATGCGTGATGAAATTACGGTCAGCCGTTTGCAAAAACGCCTGGTGGCCAATCGCATTGTGGTGACCCAACAGGAAATAGACAACTTCATCGCCAACCAGAAACTACGAGGCGGGGAGAACAAGGAATACCACCTTGGTCACATCCTCATTGCCGTGCCCGAGGCCGCCAGTGCACAACAGATCCAGGCCGCGCGCGCCAAGGCGCAAAAACTTGTGCGTGAATTGCGGGCCGGGGCGGACTTTGCAAAAACCGCTGTGGCGTCCTCCGATGGCCAGCAGGCCCTGGAAGGTGGAGACCTCGGCTGGCGCAATGCCAACGCCCTGCCCAGCCTGTTTGCCGACTGGGTGGTTCAACAGGAAGAGAATGACGTCAGTGACGCATTACGCAGTCCCAGCGGATTCCACATTATCAAGCTACTGGGAGTACGTGATAACCAGCCGCAACATATCATTACCCAGTCACACGCCCGTCATATTCTCATCAAGCCTTTTGACGCCGCGGATGATAGTGTGGCCCGCGCCCGGCTTGAGAAGATCCGTCAGCGCATCCTCAATGGCGAGGATTTCGCCGCCCTGGCCAAGGCCTATTCCGATGATCCCGGTTCCGGCGCACAAGGTGGTGATCTGGGTTGGGTGAGTCCCGGGGAAATGGTGCCGGCGTTTGAAAAGGGTATGAACGCCCTGGCCGTGGGCGAAGTGAGCGAACCGGTGCGCAGTGGTTTCGGTTGGCACCTGATCCAGGTACTGGAGCGTCGTGATCAGGACATCACCGAAAAGGTACAGCGCAAGAACGCCCGCGATGCGCTTCGCGCCCGCAAGCTGGACCCCGCCATGCAGGCCTGGATACGCCGCATCCGTGATGAGGCTTTTGTGGAAATCCGCCTGTGATTGTCTACCATGGATGAGCCCGTACATCGCCTGTCGGTGACTGCGGGAGAGCCTGCTGGCATCGGCCCGGATCTTTGCGTGCAGCTGGCGCAACAGGACGTTCCTTTCGAGCTAGTGGTGATTGCCGATGCCGAGATGCTGGCGGCGCGCGCCCGGCAATTGGGCCAGCCCCTGGAGATCGTTCCTTTCGAGGAACAGGTACCAGCTTCGCGAAATCGTCAACAGAGGGGGCAGTTATGCGTCGCCCATGTTGCCGTGAACGAAACCGTTGAAGCCGGTCGCCTGAATGTCAACAATTCCCGTTATGTCCTGAATACCCTGGACCTGGCCATCGACGGCTGTAAGCGAGGTATATTTGATGCGCTGGTCACAGGCCCACTGCACAAAGGGATCATTAACCAGGCGGGGATTCCCTTTACCGGTCATACCGAATATCTGGCGGAGAAGACCCATGCCTACCCGGTAATGATGCTGGCTACGGAAGGCCTGCGTGTGGCGCTGGCCACCACCCACCTGCCCCTGAAAGAGGTGCCTGCGGCCATTACCCAGCAACGCATTTCGCAAGTCATCGACATTCTCCTGCATGATCTGCATTTCAAGTTAGGTATTTCTGAGCCACGTATTCTGGTCTGTGGACTCAATCCCCATGCCGGGGAACAAGGTCATCTGGGACGAGAAGAAATCGAGGTTATTACTCCCGTACTGGAGAGGTTCCGAGAGCAGGGGGCAAACCTGCATGGCCCGCTCTCAGCAGATACCCTGTTTACCCCGGATAATCTGCAACAGGCCGATGCCGTGCTGGCCATGTACCACGATCAGGGACTGCCGGTGCTCAAGCACATGGGTTTCGGCGAGGCGGTGAACATCACCCTCGGTCTGCCGATGATTCGCAGTTCGGTGGATCACGGTACGGCGCTGGAACTTGCCGGAAGCGGTGTGGCAAGAGCAGACAGTTTCAATTATGCGCTGAAGATCGCAGATGACATGGTGCGCCATGCCAAGGCCCGACAGGCGCGAAGTGTCGCATGAGCCGTTCCCCGACACAGCCAACAAGCCACAGCGGCCATCGTGCACGCAAGCGCTTCGGGCAGAATTTCCTCACCGACCCGCAAGTGGTGGCGGACATCGTCGCCGCTATCAGTCCGCAACAGGACGATCACCTGGTAGAGATTGGCCCCGGCCTTGGCGTGCTCACGGAGGCCCTGCTGCCCTGTGTTGGGGCCATGGACGTGGTGGAACTGGATCGCGACATTATTCCCAAGCTGGAACGCCATTGCCGGGGCCGCGGCGAGCTGCGCATTCACCAAGCCGATGCCCTGAAGTTCGATTTTGCTGCCCTGGCCGGTGACGGCAGAGCGCTGCGCATCGTTGGCAATCTGCCCTACAACATCTCCACGCCGCTGATGTTTCATCTGCTATCCATACACGAGCACATCAAGGACATGCACTTCATGCTGCAAAAGGAAGTGGTGGACAGACTGGCCGCTACCCCCGGCAGTAAGCATTACGGTCGCTTAGGGGTGATGATGCAATACCACTGCGCCGTGGAAGCGTTATTGGATGTCCCGCCGCAGGCCTTCTCTCCAGCCCCCAAGGTAAATTCCGCCGTGGTGCGGCTGACGCCTTATGTCGAGCCGCCAGTGGCCGTGGATGATGTCGCGTTTCTGGAACAAGTGGTGACCCAGGCCTTTTCCCAGCGCCGCAAGACCCTGCGCAATACCCTCAAGCCCCTGTTGAACGCAGAACAAATGCAAATGCTGGGCATCGATCCCACGTGTCGCGCGGAAACCCTGAGCCTGGCCGAGTTTGCCAGGCTGGCCAATGCCGTTTCCAGTAACGAGGCCTGATCGTGGGCCTGGGTATTGGTGGTTTTCTGGAACAACTCATCGGCCCGCCGGGCGGCTTTATCTTTCTTATCCTTATCGGGCTGCTGTTGATCTATCGACAACGCCGGCGGATGGGACTTTATCTGGCAGGAGCCGGGTTGCTGCTATTATACCTCACCAGCCTGCCCCTGGTGGCCAATGCCATGGCGTCCTGGCTGGAGCCGGATACGGCCTTGACAGAAACGGTTCTTTCCATGACGGGGAAACAGCCGCAGGCCATAGTCATCCTGGGAGCGGGGCGTCGCACTAGGACGCCGGAATACTCCGGCGATACTCTCAATGCTTTTGCCCTGGAAAGGGCGCGCTATGGTGTTTGGCTGGCACGACGAACGCTGTTGCCGGTGCTGGTCTCCGGCGGACTGGCGAAGCAGGATTCTCAGCCGGAAGCGTTACTGATGAAACAGGTGATCGAAGGTGAATACGCCCTGCCAGTCCGCTGGCTGGAAGTGCAGAGTCGCAATACTTTTGAAAATGCCCGCTATTCGGCTGAGATACTGAAAAAAGCAGGTATTGACACCATTTATCTTGTCACCCACGCATTACACATGAAACGCAGCAGGCAGGCCTTCGAGGAATTTGGCCTGCATGTGATTCCTGCACCTACCGTGTTTGAGGGTGGTGAGATGAGGGACGTGTCTCTACGCGATTTCTTACCCAGCGCAAAAGCCCTGTACATCAATGCCCATGTCTTTCATGAGTGGGTGGGCATTGTCTGGTATCGCCTGCGCTACGTGGCACTGTAGTTGCTAGGGCCTGTTAACACTAATGGCACCACCGTGTTGGTACCATTAGTGTTAACAGGCCCTGAGTAGTTGCCAAGTAGTTTCGAAATAGTTGCAAACGAGTAACATTGTAACGACAGACACTGTATGACCGAGTCACAAAGCCGGAGTCTACTTGGCGGTCATATCCTGTCCACAGCACATAGGTGACTTGATCATGCCACAGCCTTTGGGGCATTTTGAAACGGCCACTGTTTCGCCTTCATCGGTGGTGATGTGTTCGTGCACCAGATCGGCACCACACTTGGCACATTTCAAACCGGTGACACCCATGCCACATACCTCGCAAACGTATTCAATCATTTCCTTCTCCTCATAATGGTGTGAACCGGGCGAAAAGCCTACGCCCAGCCCCACAGAAAAACAATCCCACGGTTTTTCATGTTATTCATCCTCTTTCACCGGCATGCGTTCCATGAGATAACCCAGGCAGTCCTGGCGAATCACCGTCTCGTCGAGGGTAAACATGGACGGCATCACCTCGCGAGTGGTGTGTAATTTTCCATCGTGAACCCGGAAGTATCGCGCAGCAACCGCATTGCCCTGTTCATCGATGACCTGCAAGGGCAGAGTGTTCAGTTGTGGATGCACATAACCCAGGGTGATGTCCGCATCCAGTTCGTGAAAATTGAGATGATCCAGGTCTGGGCGAAAATGGATTTCATCCCTGCTCGGTACTCGCCTGTCATCATCACCATCAAAAAAAATACGGATGTGCTCGGGCACACTCACCGTGGCTACCGTGTGGAACAGATCCATGTCGTGACTGGCAATATCGTGTGCAGGGATTTCCGCCAGGCTCAAACAACTGTTGATGAAGTCCGCGGCGTGGGCCGCGCCATGGGGTTGGTCCGGCTTGCCGCATTCCACCGTCACCGCCGGGCAGATGTCGGCAAAGGCCATGGACTGCACCCCAGTGGGACGAATGAAATACACCACGGTGCGTGAGAACTGCGTGGCGAGGTGGAAGAAGCGGTTGTCCAGTTTGTTGATGCAGCCGTAGTGGGGGTTGAGGCCGGTGTTGTTGTGCACATCGATGCTGGCGAACACATCACGCTGGTGCATGTGATCCACGATCTGGCGCATCATCCGATGTTCCTCGGTGTTGCCAGCACATTCATCAGCAAAGCCCGTACAGGGCCAGACCCGGTTGTAATCCGGTTGGCCGTCGAGGTGGCGTTTACCCTGCGCCGCGGCAGTCACATTACCAATAAAAATACATAACTCCCGCGGCAGTTGTTTGTCGCGGTATTTGTCTAACAGGGACTGGATGGCCGCCAGGCCGGTGGTCTCGTTCCCGTGTAATAACACGGAGACAAACAGGGGCCGCGGCCGGCGACCGGGGAGCTGAATCAATGTCGGCCCGGGGAGGATGGCCTGCAGGCCCGAGGCAGAGCAGCTGAGCAGGCCGTCGGGGATGTGATCGAGAAACGTAAGCATGTTGGTATTCAGTACGTGTTTGTTGGTATTTTTTCAGTCAATTGGCCATTCATGTACCGGCAACCCGCTGTGCTGGTGCCGTAGATAGGCGGCTAACAATGTTTGCATATCGGCGTCGTGATGTGCCACATAACGCCGTTGCCAGCTTGCGCCATTCTGGCCTGTTTGCACTCGCGCCTCGAAGGTACCGAGATAGCGGCTGCGATCCTGATCGCTGACGCCCAGAGAAATCAGCCCGCTGTGGGCCAGGGGCAGTAGGGTTTTCAGCAACAGGGCCTGGGCCGGATGTTTCTTGCCATCCAGCCAGGTGATGTGCGCATCCAGGCCGAGCCGGGCGCAGGCATAAAAGTTGTCACGCGCGGTGGCGAAGGGCATCTCGGCCTCGGGGGCGGTGTTGGCTTCACACAGGGCCTGGGTCAGGCCGAAATAAAAGGCGGCGTTAGCGATGGCGTCGACGATGGTGGGGCCGGCGGGCGCCACTCGTTGTTCGATGCGCAGATGGGGTACACCCTGATCGTTGAAGCCGATGAGCGGTCGGTTCCAGCGCCACAGGGTGCCGTTGTGCAGGCGCAGGTGTTCAAACTTTTCTGGCGGGCTGTCAAACCGGATGGGCAGTAACACAGGAAAGTGTTCCAGGTTTTCCTGGAAACATTCCACGATGGATTGACGGGCGTAGCCGGAGCCAAAGCTTACCCTGCGCATGGGGCCGTGGGCATCGTCCTCGTAGCCACCCACCTCCACGGACTGCTCGAACAGCGGGATGCGTGTCTCCGCCCACAGGTTCTTGCTGAACAAATAGGGGGAGTTGGCGCTGGCCGCCACCAGCGGCGCCGAGGCGATGATGGAGGCATTGTAGGCCCGCACCGCCAGTACCGGAGGCACCTGTAGGTGAATCTGGAAGGAGGTAGTGGCGGACTCCAGCATCACGTCATCGTGTTCAGCACGCAGGATATCCTTGCCGTGGATATCCAGTTGCAACGGCCGACCGCCACGCAGGCGTAACACCTCGGCATTGAGCGCTACGTAGCGGTTCATGGCCGAGAGGTTTTGCATCACTAAGTCGGTATTCCTTACCGTGGGCAGAATGCCGATCATCACCAGATCGG
>DRKQ01000197.1 GCA_011051685.1 Gammaproteobacteria bacterium
GGCAGATTGGCGCCGGATCGCCTTGCCTTGTCGATGAGCTGCTCCAACAGGAAATGGGCGCGCTCCACGCCTTCGTGTTCGATCACCGCGGCCAGCGCCTCCACCCATTCCTGGGTTTCCTGGGCATCGACATCGGATATCTGTAATTGCTGGGACATGCTCCAACCTCTCGAGAAATTCGGATCCGTACATTTTGCGCGCGGGGTCAGTGGCAAAGGCCGCGGCAAAAAAAGAGCCGCGTATGATCGTTGTTTTGCCGGCGCAGGTCAAGCGAGGGGGAGTTGAAGTCGGCCGCGGGAGGCAGCCGAATTCCTTTGTAAAACAATAGGTTTAGAATCAGACAGGCGCCGAAGAAGTAGCGCCTGGTGGACGGTTTAGTCCTCTTTCGCAGTGATCACACAGATAATGCGCACCGGTCGGCCGGCATCATCCTCCACCAGCTTGCCGCGCTGGCGTACCCGGGACGTGCCCTGGGTCAGGCCGTGGGTAATGTCGAACTGGGTCTCCCGTCCCTCCATCACCTGGCCAATGGTCTCGCTGACGTGCTCACGGTCGGCCTCAGCCACATAGGCCATGAGCTCGTCCTTGTTGCCATGAAAGCCTCCCTTTTCTACGCCAAGCAGCCTTTCCGCCACATCGGAGAGCACGATCTGGTCGCCGATGATATCCAGATCCCAGGTGCCGATGGTGGCTACGTCCAATGCTAAACGCAGGCGCTGTTCATTATCGACGATGTCTTTGATCACCGCGCGGCGCGCCTTGCTGCCGGTACGCCGTTCACTGAAGGAAATCATGGCCTCATCGCCATAGCGCAGCCAAATCCAGTTCACGTCGAAATGGGCCGCCACCGCCTTGAGATTCTCGTATTCGATATTACCGCCCTTGGCCCACTTGCCCACGGCCTGGCCGGAAACGCCCACCACACGGCCAATCTCCGCGTGCGAGGTGTTGTGTTCACGAATCAACTGCGTCAATCGACTTGCAAAGGTGTCTTGTTCTCGCATGTGTTTCATCCTGTGTGTCATGGGTATTGTCCGGCAAAGCCCTTGCGCCATACATCGTGCCTGGTCGTGCAAAGAGCCGCGGTACCCAATAGTCCCTTAACTAACTCATCCCTTTCATCAATGCCGTTTTCTAACGCGTTTTATGATTTCCTGAAGACGGCATCGGCGGGAACGGCATATTCACAACTACACGCCCGTTCAGTGGCGCGCATTCTGTCAGAAAATCCTCAAGAATAACAGCGATTTGTAGACTCCCGGCCGTAAACAAATCCGGAGCATCGAACTGCGTTATTTTTTCCATGCCTCTCATGCCCATTATAGCGCCTGCCCAAATGAAACTGCAGGTGGATATTACTGATCTTCGCGGTTCTTGTGCCCTTGTGTGATAGAGGCCGCATAGCCCTTCGGGCGAATCGCCACGGTGTTGAGAATGCGACTGCACAACACCCCGTCCTGGCGATAAAAGCCGTATTCAAAACTCGGCGTACTACGCCCGCGGGCGGCAAGGTCTGCGCGGATCTGCCCATCGACCTGTGGATCAAAATCAAAACGCAATTCGAGATCGCTGTTACCCTCTGCCACGAAATCGATGTTCATGGCCCGGGTCCACACCTCGTGACCGGGAAACCGCCGGGCACAGGCCAGAGCGGCGATGGGATCGGCCAGGGCCGCCTGATAACCGCCGAACATGCTGTCACCCAGGTTGCGGGAAAAAGCGGTGAGCGGCAGTCGCAGACGTACGACCTGCCAGTCATCCGCCAGTTCCAGCACTTTCACCCGCATCAGAAAAAAAGGGGGATACCATTCCAGACGTCGACGGGTGGATAAAAAAGACAGGCGACGCAGCAGCCTCAGGGCGCTCATGATTCACCCATCCCGGAGTTAAAATCTCCCCATTGCCATTGCAGCACTGCCAGGGCGGCAAGCGCTGCGGTCTCGGTACGCAGCACCCGCGGGCCGAGACGCAGGGGCACGAAGCCCGCCGCCTCGGCAGCATCGATTTCCCCGGCCGACAGGCCACCCTCGGGACCGATAAGCAGAGTCACCGGCCCTGCCGGCGCACTAAGGCTGGCAAGATCACTGGGGGCACGATGATGCAACACCAACTTCAGCCCTTCGGCCCCGGCGATGGCCTCGGCAAAAGGTGTCACCGGGGCCACCGCCGGCACCCGGTTGCGCCCGCTCTGTTCGCAGGCGCTGTGCACGACGCCCTGCCAGTGGGCACGGCGCCTGTCCCGGCGCTCACCCTTCAGATTCACCGTGGTGCGCTCGGCGAGCACCGGCACGATGCGATTCACCCCCAGTTCCACCGCCTTCTGCACCGTGTAATCCATGCGCTCACCGCGGGACACCCCCTGCAATAATCTCAGCTCCAATGGCGACTCCGGCAAACCGGGCACAGCCTCACCCAGGGTGATGCGAGCAGCGCGCCGGCCCAGCTCACTCACCTGCGCCGCAAATTCACCCCCACCGCCATTGAACACTCGCAGTTCATCGCCCACGCGCAGGCGCAGCACCTTGGCCAGATACACCGTGGCCTGGGCATCCAGCTCGAGGGTCTGGCCGCTGGCCAGGGGGATAGCCTGATAGATTCGGGGAATACGCACAGCAGCTCCGGCAACAAAATAATGACCCATTGTCGCGCGCCATGGCGCACTGCGCCAGCGACAAACATGGCATAATAGCCCCTCTCTTGTTTACCAGCGCGGAACCACCACTTGCGACAGACCATCACCCAGATCAGCCTCACTCGCCCCGACGACTGGCACTTGCATGTGCGCGACGGCGCCGCCATGGCCGCGGTGATCGGCCACACGGCGAAGCAGTTCGCCCGCGCCATCATCATGCCCAACCTCACTCCACCGGTGACTAGCACCGCGCAGGCGGAAGCGTATCATGAGCGTATCCTGCAGGCCCTGCCGCAAGACAGTGACTTCCAGCCGCTGATGACCCTGTATCTCACCGACACCACCAACCCGGGGGAGATCACCCGCGCCAAAAACAGCGGTGTGGTATTTGCGGTAAAACTCTACCCCGCCGGCGCCACCACAAATTCCGCCAGCGGCGTCACCCAGATCCAGAAAACCTATCCAGCACTGGCGGCCATGGAGGCCCACGGCATTCCCCTGCTGGTGCACGGCGAGGTCACCGACCCGGCGGTGGATGTATTCGACCGCGAGCAGGTCTTCATCGAACAACAACTGGCGCCGCTGGCCGCCCAGTTCCCCAACCTGAAGATCGTCTTCGAACACATCACCACCCGGGATGCCGTCAACTTCGTGTTAGAGGCCGGTGCCAACATCGCCGCCACCATCACCCCGCAACACATTCTGCTGAACCGCAACGCCCTGCTGGTAGGTGGCATTCATCCGCACAATTACTGTCTGCCGGTGCTCAAGCGCGAGCCCCATCGCCAGGCACTGCTGGGGGCCGCCACCAGTGGCAATCCCAAGTTCTTCCTCGGCACCGACAGCGCCCCCCACCGTCGCGGCGCCAAGGAATCCGCCTGTGGCTGCGCCGGCATCTACAGCGCCCATGCCGCCCTGGAATTTTACGCCATGGCCTTCGAACAGGCCGCTGCGCTGGACAAACTGGAAGGCTTCGCCAGCCACTTCGGCGCGGATTTCTACGGCCTGCCGCGCAACACCGACAACGTCACCCTGCAACGCAGTGAACAAACCATTCCCGCGGAACTACCCTTTGGTGACGAAACCCTCGTACCCTTTTTTGCCGGAGAAGTGATTCCGTGGACAGCCCAGTAAACCCCGACGCCCCGGAGACCCCGGAGGAACTGACCGCCCCCGCCCCCAAGGGCAGCGGCATCGCGCGACGCTTCCGTGGCTTTCTGCCCGTGGTGGTGGACGTGGAAACCGCCGGTTTTAACGCCGCCACCGACGCCCTGCTGGAGATCGCTGCCGTGCCCATCCATATGGATGACGCCGGACGGGTGTATCCCGGCGAGACCGTCAGCGCCCACGTCAAACCCTTCCCCGGCGCCAACCTGGAGGAATCCGCCCTGGCCTTCACCGGCATCGATCCGCACCACCCGCTGCGTATCGCCGAGGAAGAAGGCCCGGCGCTGAAAAAGATCTTCGAGCCCATTCGCCACATCCTCAAGGGCAGTGGCTGCACCCGGGCCATCCTGGTGGGCCACAATCCCGCCTTCGACCTGGCCTTCCTCAAGGCCGCGGTGGAACGCACCGGCATCAAGCGCAATCCCTTCCACCAGTTCAGCACCTTCGACACTGCCACCCTTGCGGGACTGGCCTACGGGCAAACCGTACTGGCCCGTGCCATTGCCGCCGCCGGCATTGAATGGGATAACAACGAGGCACACTCCGCGGTGTATGACACGGAAAAGACCGCCGAGCTGTTTTGTGCCATTGTCAATCGCTGGAAGGCGTTGGAAGATCAGAGCAAAGGGTGAAGGGCAGAGGAAAGAGGAAAGAAAACCTATGGTACTACCCCAGCAACAACCTTATGTTCGTCATTCCGGCGCAGGCCGGAATCCAGTGAATTGAGGCATAGCATTAAGATGTGAGCAGCCTAGATTCCGGCCTGCGCCGGAATGACGCTGTTTTTATAGCTCGGTTCTTAGGATAAATCGCCTGTTACGAATATCCCTTGAATACCCATTTTTAACACACAAAAAAGGCAGCCATATGAAAAGGCTGCCTTTTTATTTCTGCGCGTAAATTGCTTTTTAACCCACAGCCTTCTCACCCGCCCCGGCAACGGCCGCTTCCACCATCTTTTTCAGTTCACCCTGCTGATACAAATCCAGGGTGATGTCACAACCACCCACCAGTTCACCGTTGATGTAAAGCTGGGGAAAGGTGGGCCAGTCGGCGTAGCGCGGCAGATTCTCGAAAATCTCCGGATCAGCCAACACGTTGACATAGGCGAATTCCTGCTCGCAGGCCTGCAGGGCCTGGGCGGCACGGCTGGAGAAACCACACTGGGGCAACTGTGGTGTGCCCTTCATATAGAGCACCACGGGGTTGCCTTCGACCTGTTGTTTAATGCGTTCCAATACGTCCATCTTGTTCGTGACCTCACTGCGTAAATAAAAGGATATTGACCATCACCCGAAGTGGGGATGCTTGGATCAGGTTTAAAGTGTAACCCATATTACCTGAGCATAAAAGTCAGGTATTAGTGTCAGGCGCCGATGTTCCCGCGACGCTATCCACATTCAACTGCAACCACAGTTCAAGCAAGGCCATGTGCCAGAGTTTGCTGCCCCGCAGCTTGGTGAAATACCGGTCCGGCGCGGCCAGCAGCTTGTCGATATAGCGCCGGTTGAACACCCCACGCTGGCGGCAGGCCTCGGAATTGAGAATATCGGCCATGAATCGCAGGAAATCCCCGCGCACGTATTTCAGTGCCGGCATGGGAAAATAGCCCTTGGGCCGGTCGATCACCGCATCCGGGACCAGACCCCGGGCGATAGTCTTGAGGATGTGCTTGCCGCCGGATTTCAGCTTCAGCTCCGGCGGCACCTGCATGGCCAGCTCCACCAGCTCGTGGTCCAGAAACGGCACCCGCGCCTCCAGGCCCCAGGCCATGGTCATGTTGTCCACCCGCTTCACCGGGTCATCGACGATGAGGGTGGTGACGTCGAAACGCAGCACCCGGTCGAGGAAAGTATCCGCATCCCCTTTGGCCAGGCATTTTTCCACCAGCGCCGAGGTGAAGTCTTCACCAATGTACGCCGGCGTGACGGACTCGCAAAACTCGCTGTGCGGGCGGTCAAAATAGTGGCGGCGAAAACGTTCCAGGTCCGTGCCGCTGTCGGCGGCCATTTGCGGATACCAGAAATACCCGCCGAACACCTCGTCCGCGCCCTGGCCACTTTGTACTACCTTCACCTCTTTGGAAACACGCTCGGCCAGCAGGTAAAAGGCCACCGCGTCCTGACCCACCATGGGCTCGGCCATGTTGCGCACCGCGTCGGGCAGGTGGGGCAGTACTTCGCTGTTGGGGATGTGGATTTTTTTGTGACGCGTGTTGAAGCGCGCCACCACGGCATCGGAGTACTGGAACTCGCTGCCCGCCTCGTCGGCGATGTCCTCGAAGCCGATGGAGAAGGTGCGCAGGTCCTTGACCCCCGCCTCGGCCAGCAGGCCCACCAGCAGGCTGGAATCCAGCCCGCCGGAGAGCAGCACCCCCACGGGCACGTCGGCCACGGACAGGCGCCGCTCCACCGCCTTGCGCAGGGCGTCGTGGATCAGCTGGGTCCATTCCAGTTCGTGTTTCGGTTCCGCCGGACGAGTGGCGGAAAGGTGCCAGTACTGCTGTTGTTCACCGCAGCCGTTCTGGTCGACGATCATCGTGTGTCCCGGCGCCAGCTTGCGCACCCCCTTGAGGATGGTGTGCGGCGCGGGGATCACCCCGTGCAGGGTGAGCTGGTGATGCAGGCCCACGGGGTCGATGGCCGTATCCACTCCGCCAGCGGCCAGCAGGGCCTGGCTGTTGGAGGCGAAGCGAAACCACGTACTGGTCTGCGAATAATAAAGGGGCTTGATGCCCAGCCGGTCCCGGGCCAGGAACAGGCGCTGGTGTCGTTCGCTCCAGATGGCGAAGGCGAACATGCCCTGCAGACGCTCCACGCAACGCTCGCCCCAGTGGTGGAAGGCCTTGAGGATGACCTCGGTGTCACCCTCGGAAAAAAAGCTGTAGCCGGCATCGATCAACTCGGCGCGCAGCGCCCGGTAATTGTAGATGGCGCCATTGAACACCAAGGACAGGCCCAGCTCTTCGTCCACCATGGGCTGGTGGGAGCGCGCGGAAAGATCGATCACCGCCAGGCGGCGATGGCCGAGGCCCAGGGGGCCGGTGATGTGCACGCCCTCGTCGTCCGGCCCGCGCCGGACCAGTTGTTCGTTCATTCGCGTCAGGATCGCCGCCTCGGGGGCGGCGCCGTCAAGCCGCAGTTCACCGCAAATACCGCACATAAATACCCTTTCTTTATTCGGCCTGTCCTCGCCACCACAATGGTCACTTCGGCATGAAATATTAGCACTTATTAATCAATCGAAATCACTGCTGTCCCGTTAACTTCAGATTCGTCATCCCGGCCTTCGCCGGGATGACGAAAAAAGACCAGCGCTATTCATGTCTCCAGTGCCGCAAGGCTCGCTGTTTTCCCGTTTTTTCAACAGCTTCGCCAAATCAAAAGGCAGGTTAACGGGACAGCAGTGAATCGAAATAATACTTGCATTGGTTTATCTGATTAAAGTTCTTCTTCTGGAAACCGATGATAAGGAGGCCATGAAAAATAACAGATCATACTTAGAGCAATTGCGCTCCATATTTCCTTTCACACCTGTTCTTACAGGTGTTGTTTTCAGTCTTTTCCTGACCTGCGGACAAACCAGGGCAGATGATGATTACCTGCGTCAGCTGGAAAACGAACTCAGTGATACACCGGTTGAAACAGCACCAAAGGATTCGGGCGCCAAATCCAGCTACATCGATGAACTTGCGGCCGAGGCAGAGGCCACGGCCCATGTCACTTCCGGCGATCGCAACGATCCGGCTTTCGATGCGGGACACGAGGCCATGGAAAAGACGCTCAAAAAAAATAAACCGACCACTTATACGTTCTACCGCAAACTCAGCCCTAAGCAACAATCCGAAGTTTTCAACTATTATACCGCCGACACATCCGATGGGCGGCTGTTACACATTCAGAAAAAGATTATGGATATCTACTTCAACCGCTAACCAATCACCCGATATGTCCCAGAAGAATATCAGCGTCTTAAACAATCTTAAGCAAGGAACCATCGCCATGTCTTACCAGAAAAAACTATCCATTACCTTTGGCAGCCTGATTTTCCTGGCGCTCACCAGTACCAATGTTGCCGCACTGGAAGTCAAGATTACTCAGGATATTGAAAGTGTACCGGTGCATCACGGGGATGATTTCATTCAGATACAACGCATCCAGGATCAGAATCACCTGCTGACCGGCGGTTTTACCAAAACATCCCGCAAGTGCCCGCCATTCTGTATCCAGCCTCTGCATGTGGCGCCCGGCGTGACCACCGTTGCCGAACTCGAATTACTGGACTTTATCGACAAAAAACTGGAAGTGGGTAAAGGCATTCTCATCGATGCGCGCACACCTGGCTGGCATAAAAAAGGCACCATCCCCGGCTCCATCAATATTCCTTTCACCGACTTTAATCCGGAAAAATCCCCCGAGGCATTGGCCAAGTCGCTGGTTAAACTCGGCGTGAAGAAAAAAACCGGCGGAGGCGGTTCTTTCCTGGACAGCATCAAAGGTTTCTTTGCCGGAGACGCCAATGCAGCAAACAGTCCTTGGGATTTTTCCCAGGCCAAAGAAATTTTGTTGTTTTGCAATGGCATGTGGTGTGGCCAGTCACCTCACGCCATTAAGAATCTGCTAAGGCTGGGCTACCCGCCGGAAAAAATCTATTACTACCGGGGTGGCATGCAGGCTTGGCAATCCCTGGGGCTGACCACGGTCGTGCCCAAGTAATCACTTCAGGGCAGGAACAACTTCACGCCATGTTGTTCCTGCCCACCTCTCTCTCAGTGATTGACGTGCTACGAGAGGGAAGTCTAACTTCAAATGTGGTGCATTTATCCGTGGAACTCGCCACAATCCTGCCCCGATGAACGTCCACAATGGATTTGACAATGGCCAGCCCCAGACCGGCGCCATCGCCGCTGCGATGTCTCGAGGCATCTACACGGTGAAAGCGATCAAATAAACGGGGAATGTGCTCCGCTGGGATGGGAGGACCGGGATTCTTCACACGAATCACGGCCTCCCGCGATGTCTGCTCAAGAACCACTCGCACGGCTTCTCCCGCTGGGCAGTGACGAATGGCGTTACTCAACAGGTTGCTCAAAGCACGGCGTAACATGGCGCGGTCCCCTTCTGTCACGGCCTCGCCGGTGAGTGACAAAGAGACTCCTCGTTCTTCGGCCCAGGCTTCGTAGTAGTCGAATAAATCCTCCACCTCAGAAGTGAGATCGACAGTTATCCGATCCAATTCATATTGGCCATTATCTGTCTTGGCCAGCAACAGCATGTCGCCGATCATCTGCGCCATGCGTTCGTATTCCTCGATATTGGAATAAAGTATTTCCCGATATTCCTCCATGCCGCGCGACTGGGACAGGGCAACCTGGCTTTGAGTGAGCAGACTGGTCACGGGGGTGCGCAGCTCGTGGGCAATGTCGGCGGAAAAGTTACTCAGTCGCTCAAAGGCCTCTTCGATGCGCGCCAGCATGCCGTTGAAGGATTCGGCGAGATCACTGAGTTCCCGGGGCATGGCCTCGGGTCGCAGGCGGGTGTTCAACTCGCTGGCACTGGTGCGATGAATCTGCGCCACGATGCTGCGCAAGGGGGCGAGACCACGACGCACGGCCACCCAACCCAATATCCCCAGCAGCACAATCCCACTGGCGATCATCAGCCAGAGTGTGCGATGAAAGGTCTTGAGAAAACGCAAATGACTATCGATGGCCACCGCCACGGAAACGGTATAACGCTCATTGGCCGGAGAAGGCATCTCCAGCCGCCGGGTGAGCACTCGGTAGGTGTGGCCAGCATCCTGCCAGACATGCAGTAGGCCCTCTGCCACCGGTTCCATACCGTTATGCCCCATGGCGGAAAGATCATGTTCACCGGGACTGGCAAACACGGTGCTGCCATCCTCGCGGGTAACATACAGCACTGCACTGTGATGGCCGACGAGGATGTCATTGAAGCGCTGCCTGAGCACCGTGGACACATCCAGCTTGCCCCGAGTCGAAAGCGTTTTTGTCACACTGCTGGCAATGGCTTTGAGTTCGGCCACATCCTCATCGAAAAAATGTTGCTTGATGGATCGCTCGATGATCCAACCAAAAACCGCAAAGGCCAGCATGGCCGCAATGGCGAACAACAGGGTCAATCGCAGGGTCAGCGAAAGAGGGTGGCGCACAGCTGGATTCATTCTTGCGCCGGTTCATCGAGCATGTAGCCCATGCCTCGCACGGTGTGAATCAGTTTGCTATCGAAACCCTCTTCAATCTTGGCCCGCAGCCGACGAATGGCCACATCGATAACATTGGTATCACTGTCGAAATTCATGTCCCACACCTGGGAGGCAATCAGAGACCGGGGCATGACTTCACCCCGGTGACGCATCAGAAACTCCAGCAGGGAAAACTCCTTGGCGGTAAGCTGAATGCACCGGCCACCACGCCTTGCCTGGCGACGCACCAGGTCCAGACTCAAATCACCTACCTTGAGCGAGGTCTCCGCCACCGGTGTGGCGCCACGGCGCAACAGGGTGCGTACCCGCGCCAACAGTTCGGCAAAGGCGAAGGGCTTCACCAGATAGTCGTCCGCGCCCAATTCCAGCCCCTTGACGCGGTCCTCCACACTGTCACGCGCGGTGAGAAACAACACGGGGACATTTTTTCCGGCATCATGGAGTGATTGCAGAATACGCCAACCGTCAATGTCCGGCAGCATGACATCGAGAATGATCAGGTCATAAGACTCCGTCATGGCAAGGTGATGGCCATCCAGGCCGGTGCGCGCGAGATCCGTGACAAAACCCGCCTCGCTGAGCCCCTGGCGCAAGTAATCCCCAATCTTGGTTTCGTCTTCAACGACGAGTATTTTCATCGATCACCCATGATGCCCCACAGGGCGCAATTGCCGACGGTGTCCACGGTAGTGTACTTTACTCCTGCTTTGCTTCCAGCCACATGACGGGAAGATGACAAAAATGTAATGTGGCCGTCATGTCATCGACAGAAGGGTTTGACTATAGTTCGTCCCAATGTGACTCCACAAACATCCACATGGACGCCAACCATGCATGCGGTCACCCCTAACCCCAAACAACCCGGATTAAAACACATTCAGTCATAGGTAAATGGAATGAAACGCTTTTCCCCAAATACTCCTGCGATCCCCGATCCCTCACGTCGCCGATTCATGCAAGGTCTGGCAGCCGGCGGCGTAATGCTGGGCATGTCGCCTCTGCTAAGCAAGAGCGGCTGGGCCGGGGAAAAAAACAGCGCTACACACACGGGCATGGCGCCGGTACTCAGTGGCACGGAATTCGATCTCACCATTGCCGAGACCATGGTCAATTACACCGGCAGTCCGCGCATGGCTACCACCATCAATGGCTCCATCCCCGCACCTATCCTGCGCTGGCGTGAGGGCGACACTATCACCATCCGTGTGCACAACAAACTCAGCACCTCCACCTCCATTCACTGGCACGGCATCATCCTGCCCTACCAGATGGACGGCGTACCCGGGGTTTCCTTCAAGGGTATTCCCGCGGGTGAAACATTCACCTATCGCTTCACCGTGAATCAGGCGGGTACTTATTGGTATCACTCCCACACCGCGTTTCAGGAACAAACCGGCATGTATGGCGCCATTATCATCGAGCCACGGGAGGGCGAGCATATCCGAGCCGACCGTGATCTGGTGGTGCAGCTCTCGGACTGGACCGACGAAGACCCCATGGATGTCTTCGCCAAGCTGAAAAAACAAAGTGATTACTACAATTTCAACCAACCCACGGCCATGGACTTTTTCCACGATGTCTCCACCCTGGGCCTGGGCGCCGCCCTGAGTAAGCGCAAGATGTGGAACCAGATGCGAATGAGCCCGGTGGATCTGGCGGATATTTCTGCCTACACCTATACCTATCTGATGAACGGAACCTCGCCAAGAGGCAACTGGACCGGCCTATTCAAACCCGGTGAGCGGGTACGTTTACGATTTATCAGCAGTGGTACACAAAGCTTCTTTGATGTGCGCATTCCCGGCCTGAAGATGACCGTGGTGCATGTGGACGGCCAGGATGTGGAACCGGTGACGGTGGACGAATTCCGCTGCGGCCCCGGAGAAACCTACGACGTGCTGGTCAGCCCCAAGGACGACGCCTATACCATATTTGCCCAAGCCCTGGGCCGCACCGGTTACGCCCGGGGCACCCTGGCCGTACGCGAAGGCCTCACGGCCCCGGTACCGCAAATGGACAAGCCCCAGTGGTTAACCATGACCGACATGATGGGCGATATGGGTGGCAGCGACATGGCTGGAATGAAGGGCATGGATCATAGTGGCCATGACATGGCCGGCATGAACATGGACATGAACCACAAGCCCAACCTGGTGCACGCCCGTCATGCCCGCACCGAATATGGCCCCAGTGTGGACATGCGTGTGGATACCCCGCGCACCAACCTGGACGACCCGGGCATCGGCCTGCGCAACAACGGCCGCCGCGTGCTCACCTATGCCGATATCGTCACCGTGGGCCGCAAGCAGGAAGACACACGCGAACCAGGACGCGAGATCGAGCTGCACCTCACCGGCAATATGGAACGCTACACCTGGTCCCTGGATGGCCTGGAGTTCGGCAAGTCCACTCCCGTGCATTTCCCGGAGGGCGAACGCCTGCGGGTGATCCTGCACAACGACACCATGATGACCCACCCCATGCACCTGCACGGCATGTGGAGCGACCTGGAAGACCCCAATGGCGATTTCCTTGCCCGTCGTCACACCATTGCCGTGCAACCGGCGCAGCGCATCAGCTTCCGCGTTACCGCCGACGCCCCCGGCCGCTGGGCCTGGCATTGCCACCTGCTTTACCACATGGATGCAGGCATGTTCCGCGAAGTGATCGTGGCATGAGGAAACAACACATGAACCACCAGCACAATACGCTCCCTGCAAAAACACCTGCAAACCACGGAATGAGGACAATGAGCAAACCCGTCATCTTGATCAGCACCGTTTTACTCTTACTCGGCATGGGCACCCTGCCGGCCTGGAGTGCGGAAGACACACCCATGGAAGAGATGAACATGGAAGGGATGGATCACAGCACCATGTCTGACATGGATCACAACGAAACGTCGAAAAAAGGCAATAGCAACGCCGCGACCATGGATCACGGCGACATGACAAGCAGCATGCAGGGCGGATCGGCCCCTGCGGACGCACGTGATCCACATGCCTATTCCGGCGGATATTCCATTGAATCCGGCAAATATGCCCTACCCGGAAAACGCATTCTGGTACTGGGAGATGAACACAATTTTGGCTCTCTGGTCATGGATCGTTTTGAGTCGGTGCGCACCAGCGACAACACCAGCGCCACCTACGACCTGCAAGCCTGGTTCGGCCGCGACTATGACCGCCTGGTGTTAAAGTCCGAAGGCGATGTGGATAACGGTACCCTCGAAGAAGCCAGTACCGAAGTGTTATGGAATCATGCCATCGCCGCCTTTTGGGACAGCCAGTTTGGGCTGCGCTTTGATACCAACAATGAAGGCCCCGAGCGGAACTGGCTGGCACTGGGTGTACAGGGCCTGGCACCCTACTGGTTCGAACTGGACATCACCGCCTACCTCGGTGAAGAGAGTCGCAGCGCCCTGAGCATCGAAGCCGAATACGAAATCCTGTTCACCCAAAAACTGGTGTTGCAACCGCGTCTCGAAGCCAATTTTTCAGGCAAAAAAGACCTGCAGCTGGGCACGGGTGCCGGACTCACGGATACCGCCTTCGGCATACGACTGCGCTATGAAATCCGCCGTGAATTTGCGCCTTATGTTGGCATAGAATGGGCCAGCCTTTATGGCGACACCGCCGACATGGCACGCGCCACCGGGCTGGAAAGCAATGAAACACGTGTGCTTGCAGGACTGCGATTCTGGTTCTGAGGGCTGCATTCTTAGCACTGACAAGGAAAACCAATGATTGAAATCATTCCCAACTTCCATCCTATTTTTGTCCATTTTACAGTCGCCCTGTTTTCCCTGTCGGTAGGCCTTTTTGTAGTCACCCTGTTCATGCAGGGAGAACTGAAAACCCAATGGCTGACCGTGGCACGCTGGACACTGTGGTTTGGTGCCGGATTCACCGTTCTTACCGGCCTCAGTGGCCTGGACGCCTACAATACCGTAGCGCACGACACACCCTCCCACGAAGCCATGACCGAGCACCGTAACTGGGCCATTGCCACTATCACCCTGTTTCTGATCCTCACCGTCTGGTCCATCATTCGTGTGCGCCGCAAGCAAGTGTTGGGAACTGGCTTTGTGATCGTCATGGTGGCCGCCGGCGGCCTGCTGGCCTCCACTGCATGGCATGGCGGCGAAGCCGTGTATCGCTTTGGCCTGGGCGTGATGTCACTACCCAAGGCGGAAGGTGAAGGCCACGCCCATCAACACGCCGATGGCGCAGGCCATGGTGATGATGGCGGCAAAGGCGATGGACACACACATAGCGCGCCAACCGCCAGCCCGACGGACACTAAACAGGAAGATTCGCATGCCAATGGCGGGCATGAAAACAACGGCACCAGTAGCGTTCATCCACATGACGACGGGCACGATCACCAGCACTGAACCGATGCAGTCTGGTGCGTCAAATCTACAACGGGAGACTCACAGCCAGATAGTTTTCTGGCGATAATTTCCGCTATACTCCATCGAGCCTTAAAGTGAATATCCATTCCTGCCGGCGCGACGGAGACATCATCACAACATGTTCGGACGTTTCACCCGCTTTATTACGGGCGGCATTGCCGAAAACAACAATGTCCAAGCCTTTCACTCCGCGGTCTTTATTGGTTACTTCCTGATAATCGCCGTCGCGGCGCTGGGCTTTTTTACTTTTTTTAATCTCTTCATCAATAACAATTATCGTCTTGCCGCTATCGATGGCACCTTTGCGGCTTTCTCCATCTACATCCTCTGGCATCTACGCCGACACAAGAATATCCGGCGCGCCTCCATGCTTTTCATCGGTATGCTGTTCAGTATACTCGTACTGTTCTTTCTGGTTTCAAAGCCGGAGAGCGCGGCTTTTGTCTGGGTGTATTGTTTTATTATTGCCGCCTTTCTGATCTACGGAAAAAATATCGGCCTGTTGCTCACCCTGGCTTTCTGTGGCATTGTGTTTGCCTATTATTACAGCGTCATTGGCAGCAAGATCACTGAACTGGCCTTTACCAACCTGGTCGCCAGCGCCGCCGTTATCGTGCTGTTCCTGCGCTTTTACGAAACCAGCCGTAGCGCCATCTTCGACAAACTTCAAACCACCCTTCAACAACTGCAGGACTCGCACACCGAGCTGGAGTCAAAATCGGTTACCGACCCCCTCACCAAAATCTATAATCGCGCCAAGGCTTATGATTTATTGACCAACGCGATCCACAACCAGGAACGCTACGGAACTCCTTTCTCCATCATTTTCCTGGACATTGATGGCTTCAAGGCCATCAACGATGAACGCGGCCATGATATCGGTGATGATATTCTGGTGAAATACGCCCGGCTGCTCAACGACAACGCCCGCAAAACCGATGCCGTATTCCGCTGGGGCGGGGAAGAATTCATGGTACTCTGCCCCAATACCGACCTGCACAAGGCCGGAATGTTGGCGGAAAACCTGCGCAAGCTGTTCAGGCATGAAACCCTCGGCAACCTGCCATTGCCCACAGCCAGCTACGGCATCGCGCAACACCAGCCAGACGAGGACATCGCCGCCATCGTAAAACGTGCTGATATCGCCATGTATACCGCCA
This sequence comes from Gammaproteobacteria bacterium, assembly GCA_011051685.1. Lineage (GTDB taxonomy): Bacteria > Pseudomonadota > Gammaproteobacteria > SZUA-152 > SZUA-152 > SZUA-152. The sequence goes on from DRKQ01000197.1 coordinate 15,602, forward strand.
AACGCGCCGGAGGCGATCGGATCGAACCCCTGCAATCCGAAACATAGTTAGGGCACGATATCGCCACACTGATATCCGGCATGCCAAACCCAGATGCCTCATTTCGGGTAATGCGCCGTCTCACAAATTATTGAGTGATGAACCTGGACAAGGATAAACTCATCCCAGGGTTTCCCTGGCGTCATCGGGCATGTGGGGATGTCCACCTAATGAACCGGCAAAACCTGGCTCAGACAGGCTCCCCCCAACCACCACCCCCGGGGGTCATGATGCACAGCCGCTCATTGTTCTGCAGCGTGACACTGGTCTTTGCCGGCAGTGCTTCACTATTGCACAGGTTCACCCCTGGCCATGCATCCCCTCCGCCCTCCAGTCCCCAGGGGACATGGCGGCGACGTTCGGTAAGAAGGGTCACCGTAGTCGGAGCAAGAAACTCGAACTCTCGTACCAAACCCTCACCGCCCTGGCGCAAACCATCGCCACCGGACCCCTCACGCAGGGCATAACGACAAATACGCAGAGGATAATTCATTTCCAGCACCTCAATAGGCGTGTTGAGGGTATTGGTCATATGGGTTTGCACTGCGCTGAGCCCGTCATGCTCCGGCCCGGCCCCCATGCCACCACCCAGAGTCTCGTAATAGTCCCACTCCCTGCCCGGCTCACGCGAGCCCATGGCCAGGTTGTTCATGCTGCCGTGACTGGCGGCGGGCATCTTGCCGGGCAATGCCTGCGCCAGGGCGCCCATCACCACATCCACCACCCGGGTACTGGTCTCCACGTTACCGGCGGCCACGGCGGCGGGTCGCCGGGCATTGAGCAAAGAACCTTCGGGGGCCGACAAGGTAATGGATCGAAAACTGCCCGCACAGGCCGGCGTGTGGGCCGGCATCAGGCAGCGAAACACGTAATACGCACCTGCGGCGGCCACCGACAGGGGGCAATTGATATTGCCCGCCACCTGGGCCGCCGTGCCGGTGAAATCCAGGTGAATGTGATGTCCGCTGACGCGCATATTCACCGCAATGAGAATATCACTGTCCCCCATGCCATCGTCATCCATCAGATCCGTAAAACGGTATTCACCGTCAGGAATGGCATCGAGTGCGCTGGCGGCCAGACGCGCCGCGTAGTCATTCAACTCTCCCAGAGCCTGCCGGTAACTGGCGATCCCCATCCCGGCCACCAGGGCACTGAGCCGCATCAATCCCGTGCCATTAGCACTGATCTGCGCGGCAAAATCGCCGTAAGACTGGGCTGTGTTGCTGGTAGCGTCAGTGATGGCGCTCAGCCGCGCCGCGTCAATTTCACCACCACGCATCACAAAGGTGGGGGGGATAATCATGCCTTCCTCGCTCAGCTTGCAGGAAATGGGCATGGAACCAGGGGTGTCGGCGCCGATATCGGCATGATGGGCGCGATTGGCCACGAAGCCCACCAGTGAGTCGTCCACATGCAGCGGGGCGATCAGGGTCACATCCGGCAGATGGGTGCCGCCGAGATAGGGATCGTTGAGCATTACCATGTCACCGGGTGCCCATTGCAGATCGGCGACGATATCGCGCATGGCATAGGCCATGGAGCCCAGGTGCACGGGGATATGCGCCGCCTGTGCACAAAGTTCACCCGAGGCATCGAACACCGCACAGGAATAATCGAGACGATCCTTGATATTGGGCGAGAACGCGGTGCGTTGTAACACCGCGCCCATTTCCTCACATACGGCCTCGATGCGACTGGCAAACAGACTCAGTTCGATGGGATTCATACCGGCAGGGTAAACGGGAAAATAAAAAGAGGAAAGAGCGACAAGGACATCACCCATGCCAGGGTTAAGCTTGATTATTTTACTTGGTTTTTGCTGGGGGGTAGAATGCGCAAACCGTTGCCTTTTGGCACAGCGGCGCGAATAATATCGCGCCTCGCATTCGAACACTCACACCAACAAATATCAGGAGAAAAGACATGGCACACGAACTGCCTCCCCTGCCCTACGCCCAGGACGCCCTGGAGCCCCACATCTCTGCGGAGACCCTGGAATACCACTACGGCAAGCATCACCAGACCTACGTCACCAACCTGAACAAGCTCATAGAAGGCACCGAGTACGCCGACGCCAGCCTGGAGGACACCATCCTGAAGGCCGAGGGTGGCCTGTTCAACAACGCCGCCCAGGTCTGGAACCACACCTTCTACTGGAACTGCATGGCCCCCAACGCCGGCGGCGAACCTACCGGCGCATTGGCCGATGCCATCAACAGCACCTTCGGTTCCTTCGCCGATTTCCAGCAGAAGTTCGCCACCTCCTGCGCCACCAACTTCGGCTCCGGCTGGACCTGGCTGGTAAAGAACAGCAACGGCAGCCTGGAAATCGTCAACACCTCCAACGCCGGTACCCCGCTCACTGCCGGGCAGACCCCGCTGCTGACCTGCGACGTGTGGGAACACGCCTATTACATCGATTACCGCAATGCCCGTCCCAAGTACGTCGAGCATTTCTGGAACCTGGTGAACTGGGACTTCGTGGCGAAAAACTTCGCCGGCTGAACCCCCCGTGAATCGCTGCACGAGAAAGGGGCCATTGGCCCCTTTTTTGTGTCAGTCGGTTTGACTCCGTGCTCCTCTGTGAGCTCCGTGGTCAATGTTTTTCAGGTGTGTCGGCGATACCAGGAAGCACTCACAGGCTATTGCCTCCCCCCCGGCAAATCGCTAGAATTTCCCTCTAATATTGATCGGCAGTCTCTATTGGGGACTGCCTTTTTGTTTTTGGCGGATTCTTTACATCGCCTGCGGGAAAGTGAAATTCATGTCCGATGCACTAATGCACACCTACGCGCCGCTGCCCGTCACCTTCGTAAGGGGTGAGGGTTGCTGGCTGTGGGACAGCGATGGCCAGCAATACCTCGACGCCCTGAGCGGCGTCGCCGTGTGCGGTCTGGGCCACGCCCATCCGGCGGTAACAGAGGCCATCCGCGAACAGGCGGGCCAACTCCTGCACACCTCCAATCTCTACCACATCGCCCATCAAGAAGCACTGGCGGAACAGCTTACCGCCCTCGCCGGCATGGAGCGGGTGTTCTTCAGCAACTCCGGCGCCGAGGCCAACGAAGCGGCCATCAAGATCGCCCGCCTGCACGGCCACGCCCAAGGCATCGAGCAGCCCACCATCGTGGTCATGGAAGGCAGTTTCCACGGCC
>DRKQ01000198.1 GCA_011051685.1 Gammaproteobacteria bacterium
CTTGCGAATCAAATGCGGCAGCAACAAGCGCAAAGGCATGCGCAGATAATGGGATCGGACAAACAACAGATATTCCGCCAAACCGGTGAACCGTCGTCGGCAACTCTGGTGATCTGACACCAATACCCGTTGATAACAAAAATCCATGAGCCGGGTGATCGGCGTTGTGGGAAACAAGCGGTTGAGAGATTCCAACACAGGCACCGGAACAGGCGTCTGCAATATGGCCTGGACATAACGGGCGGCATAAAACAGCGGCGGCACAAGATCCAACACCTCGGCGCGCTTAACCAATGTTTGCCAGAAATCAGGCTCCTCGGAAAAATGTATCAGCAAACGATGAAGATCAAACAAATCCCGCAGGCCATGATCAAATTCACCTTCATGAAACAAGTGCGCCGCACTGTGCAGCACCATATCAACCGGTGCCAGCACCCTTACCGAAAAATCATCCCGTACAGCGACAGTCACTGCCGCTGACAACAGTTTTTGCGCATCGGGTTTCAAATGTCCGGTTTCCGGCAGAATGGTGTGATGCACATCAACAACCGTACCCCGCCGCATGTGTTGCAGAGGGGGCAACTCATGCATCCAGGTACGATAATATTTCTGGTCATACGCATCCAGATGCCCGGCAGACCAGCCCGCCAGAAACAAGGCCTGTTCCACTTTATTGATATCCTGCTTGGGCACAAGAATATCGATATCATTGAAGATTCGCCCTTCCGCTGCCGATATCCCCGCCAGCACATATGCGGCCCCCTTTAAAACAACAGGCGGATCACAAACCTCCGCGAGAGCGGCGTAAATTTGCGCCACTTCCCATTTTATGGCGGTCTGGTTGGCATGCACCAGGTTGGCATGGGCGGTAAAATGTTTTTCCACTTTATCCGGGATATACCCTGCAAGTCCGGCCCGGGTCAGCCATTGATGCACTGTGGCCAGCATATCCGCACGCCGAGCCTGGCGCAGCAGCAAATCCCATTCCTTCAACCCAAACGTTTGCACCTGTTGAGGATGGCGCAATACGTTCAGTAATACCTGCTTCGATGTCTCATTCGGCACGGGCGAGGCCCTTTCCGCCGGCGCACAATCGATCGAAGATGTGTATCGCTTCTTCCAGTTTTGAATAGCGAAAATCGAAGGCATCAGTGGCGGCCGTCAAACGCGCCAGGGTTTCGTATCCCTGGCTGCCCAACACCTGGCTGTTGAAGGAGTTGGACGCCAGTTGCACCAGGCTGTCGCCCTTGCCATGAGGTTCGAGCAGAGTTTCGCTGCCGGCCTCGTATTTGGGATAAACAATCCACCTTGGCTGCACCCATTGTGGGTTGACACAATCCTTGGCAGAAACCGCCATGTGGGCCACGGTGCCCTTGCGCGTGTCTTTGCATTTGGGCCCGAGAGTGGCCGCAGGCAAAAACTGTCTGATTATGTCAATGGACGCATTTTTCAGACCCACCGGCCTGGGAACGGGAATCAGTTTTCCGCTGGCAGGATCGATCACTGCAAGTTCATCGGAAAGCAAACGCCAACCTCTTCCAACCAACGCCGCACACAGTGTGCTTTTGCCGGATCCCGGAGGAGCGGGCAGTATGACGCCCTGCCCGTCTTTTTCCACCACCGCGGCATGAATAATCAACCATTGATGACAATGATTGGCGATACACCAGTTCATACCCCATTCGAGCATGGGGAATGCCTGGGACGCGGGAAGGGGTTTAAAGGGAATGCGGCCATCAAAATCGAACAGCACCTGGGGGTGATACCACTTTCGCAGTCCCGCCGGATACTTCAGCATCACGTAAAAATCGGCAAAATCTTCGTTCTCCGCCAGCTCATAGGCGCCATAAAGTGTTGCGGTGCTATCCATCACCTGGGGAATGGGCGAACGGATGCAAAATATCAACGGACCGGTTTTGAGGAAAACCCCGCGTGAGGAAAAACGATGTTGTTGTTCAGTGGGAGAAAGATCGGATAAGTTCACGAGCGCCTTCGAATAAGGATGCCGCGTTGGCTAAGCCCAGCCAGGGCGTCTTCAATCAGCTGACCCAGGGCGTCGACAGATTCGTCAGGATAATCGACACTCACCCTGTCCAGCAACTCCGCGAAACCCAATGGCTCGTGCGCCAGTATATCCAACAGGGTGACTGCAAAGGGAGAAATCAGGGAGACACTGTTTTCACCCTCGAGAAAAAGGGTGAAACCGTCGTCCCATTCCCGGAAATGATACTCAGAGGCACTATCCAGCGCCCAACGAATACATTCCGGCATGGTGGATGACTGCGGCGTTGAGGTTATGCGTCAAAGGTCTGATAAAAGAAACCAACCACATCCTGGGCGTCCAGTGTCTGGCCGGTGCCAGGGCTGGTGTAATAACCAAACGCCAACACCTGAGCAACGATATCAACCACTTCATCAACACTCATGGGATAATCGGAAAACTCCAGAGCATTCTGAAATGCCGCCACCGCGTGGGCGCCAAACTGGTAACGATCATCATGGCCCGTCATCTTCAACACTTCGTAGAGTGTCGGATCACCGCTCCACTTTCCGTACTTCCCCCGCCACACGTCACCGAAGACTTCCCTGAAGGTTCTGGTTTTCATCTCCGGAGTGACATGATTCATCCAGTACCCCGGACTGCGGCCGCCACAGTAATGCCGGTCATCATGGTGAGACAGATTACCGGAGAGAAAACCTGAAACGGTGCAGAAATGCGCCAACGCAGGCTTGCTGGAAACAGCCATCACAACGGGAGCCGTTTTAAGGACTCCTTTGAGCAAACGCCTCTTGCTGTGGACGGTGCTGTTTTCGGCGTGCCCACGGGTTTCCGGCGAGACCGTGCTTTCTTCCCCGGCTGTGTTTCTACTCTTGTTCGTCATAACGGCTCAGACCATCCATTACAGGTGAAACCAAAGGAATTGTAACTTAAACTCCGAATTACCAACATTCGCACCTTGGTCGTTAGTGTTCTGCAATGTAATCTGCAAGTTTCACGCCAGATTTTCATACTACTCGTAAAAACAAGCTGTTATGTTCCCTTTTATGCTCGCTGAATACCTGATCTATGCCTGGATTGCAAAAAGTGTAAAATTTTTCGACAGTATTTTGCCCTGCGGGAATGCCAATTCTGTCCCTGCCGATGGTTCAACACACCGGTGTTCTCTACCCCTTCCCTCTACTTTTTGCCAAAAAAACGCCGTAGACTGTGCCTCTTGTTGACCACATGCAAATTCGGCATGAACGCACTTCTCCACGACCTTATTCTCCAAAGCGCCGAAAAATCACCCGATAACGTGGCCATCGTCCACCGGGGCACCGTGATCCGCTATGCGGAACTGGCGGAGCAGATTCACGCTGTGGCACACGGCCTGCAACAACAAGGGCTAGCCAACGCCGCCCATATTGCCACCTACCTGCCCAAGCAAGCCGAGGCAGTGAGCACCCTGTTTGGCGCCAGCCTGGCAGGTGCTGTGTTTGTGCCTATCAATCCTCTGCTCAAGGCCCGGCAGGTGGGACACATCCTCACTGACGCCAAGGTAAGGGCCCTGGTGACCACCCAAGAACGGGCACACCAGCTCACCCACGTCCTGGGTACCAGCAAAGACCTGGAAACCCTGATCCTGGTCGGTAAGAGTGATCCCGCCCCGCTGGACATTCCAGGCGTGAATGTCCTGCCTTGGAATGAGCTGATCCTGGCTTCCCGACCTGCCCCTCCCTCTCCCCCCTCCAGCGCCAGGGAGGGCGATTTGGCAGCCATTCTCTACACCTCGGGAAGTTCCGGTCAGCCCAAGGGGGTGATGCTCTCTCACCGCAACCTGGTACTGGGGGCGCAAAGTGTGGTGGACTACCTGCACAACACTGCCGACGACCGTTTGCTGGCGGTATTGCCGCTGAGCTTTGACTATGGCCTGAGCCAGCTCACCACTGCCTTCTGTGTGGGCGCCAGTGTTGTGCTCATGGAGTACCTCATGCCCCGGGATGTGATCCGCGCCGTGGCCACACACCGGATCACCGGCCTCGCCGGCGTTCCGACGCTATGGACGCAGATTGCCCACCTGCCCTGGCCCGATGACGCCCGTCGCTCGCTGCGCTATCTCACCAATTCAGGCGGCGCCATGCCACGTCACAC
>DRKQ01000199.1 GCA_011051685.1 Gammaproteobacteria bacterium
AAGGCTCAGGGGGCAACGACAGCCTCGACGGTGGTGAGGGCAACGACCTCCTCAACGGCAACTACGGAGACGACACCCTCATTGGCGGCGCCGGTAGCGACACCCTCAACGGCTACTACGGCAACGACACCCTGGACGGCGGCAGTGGCGACGACATACTCGACGGGTACCGTGGCAACGACATCTTCATTGGCGGGCAGGGCAACGACACCCTGAAAGGCGGCTACGGCCACGACACCTACCGCTTCAACCTGGGTGATGGTCAGGACATCATTGACGAGCTCAGTGGCAACGACACCCTGACCTTTGGCGCCGGCATTGCCTACGATCAATTATGGTTTAGTCAACAAGGTAATAATCTTGAGATTTCTGTCATTGGCACGGGGGACAAGACAACCATTGCAAACTGGTACTCAAATGCTAATGAGCAGGTTGAGACGTTTCAAACCAATGCAGGAATGACCCTTCTGAACACACAGGTACAGCAACTGGTCGATGCCATGGCGGCCTTTTCATCACCAGCGGCCGGGCAACTGACGTTGCCGGATGATGTAAGGGCTGGGCTGGCGCCCACATTGGCGGTGAATTGGCAAACCACTGCGTAGCCGCTACAGTGAGTGCGCGAAAGCGGGGGAGGATGTGATGACGCATCCTCCCCGTATTTTTATAGGGGGGAATTTTTTGTTTTCTTGTGTTATAAGGGGGAGGGAGGGTCCCAATTAACGGAATAACGCATTGTAACAGGTGGATATTATGAACTGGGATGATTTGCGCTTATTTATGCTTATCGCGCAAGAATGCAGTATCCGTAAAGCAGCTAATCGACTTGAAATCAGCCATTCAACCCTGTCAAGACGCCTTGAGTCGCTGGAAACCCATCTTTCCACAAAGCTTTTTTATCGGCACAGTTCAGGCCTTGTATTGACCGAGTCTGGTGTCGAGTTATTCAGTGAAATTAAGCCCGTTTTCACGAAAATTGAGCGTGTTTTACGCAATCTTTCTGGAAGAGACCAAAGCCAGCGGGGTGAAATAAAAGTAACGCTGCCCTGCATGTTTGCCAAACACTTATTGTTTGATGACTTGATTGATTTTCAGGAGTCCTGGCCCGAGATCAGTATGCAAATTCACGCCAGCGACGATATTGTTGACCTGGAAAAAGGTATGGCTGATGTGGCTATTCGGCTTACGGAAAACCCTGATGAATCTCTCATTGGCCGTAAACTTGGAGATCTTTACCAGGCTGCTTATGCAACAGAAGAGTATATACAATCCTCTAATAGTGACGTCGAACGCGAGATAAAATGGCTAAAGCCAGGCCCAACAACAAAAGTTGAGTCGATTAACCTGAATTTCATTCAACGAAGAATGAATGAATGCAGTCTGGTGATTAATAATATCGATTTACAGTTACAGGCAGCGGAAATGCACAAGGGAATAGCCTTGCTGCCCTGCTTCATGGGAGACCGTAACAAGAAACTGATTCGCGTTAGCGAGCCCTACAAGCATTTCAGCATTTGGATGTTATATCCGAAAGAATCAAGAGATAACAAACGCATGCTGTTATTCCGGCAATACATTGTTAAGTGTATCGAAAATCATGCAGAGCTTCTGCAAGGAAAAAACCCATCGGCAGCTTACGCCAGTAGCTTCAGACCACTTCTTGATACTGGTTAGTATTCTTAATGTTGAGATCCTTGTCTCTTTCTTGCAGAGAGCCATTTTTACCGACTAATCTCCCGCTTTTCAAGTAGTTGTCGAGACCATCGAGAACTCCAGCTAACATAGTTGCCAAGCTTTTTTTCATGGCGAGCCTGTACATGAAATCGCCGAATATTCCGAATTTTGGTGTAAGGAACATTTTTATAGTGACTTTGCTGGTGTCCTTATCGATAGCATCAAAATAAAACTCACCATAGGCCTTTTTGAAGGGCATTGGTGATTTTGTGATGTCAATACGTAGAAATTCCGGCTCTCTTATTGCCGTGATTTCTTCGTACGCCTTCATTCCATTGTACATAGTACACACACGCTTTGCGCCCTTTCCAGTGTGCATGTCCCCCACTAGTGGTGATGTTCTGACCATGGGGTGAAATTTGTGAACCAGATCAAATTCAGAAAACATATTCCAAACGATTTGCTGATTTGCGCGTATTTCTTTTGAAACGACTATTTCGTGCATGACTATCACCTAATTGATGTTGGCCAGTTTTTTAAACGCTAGCTTTTTAGAGTATGCAAAATATGAATTCGATTAATATGATTGTAAACAGTCATAGAGCCTAAAGTACCGCAACAGGGTGTTTCATATTTGAGACGCTAAAAATTAATGATAGCTTTCACGTAAAATCAATAAGTTAATAGTCAAATCATTGATGTTTCTTATTTCAATTCTAAAAAGGGAAAATTTCATATTTTTTTAAAAATAATTAGATGATAGTTTCATGCCCTCATCAACACACGGAGAGTGACGTACATGAGCATATTTACTGATTGCGATGAAAGAACTCTTGGTTTATCCACGATAAATGAAGTACAAAATGATATTGTCAGTCTTAGAGGCCACGAGGATATCCAAGTAATTTCACCCGGCGATGTGCACGTAAATGCTCGCGACAATATTGTAAACGTAAATGATACCGTAATTGAGGATATTGACTGGCGTAAAGTCGCATACGATGTTCTGGCCTCACGACTGATTGATGAAATAGAAGAGAGGGATCTTGCGCCGGACAAGAAAATTTATAACCAGTTCTCTGCCCGAGGGCACGAATTAAGCCAGGTTATACTTGGAAAATACTTGACTCATAAACACGATGCTGTGCTGGGGTATTATCGTTCAAGGCCACTGCTGATCTCCCTGGGTTTATCTTTAGATGACGCGTTTGCCGGTCCACTTGCTAAGGAAGGCGGCTTGACAAATGGCCGTGATATCGGCGTCGTTTTCAATTTTAAGAATCCTCATGGTGCAGACGTACTTCCAATGCATGGTGGTGTAGGTGGACAATATACGCCAGCATGTGGTTGGGCGCAGGGAATCGTTTATTACAGGGATCATCTTCATAAAAATTCCTTCAAAGGTGCGATTTCCGTATCTCACGGTGGTGATGCATCTGTGGTTACAAATGGATTTTGGGCAGCGCTTACCAATGCAACGACACTAGGGCTTCCACAGCTATTCTTCATTGAAGATAATGGATATGGCATATCGGTGCCATCAGATATGCAAGTGCCGGGTGGGGATATTACGCAGAACTTGGCCTCATTTGGCAATTTGAAAACGATATCTGCAAGTGGCACAGATCCAGTTGAGACTAATGATGCCATTGGTCGGGCAATCAAATACTTGCGTTCAGCCAGCCAAGGCCCTGTCTTGCTAAGGCTGAAAGTGCCAAGGTTGAATGGTCACTCCTTTCAAGATAACCAGTCATATAAAAGCCCAGAATTACTCTCCATGGAGTGGGAGCAGGATCCTCTGAAAAGACTAAAGGAATTTTTTACAGATAAAATTTCATCAGAAGAAGAGTGGGGTGAAATAGAAGATGTCGTAAATAAAGATGTATACACAGCATTAGATAAAGCACTTTCCCGTAATGAGCCAAACATCAGTGATGTGAGTAAATATGTTTTCTGCGATGAGGAAAAAAGGAGATCAGTAGATGAGGCTCTCCATAATGACCACTCAGGAAAAAAAGTCAATATGGTGACATCTATAAGAAAAACACTGGAATCTGAATTAAAGAATAATGAAAAGTTACTGGTGTTTGGTGAAGATGTGGGCGCAAAAGGGGGAGTACATACGGCAACAGTTGGCCTTCAGCAAAGATACGGTTCAGAGAGAGTATTTGATACAAATTTATCAGAAGAAGGAATTATTGGCCGGGCTGTGGGATTGGCGTATGCGGGATTGAGTGTTGTTCCTGAGATTCAATTTAGAAAGTATGCTGATTCCGCTGCAGAGCAAATCCATGATTGTGGAATGGTTAGATGGAGAACCAATAATAAGTTCAGTGCGCCAATTACGATCAGGATTCCTGTTGGTTTTTCAAAGAGAGGTGATCCCTGGCATGCGGAGTGCAAAGAAGTGGAATGGGCCCACAGCATTGGTTGGCAGGTTTTATTTCCATCCAACGCCGCAGATGCAGCAGGATTGCTAAGGGCAGCAATACGATCCAACAACCCAACGATATTTCTGGAACATCGTTCACTGCTCGATTCGATTTGGGCTAAACGACCTTGGCAAGGCGATGATTTCATCGTGCCAATCGGTAAGGCAAAAATTATAAAAAATGGGTCTCAACTCACTGTAATAAGCTGGGGTGCCATGCTTGAGCGATGCCATCTGCTAATAGAAGAGGAGGGGTTTGACGTAGACCTAGTTGATTTAAGAAGTATCAGTCCCTGGGATCAGAAAACAATTATTGATTCTGTGAAAAAAACCGGCAAGGTGCTGATTGTCCATGAAGATAATATCACCGCAGGATTTGGCGCTGAGATCGCAGCAACTATAGCTGACGAATGTTTCTTTGATTTAAAGTCTCCCGTGCGACGTCTTGCGCCGCCTGATATACCTTGCCCTCACAATATCAATTTAATGAATGCCGTTATCCCGAGTTCGAGTGATATTCGACGGATGATCAGCGAGCTGATTATAACCTGATAAGGATATGAAAGTGGAATACGTAGATCTTGTTGTAAATAGTGATGAGCACGATGGAAGTGACGGAATTCTTGTGGAATGGATAAAGGGTGAGAATCAATTCGTAGAAATGAATGATTCAGTAGCGATTGTTGAGACAAGTAAAGTAACACTTGAGGTAATCTCACCAGTTTCGGGATACATATCCTCCATTGAAAAACAGGCTGGCGAAGAGGTAACTCTAGATGAGGTTATTGCAAGAATAAAAAAAGTAAAAGTAAACCCCATTACAGGGCACAAAACACATAACCATTTAGAGGTTTCGGATGATGAGGGTATCTCTCCGACTCTTTCATCCAGTCGAGTTTCTGAGTCCCCTCCAAAGGATTATTTATTTTCCTCCAATTATTTTCCGCCAGGGGAAGGGGTTGAAGTGAGTAATATTTCGTCAGTAAAGCCTATGGATCGTGAAAATGTACTAGAGGAAAAGTATATTGATGATAGTAGAGTGGTTCATAAGCTTAGCAAAAGGCAGGCTGCTACGGCGGAAAATGTACACAGAAGCCTTTCGAATACACCTCATGTGTCAACATTTTTTGAAGCAAGTGTTGAAAATATTCTCTGGCATAAGGATACCTGCGAAAAAAAGGCATCATTTACTGCATATTATGTGTATTGCCTTGCGCAATCACTTCTTAAGTTTCCCCAGATTAACTCGCACCTGGTGGGTGATAAGCTATCAATCCACAAAAGGATCAATGTAGGTATCGTGGTGGCGCTTGAAAATGATGAGCTCATTGTACCAGTAATAAAGGATGTCAATAATAAAAGCCTCTCGGAAATATCAGCTGATTTATCTGTTCTGATAGATAAATGTAATACTGGTGCTCTTAGAAGAGAAGATACACAGGACGGAACCATTACCGTATCAAATTATGGAGTAACCGGATCACTCTTTGCTACACCTATTGTTCTTGTGGAGCCTCAAGTTGCCATTTTGGGCGTAGGGGCAATAAATTACCGGCCAAAATCCATTAAATCGAAATCCGGATATCAGATTGATACCTGCCCCATGATATACACAAGCCTGACCATAAATCACCGTGCGGTTAATGGCAGCCTTGCCAATAAATTTATGTCTTATCTTGTGAAGAATATTGAGGAATTTTCCGCGCAATGAAAAGTGTTGGACCAGAAAAGAAATGAAGCCTTTTGTCCCAAGTCTGGATCCCGAAAACAGTAAGCTTGATGTGGTTCAAGTGGACGATAGAGTATTTGCCTTGTGTGCAGATAAAATCCCATTAAACAACAGTGGGTTTATTGTGGGAGATGATGCCGTTTTGGTCGTCGACTCATTGATCACCCAGAAACGAGCAATTGAGATACAAGAGATAATTTCATCTGCTACCAATATACCAATCCGTTACCTCGTTAATACTAACTATCATGGTGATCATACATTCGGTAACTTCTGGTTTCCAAGAGATTGTAAAATCATTGCTCATCACTACACTCGGCAGTCAATGTGTGATCTGGATAGAGAAAAAAGTCATATCAAGAAGGCAATGGGCAGGGCTGGAGACGATATCAGTAATATCATTTGGCGAACACCTGATATCACTTTTGATACTTCATTGGATATTGATCTAGGTAATATTATCGTTCAATTGAAGCATTATGGGCGGGGCAATACCCGTGGAGACATCATTATATATATACCCGGATCAAAAATAGCTTTTACTGGAAATATGGTGATAGGCAGTGGTCTCATTCCAAGTGTACTTGAAGGAAACGCAGATAGTTATTTGTCGACGTTAGTTGCATTCAAGAGCGATATTCCAGTTAATAAAATCATTTCAGGTCATGGAGAAATCAATGACTCAAGTCAGCTAGACAGGCATATTGATTATCTTTTTTATCTAAATGAAGAACTGTCAAACGATATTTCACCAACGGCAAAAATACATGAAAGATTCATCAATGGCCGTGAATACAGTGGGAATATCGGTATGGAAATACACCCCTATCATCAATTAATACAAAGCATCCATGAGGGAAATGTAAAGATGTGTCTGGAAATGCGAGAATCAAACAGAAGAGCTATGTCAAATGAATAGTATCACCCAGATAAGAAACGCTTCACTAATTGGTTTGGCTGGATATCTCCCGGCTAAGAATATTGACTCGAAAACCGCTTCCAGCTTATCAGATTATTTATACACCCATTCCGCTCTACCAAAAGCATATATTTCATATATTGAGCAGCACCAGATTCTACCTGGTTCAATAGAGACTAACTATGACGGATGGGAATCCAAGCCATGGTTTCAAGCGTGGCTGGATCGCCTGCCAGAAAAGAAAAGAACTGATCCTTTTCAGGGAGCCGAAGAGCGCAGGCGTGTGCCTTATGACCCAGAATCACTAACACGCTCAATTCATCCACATCCAATGAAGCCATCCGATGCGGAGGTCATTGCTGGAGCACTGGCACTTGTTAAGGCAGGGGTGGGGGCTGATGATATCGATCTCGTTATTGTCTCATCACAGGTACCAGACAGGAGCCTTCCATCCAATGCCTCTCTTGTACAATACAAGTTGGGGTTAAAAAATGCTGGCGCATATTCAGCGGAAACATGTTGTTCATCTTTTGTTACTTTGACGCAATTGGCATTTAGCCTGGTAATGAGTGGGATGAAGAATAAGGTGCTCATTATCAGTAGTTATATCGATTCTCATGTGACAGACAGATCCGATTATTTTAGTGTAAATACGGGTGATGCTGCATTCGCCGCGATCATATCCAATGAAGCAGAGTCAAATGATTATATATCGTCCAGCTCAATAAGCGACGGTTCTCGTCATGAGGGAATTATCTTCACACGACGTCAACCGGGGCTGCATAGAGATATCGATGTCGGAGCCGATAATAAGCAAACCTTTACAACTTTTTACAACCAGGAAATTTGTAAGAGAATCGCCGCTCACGCAGAAGATGATCTTTCCCGTGTTGTGGAAAAAACGCTTTCGAAATCCAGAACCACTGTTGATGATATTGATTTGCTAGTCACTCATCAACCCGTGTCTTGGGCCGCTCATGCCTGGCGAAAGGCCGTAGGTGTTCCTGAAGATCGCTTTGTTGAAACATTCAAGAAGTACGGCAATATCGCAAACTGCAGTGTGCCCGCAAATTTATTGGAAGCCATCGAGCGTAATCAAGTTAAAGCCGGTAACAATGTAATGATGGCCTCATCGGGTGCGGGGGAGAATCATATCGCCGTTTTCTTTAAAGTGTCAGAAAAATTGTTGAATAATTGTTTGTGATTAAGTTTGCTTCTTTAAGCGCGAGGAACTTCAAAGGGAGGGTTTGGACATGTGATTACTATTAACCTAGCCATTAAATAGATCATCCTGATCTATGTTAATGGGTGTCCGTGAAATACGGGCGCAACTGTGAGAAGTTGCTTATATTTCACGGTCTTGCATTGGCTTGCGCCAATGGCGGCACATCCGTGTGCCGCACTATTAACCCGGCAATCTTAATTGCCGGTTTAATAACATTAAATAACATTAACCCATATTTATAACAGTGACGTTACTTATTGTATAACAGGAGGTTGGCCATGAAGCATCATATAAAAAGTTATTCTTTTATTATATTGTCGTTAATTGCTGTCTTGTTTCTTTCCCATGGGGCAGTGGTTTATGCGAATGATAAACCCAAAAAGATGGGTAAGACTGCGGACTTTGATAAAATGCTTACCTATGTCAGTTCTGCACCCTTTTATTCTGTTGATGGCTCATTCCTTGTTGACGGAATGATTGCTGGTGATGGTCTTCACTTTCAAAGAGAAGTACTTGGGCGGAGCGATGAAGAAATCGCTGAATATGAGCAGCAAGCCAAGGATTTCTTTTTGCAGAGATTTGGTGTCGATACACAATCCGGCGACGTTTATTTTACGGGCTTCGAGGTTATGCCGGAAATTGAGTATCATGTGGTTTTCGAAACGGGGGCACGTACTCCCAAAAAGGGCTGGCCAGTCCACGACGGAGGCTGGATTACGGTTGTGACAAACCCTGAAGGAATTACTCTCGGAGGGGAGTTCTCTGGTGTGCACGTTCCGCCTAACACGATGTTCGTTAAAGGCAATTACAAAATCGTCAAAACAAAGAAGACTGGCGATGGCGAGATTGTCAAATCCATCATCATCGATTACCAGTCCAGCAAACCTATTCTGATGGAGTCAGATGGCTCCTTTGCGGTGAGTTGCGAGTTATTCAATGCAAAGTGGGGTGAAGGTCAGGCTATTGGCGCTACCTTGCCGATCGTTTTAAGCGATGGCCGCATGGTTTATAACACGCGCAATGTTCTGACTTTCCCGCCTTTTGGAAAAACTGCTGAGCCTCTTCGTTAAATGCTTTACTCCACTTGGTGTTTTATACACCAAGTGGATTTTTCAGATGCGCGCATTAAACAGCCCTATTCCACTGCTGTCCCACTAACTTCAGATTCGTCATCCCGGTCCCCACCTTCGCCGGGACAGGCTGCGGCAGGAATCCAGAGGTGTCGTGTGTTACTGGATCCTGGCTTCGGCAACTGTTCCTGAGACGCCTATAAGCACCTTCTTTTGGTGCTCTAGCTCCTGCTCTCCTCGATCTTGGTTTTGTGTCTCTGGCTGATTTTTACCTGACCCGGAGTGTGGCCCACGTTCTTCGAGCTAGGGGTAGGTTCATGCATAATATCTGCACGAGGAGACTAACGCTGTTGCTCGAACGTTATTGACCATTGACTAAAAGTCGCCAAATATTTCCTTGCATTGGTTTATATTTCGCCTAATATTACGATTATAGTTAAATATTGGTTATAAGTCGTAATAGGTGACGCTTTATGAACATCTCCGATCTCCTCTCGGACGAGGCCATCCTGGCTGAAATCGGTGTCCGCATGGCCCGCCGGAGGTTGGATATGGGGCTGACCCAGGCGGAATTGGCTGAGCAGGCTGGGGTGGCCAAGCGTACGGTGGAGCGCATCGAGGCGGGATCTTCGGCCCAGCTGTCCAGCCTGATCCGGCTTTTCCGGGTTTTGGAACTCTTGCCGAGGCTGGATCTGTTGTTGCCTGAACCTGCACCCAGCCCCATGGAGTTGCTCAGGCACAAGGGCAAGCAACGCAAACGGGCGCCAGGTCGTCGCAAGGCGGGAGGGATGGCAGAGGACAAGCCCTGGACGTGGGGAGATGACGAGTGAGCAGCGTGGCCGAGGTGCGTCTGTGGGGGCGCACCATTGGTGCGGTATCCCTGGCCGATGGCGAGGACGTGGCCAGCTTTGAATATGAACCGGCCTTCGTCAATAGTGGTATCGAGGTGTCGCCTCTGGTGATGCCGCTGGCCCGGCAGGTGTACCGTTTCCCCGAGTTGTCACGGGAGACTTTTCATGGTTTGCCGGGGCT
Organism: Gammaproteobacteria bacterium; assembly: GCA_011051685.1. GTDB lineage: Bacteria > Pseudomonadota > Gammaproteobacteria > SZUA-152 > SZUA-152 > SZUA-152. The sequence goes on from DRKQ01000199.1 coordinate 10,081, forward strand.
GCTGGCGGATTCCCTGCCGGACACTTTCGGCAATACCCTGATCAATGCCTGGCTGGCTACCCAGGGCCGCACACCGGACAGCTTTAATGCCGTGGAGCGCTTGTGTTACACGGGATCACGGGGCATGGGGGCGCTGGAGTTCACGCCGGCCATCGGTCCCGGGGCGCAGCAGGCCAGGCAAATCCAGATCGATCGTTTGGTGGCGCTGGCGTCCGAGGTGCTGACCCAGCGCAATCATTTACGTGCTTCTTTTGCCGATACGGAAAAGGAGCAGGCCCTGGCAGATATCCTGCGCGTGGGCACGTCCGCCGGTGGGGCGCGGGCAAAGGCGGTCATTGCCTGGAATCCCTCCACCAACGAGGTGTGCTCCGGGCAGGTGGCAGCGGCGGAGGGCTTTGAGTACTGGTTGTTGAAATTCGACGGTGTGGCGGGCAACCGTGACAAGGAGTTGGAAGATCCGCAGGGGTACGGGGTTATTGAGTACGCCTACTATCTCATGGCGAAAGACTGTGGCATCGAGATCAATGAATGCCGCTTGTTCGAGGAACATGGCCGTCAGCATTTCATGACCCGGCGCTTCGATCGTACCGCCAGCGGCGAAAAGTTGCACATGCAGTCCCTCTGCGCCCTGGCGCATTTTGACTATAACCTAGCCGGGGCCTACAGCTACGAGCAGGCCTTGTTGGTGATGCGTCAGCTGGGTTTGCCCATGGCGGATATCGAGCAACAGTTCCGGCGTATGGTATTCAATATCATGGCCCGCAATCAGGACGATCACGTCAAAAACATTGCCTTTCTCATGGATAAGACGGGGCGCTGGTGGCTGTCGCCGGCCTTTGATCTGACCTACAGCTACAACCCGGCAGGCCGTTGGACCGCGCAGCATCAAATGAGTCTGAACGGGAAACGTGATCACTTCACCCTTGATGATTTGCGGATTGCTGCACGAACGGCCCTGCTGAAACGCGGCCGCATGGAAACCATTGTCGGCGAGGTGCGGGAGGGGGTTTCTCACTGGCCCGGGCATGCACAGACGGCTGGGGTGCCAAAAGCCTGGCGCCAACAAATTCAACGAAACCTGCGATTATCGGTGTTTGACTGAAAATAGGCACGAACCGTTGAAATAAAGTGAAAGATATCAGACCGGAAACCAATGGTTTGTCCTGGATGGTCAGTCATAAAAAGGGAGATCACAAGCTCACAACAATAATGTAATAGTTTCAGCCTGTTGCCAATTTACGATATTGTCCCTGCCCTGTGCGTGCCCGGTCTGAAAACCTCTAGTTTGATAATATGCCCAATAGTTATCTCATTTTATGAAATACTGATTATGTAAATTTGAATCTTCGTGATAAGTTGATTTTCGGGATTAACGAAATTATTTCATTCAACGCAGTTGTTTGTTTGCATAAAAAGGGAGATTGCAGATGTTTAGGCGTCGATTCAGGTTTCTGTCATTGTTCGTGACAATTCAATGCTTGGTGGTTTCATCCGTGTTTGCCAGCAGTTCGTACACACTGTTCGAGACCGGCCAGGTACGGCCCATGGCCATGTCGCCGGACGGTCATCGTTTGTATGTACTCAATACCCCGGACAATCGGCTTGAGGTGTACAAGATCAAGGCAGATGGCAGCCTGAAGCACAAACGCTCCATTCCTGTGGGGATGGAGCCGGTAGCGCTGGCGGTGCGCAACAACAAGGAAGTCTGGGTAGTGAACAGTGTCTCCGACAGTGTGAGCATTGTTGACGTGGATGAGACCCACCAGGTGGTGAAAACCCTGTTAGTGGGTGACGAACCCATGGACATCGTGTTTGCCGGCAATGGCCATCGCCGCGCCTTTATTACCACGGCTCACCGTGGTCAGAATTCACCGGTGGATCCGCAGCTCACCACCCCGGGTGTGGGGCGTGCCGATGTTTGGGTGTTCGATGTCAATGCGGTGAAAAAGGATAAGACACTTGGTGGTACACCGGAGACCATTATTACGCTGTTTACGGACTCCCCCCGTGCGTTGACCGTGTCACCCGATGGCAGCAAGGTTTACGCCGCCGGTTTCAAGACCGGCAACCGCACCACTACGGTGGCGGAAACCGTGGTTACTGACAACGGTGGCGTGCCGCTGGCCAGTCTGTACGTGGACACCGATGGCAACGGCGTGCCGGAGGCGCACATGACCGACACCGCCGGCAACATGCAACCTCTGACGGGCCTGATCATCAAATACAACGGCACACACTGGGTGGATGAGTCCGGCAAGATCTGGGACGACCAGGTCAAGTTCAATCTGCCCGACAAGGACGTGTTTGTGATCGATGCCAATGCCGCTGTGCCGACGGAGATCGAGGCCATTTCCGGTGTGGGCACGGTGATCTTCAACATGATCGCCAACCCGGTGACGGGCACGGTGTATGTGAGCAATACCGAGGCCCTGAACCAGAACCGCTTTACCGGCTTCCCCGGCACACTGCCGGCCACCGCCGATGCGCCGGCCCAGGATTACACCACCATCAACGGGCACTTTGTGGAAAGTCATATCACCGTGCTGGATGGCGGCGTGACGCCCATCCATTTGAACAAGCACATCGATTACAGCGTGTGTTGTGCGCCCATTCCCAATGACGAGAATGCCAAGTCCCTGGCCCAGCCCATGGACATGGCCATCAGCAGTGACGGAAAAACACTGTACGTGGCGGCATTCGGTTCCGGCAAGGTAGGGGTGTTTGATACCGCCAAGCTGGAGAATGATACCTTCGTGCCCGATGCCTCCAAACAGATTCATCTCAGCGCCGGCGGTCCTTCCGGTGTGGTGCTGAACGAGGCGAAAGGCCGTCTGTATGTGCTGACGCGTTTCGACAATGCCGTCTCCGTGGTGGACACAACCACAAATAGTGAGATTGATCACCTGGCCATGTACAACCCTGAACCGGCGCACATCATCAACGGGCGCCGCTACCAGTACGACGCCGCATTCACCTCCAGCCACGGCGACAGTTCCTGCGCCCTGTGCCATGTGTTTGGCGATATGGATCAGCTGTCCTGGGATCTGGGCGATCCCAGTGGCCAGCAGGTAACCAATCCCAGTGCGCCCAAGTATCCCGGCGGGCCCAGTGATCTGGCCATCAATCACGAGGATTTTGGTCTGCCGGTGAATCCGCATTTTGCCCCGGTGAAAGGCCCCATGGCGACTCAAAGCCTGCGTGGCATGGCCAACCACGGCCCCATGCACTGGCGGGGTGATCAGACCGGCGGCAACCTGGAGCCTGATGGTTCTCAGGAAGATAACATCCAGCCGGACATGGGTATCTACAACGAGCGTCTGGGTTTTTCCAAGTTCAACGGAACATTCATCAACTTGCAGGGGCGCAGTGAAAAGATATCCCCCGAGGCCATGGATGAGTTCACGGATTTTGCCCTGGAACTGATGTATCCGCCAAACCCTATTCGTCATCTGGATGATTCACTGACATCTGCGCAGCAGGCGGGCAAGGATTTCTTCTTTGACGAGACCAAGGTGGTGGACACCGCATTTCACTGTAATGGCTGCCACGTGGTGGATCGCGACTTCAATCGTGGTTTGACCGATAAGCCGGGTGTGTTCGGCACCGTGGGCAAGAACACCTTTGCCTTCATTCAGCAGTTCCTGAAGATTCCGCACCTGCGCAACATGTACAACAAGGTAGGAATGTTCGGCATGCCCAATAACCGCAAGTATCTGGCGGACGATCCCTTCACGGGCATGGATCCCACCTGGGATCCCAATGATCCGGAGGATTTCCAGAAGATTGCCAACGTGCTGTTCTTCGCCAATGAGAACCAGCACATGGGCGATCAGATCAAGGGCTTCGGTTATACCCAGGACGGCAGCACCGACACCGTGTTCCGCTTCCACAACACCAACGGCTTCCTGCCCCGTGCGCCGGGAACGGTCACACCGCTGGATCCGGGCAACGGCGACAACCTGCCCATCTCACCGGAGGGCATGGAAATCCGCCGCAACCTGGAACAGTACCTGATGGTGTTCCCCACCAATTTCTTCCCCATCGTGGGCCAGCAGGTCACCCTCACGGAGAAGAATGGGGATGCGGTCAACCCGCGCATCGACCTGATGATTGCCCGTGCCGATCTCGGTGAGTGCGATCTGGTGGCGCGCAAGAAAAAGAAGGGCTTTTTGTATCAGGGTGACGGCACTTTTGCCCGGGACACAGTGACCAAAGGCCCGATCAGTGATGCCAAGCTGCGCGCCAAGGCGAATGATGACGTGAGTATCACCTACACCTGTGTGCCACCAGGCTCCGGTACCCGCATTGCACTGGATCGTGACGAAGACGGCGCCCTGGATGGCGACGAGAGACTGGCCGGTACGGATCCCGCGGACCCCACCAGTGTGCCGTTGATCTGACCGACGGTCTCGGACCGTCCCGGGATTTGCCGGGACAGTGGATGACTTCACACCCGCTCGACATCCTGTCGAGCGGGTTTTTTTATGACTTGAAGCTATCCAGTATCAGCGGGCAGTGGCCACAAAAAGGCTTCATGCTGACGGGCCGACAAGCCGATACAGTGTTTGACCTGTTTTCAGGTAAACTCCCCTGGGCGAGCAGAAAGACGGTGAACATTCCATGACGTCACGCAGCTTTATCCTTTTCCTGTTTATTTCATTATTGCTGGGTGGCTGCGCCTCGCAACCCTCCGCACCTGCCGGTGCGCCGCGCAGACCCGTTTCCGTAGGCGAGCCTGCCTATAAGGGTAATCTCAAGGCTCGCCTGCAGACCCATCTCAAGGCCTGGCGGGGAACGCCTTATGTATACGGGGGACTGAGCAAGCGGGGCATCGACTGCTCCGGTTTTGTTTACGTCACCTACCGGGATGTCTTCGGTCAACGGGTGGCGCGTTCCACCGTCAGCCTGGCGGCCATGGGCCATGATGTTCCCCAAAACAAACTGCGCACCGGTGATCTGGTATTTTTCAAGACCGGTCGGCGCCAACGTCATGTGGGTGTCTACGTGGGCGGGGGACGGTTTATCCATGCCTCCACGTCCAAGGGAGTGATGGTCTCGCAACTGAACAGCCCCTACTGGCGTAGTCACTACTGGAAAAGCGTGCGTCCGTGAAATGCCTCGTTCTTTAATTGTGAGGCGTTCGAGAGTCATTAATCCATCTGTCCTATCACTCCCATGCCTCGGTGAAAACGGGCTTGCAAATGCCGTCTGTGATCCCAATGTAGAGTGTGAACTCTGAGGGAAGGAGGCATGGTCATGAGCACTTTACATCACATCAGACAGGTAGGCGCGCCGGATCCCGAGCTAAAGACATCCCCTATTGTAGAAGATACAGACGAGGAATATGACGTGCTGGCTCAGGAGATTGAAGCTTTACCGGTCTGCTATTTCAATAATGTCCAATTTTCCAATGGCCAGTACGCTTGCAGCGGTAGTGGTGAATTGCTGCATTGCAAACAAGGCCTATGGGTGCGTGAGGGAAGCTGTGACCCCGACAACCCGTAGACAGCATCTGGCTTCAGGGGCCAAGTGTGGATTGAAAGTACCTATCAACCAACATCAATTTCAGGGGAGGACGAGGCAATGGACAATAAATGGGTTCTAGTGGCAAATGCCAGTGAAGCATATCTTTATGAGACCGAACGCCTGGGAAAGGAAATGCATCTTATCAAGACATTTTCTCATCCGGAAAGTCGTGCCAAGGGTGCCGAGCTGGTCAGTGATCGACCCGGCAGGACCAAGGCCGACAGTGGCTATGGCATGGCCACGCGAGGTGATCCCGATGAGGCCAAGGCCCTCGAAGCAGACCGCTTTGCCCGTGAACTCGCCGATGTGCTGAACAAAGGCCGCACCAACAACGCTTATCGTTACCTGGCCCTGGCGGCGGCGCCACATTTTCAAGGTTTGCTCAAGTCTCACCTTAATGAGCACACCCTTGAAAAGGTAACGCATATCATTAGCAAGGATTTCACCACCTGTGACCTGCGGGAACTTCCAAAGCGTCTGAAGGAAAATGCCCAGGAATTTGCCCTGAATTAGACCTTGGAGGCTGCTGTCAGCCATCCATCCATTGCCGGAACATTTTCGACAAGCGCCGCACATGGCTGCCTTGCCAATAGAGCTTCTCACAGTGCGGGCAACAAAACAGGGTGGTGATTGTTGCCCGGCTTTGGCGTGGCACCTGTTCGATGCAGACGGGATCGGCGGGGATCAGTTCCGTGTTACACAACAGGCAGCGGCTGAAGGGCTTGTAAAACCAATCGATGTTCAGGATGTGTCGTAATTCCCGGGCACAGTCGTGAATGTCATTGCTGTGCAAGAGCAACACCACGCCCGGCGCCTCACGGTACTCGGTGAGTTTTTGATCGCGGGTAATCAGCAGGCGATCCTCGGCGATGGCCTGCTGTAACAAGTCCCGGTCACGGGTGCCTTGCACGGCAATCACCGTGTCATAGCCCGCGGCGCGCAACCAGTGCCCCAGTTTGCGGAGCATCTCGTCACACAGGAAGCGTTGCTTGCGGCGCTGGGGAATGATTGTCATGGATCAAGTATTCCGTAAAAGCAAAGGAATGTCCTGCCGACAACACAAAGAGTATTAAGCGAGTATGAAAAGAAAAAAGCCGACTGATGATCTCAGTCGGCTTTTGTGTATGGTGGAGCTGGCGGGAGTCGAACCCGCGTCCGCGAATACTCCGCCTTTGGATCTACATGCTTAGCCGAGTCTTTTGATTTAACCGCACGCTACCCGACTGGCAGGGAAGACGTACGACGAGTTCAGTCAGGTTTTAACGACTTGGCCCTGAACATGCCTCATCGCGATCTTGTGAGAGTCGACCCCGGTGATCTGAGTGCACAAGCACACGTCAGGCCGAGGGCTTTACGCAGGTTTTTAAGCTGCTAAAGCGTAGTTGTCGTCGTTGGCAACTATAAAGTTTGCAATTGGATTTACGAGGTAATTGCTCCTCGGCATGCACCTCAGGTTTCGTGACCCACGTCGAAGCCAGGTCAGCCCCTTGGTTGTTTCTACGACTCCTATTGTAGCGGAAAGTTTCGGGGTTTTGACAGGTATTTCGGTACCCCAAGGAAGAGAAAAGGGGAAAGAGGAAAGATAAAAAAGTTTAGCGACCTTTCATGATGCGCTGCTTGTCCCGCTGCCAATCGCGGTCCTTCTCGGCGGCGCGCTTGTCGTGCTTTTGCTTGCCCTTGGCCAGGCCGATCTCCAGCTTGGCGCGGCCGCGCACCCAGTACAAGGCCAGGGGCACAAGGGTATACCCCTTGCGGTCCACTGCCCCCATGAGTTTGTCTATCTCCTTGCGGTGTAACAACAGTTTGCGCACCCGGGTGGGCTCAGGGTGGATGTGGGTGGAGGCGGTGCTCAGCGGGGTGATGTGCAGATTGGAGATGAAGGCCTCGCCGTTTTTCACGAATACGTAGGCGTCGGTGAGCTGCACCCGGCCTGCGCGCAGACTTTTCACTTCCCAGCCCTGCAGGGCCAGGCCGGCCTCGTATTTGTCCTCGATGAAATACTCGTGACGGGCCTTTTTGTTCAGGGCGATGGTATTGCCGCCGCTGGATTTTTTCTTTTTTGCCATGGGTGGTGATTATACCGGAAGCCCGGGCCTGCGCGGGGTTTATGGTTGTGATGGTTGAGACCCTGCGTCAATTCGTCGACAATGCGGCTCATATTTGTTTTTCGGGAGTGGGGATGTCGACACAACGTGAATCCATTCATGGCCAGTGGTCCAACCGCTGGGTCTTTGTCCTGGCCGCCACGGGCTCGGCGGTGGGGCTGGGTAATATCTGGAAGTTTCCGTACATCACGGGTGAAAACGGCGGCGGCGCCTTTGTCCTGGTGTATTTGATGTGTATCGCCGCCATCGGTATTCCCATCATGATGGCGGAAGTGCTGCTGGGTCGGCGCGGGCGACAGAGCCCCATCAACACCATGCACGAACTGGCGGTGGAGGAGGGGCGCTCGATACGCTGGTCGCTGCTGGGCTGGAGCGGCGTGGTGGCGGGTTTTCTCATCCTCTCCTATTACAGCGTGATCGCCGGCTGGGCACTGGCCTATGTGTATGATGCCAGCTCTGGCGCCTTCAGAGGTCTGCCGGCGGAGGAGGTGAAGAATCTGTTTTCCGCCATGGTGGCCAACCCGGGGGCGCTGATTTTCTGGCATAGCCTGTTCATGCTCATGACCATGCTGGTGGTGGCCCGCGGCGTGAGGCGGGGCCTGGAGGCGGCGGTGCGCTTTTTGATGCCGGCCCTGTTCGTGCTGTTGTTAGTCATGGTGGGCTATGCCATCAACACGGGTGCCTTTTCCCAAGGATTGGCATTTTTGTTCACCCCGGATTTCAGCAAGATTACGCCGGAAGGGGTGCTGATCGCCATGGGCCATGCCTTTTTCACCCTCAGCCTGGGCATGGGCGCCATTATGATTTATGGCTCGTACATGCCTAAGCAGGCCTCCATTGCCAAAACCTCCATCATCGTGGCGATGGCGGATACCGTGGTAGCTCTGTTGGCAGGGATGGCCATCTTTCCCATCGTCTTCGCCAATGGCCTGGAACCGGGGGCGGGGCCGGGGCTGATTTTCCAGACCCTGCCCATTGCCTTTGGACAAATGCCCGGCGGCAGTTTTTTTGGCACAGTGTTTTTTGTATTGCTGGTGTTTGCTGCCTGGTCTTCCGCCATCTCGCTGATCGAGCCGGCCGTGGCCTGGCTGGTGGAAAACCGGGGCTGGTCGCGCAACAAGGCCAGCCTGTTGTGCGGATTGGCCACCTGGCTGATGGGCTTGGGCACGGTGTTCTCGTTCAATCTGTGGAGCAGCTATACCCTGTGGGGCAAGACCTTTTTCGATCTGCTGGATTTCCTCACTTCGAACATCATGTTGCCCCTGGGCGGATTGTTTATCGCCATCTTTGCCGCTTGGGTGATGAAGCCCTCATCCACCGCTGACGAACTGGCGCTGGCGCAAGAAGGCATAGCCTACAAGGCCTGGTGGTTCCTCGTGCGCTTCATCACCCCGTTGGCGGTGACTATCGTCTTTCTCAACGCCATCGGTCTGTTGTAGGGAGCGCAGCTCAGATGCCCACAATCGCCAAGAGTGCGCTGGTGACGCACAGCCCGGAAGACATGTTTGCCCTGGTTGACAACGTGGCGGCCTATGAGGAATTCCTGCCCTGGTGTGGTGGCTCCAAAGAACTGGAACGCAACGAGGATGAGGTGAAAGCCTCGGTGATGATTGCCTATGGCGGCCTGAACAAGACCTTTACCACCCTCAATCGCCTGCAAAAGAACAAATTGATCGAGATGAACCTGGTGGACGGTCCCTTCAAGCACCTGCATGGCTTTTGGCGCTTTGAACCCTTGGGGGAGAATGCCTGCAAGGTGTCCCTGGATCTGGAATACGAATTTTCCAATCGGCTGATTGGCATGGCCCTGGGGCCGGTATTCAGCCAGATTGCCAATACCTTGCTGGATTCGTTCGTCCAGCGCGCGGAGGATGTGTATGGAAACTAAGGCAACAACTGAGGATGTCACGAATAACGAGGATGGCAAGATTCCCGTGGAAGTGGCCTACGCCGAGCCGGACAGGCAGGTCATCATTCCCTTGAGGGTGGCGCCGGGCACCACCATTGAACAGGCCATCAAACAGTCGGGCGTCCTGGATATGTTCCCGGCCATCGATCTCAAGGTCAACAAGGTGGGCATTTTCAGCAAGCTGAAAAAACTGGATCAGCCTCTGCGGGAACGGGACAGGGTGGAAATCTACCGGCCGCTGATTGCCGATCCCAAGGAAGTGCGCAAGAAGCGGGCGGCGCAGGGCAAGAAAATGCGCAAGGGTGTTACAGCCTAACGACGAATGGCCTGCGCCGGTTTTTTCACCTCTGCCTCTTTGGGCAAGGGGGAGAGCACGTCGATCTTGCTCAGACGCTGATCGGTGAAAAACAGGGTGAGGCGGGCGGATTGCTCGTCGTCACTGTTACCGGCATGATAAATGTACACGTAGTCCCAGCGATCGCGATGAAAGGGATCCACGATCAGAGGTGTGCCAAGGATGCCCAAGACCCGTTTTTTATCCATACCAACTTTGAGTTTTTCAAACATTTCCTGGGTGATAACATTGCCCTGTTGCACATCGATCTTGTGTACAGAACAGGCGGATAACAGCAACACCTGAGGGAGCAGTAAGAAGGTCAAGAGAAGAAAGGTCCGGCTGAGGTTCGCTAAATCAGTCATTTGTGATCTGGGGCTCGGGTAGTTCGTCAATTGCGCAGCATCTTAACCGATTCTTCCCCAAGAAGGGGCAGGCAGAGAAAAAATCATGGGCATATCCAGTAATGAATTACGGGCCGTAGGGCTCAAGTCCACGCTGCCGCGGCGCAAGATCCTTGAGGTGATGGAATCCAATGGAACCCGGCATCTCAGTGCGGAGGACATCTACCGCAGTCTGCTGGAGGCGGATGAGGACGTGGGCCTGGCCACGGTCTATCGGGTGCTTACTCAGTTTGAATCGGCGGGGCTGGTATCCAAGCATAATTTTGAAGGTGGCCACTCGGTGTACGAACTCAATCAGGGTGAGCATCACGACCACATTCTTTGCGTGAAATGCGGCAAGGTGGAGGAGTTCGTGGATGAGCTCATCGAGCAGCGTCAGCGTGATATCGCCGAAAAAGCCGGATTTTCCATGACCGACCACTGTCTGTACATCTATGGCATCTGTGCCGATTGCCAGGGGGAAGACGCCTCTGTGTGAGTTGTGCTCAGAGTTGTAAACGCAGAGTGCGCAGAGGCGCAGAGGACGCAAAGAAAAGAATTCAATCAGGGTGCGTGGGTAACAGGGTGCGTGGGTAAAGAGAAACCTTGCGACCCTTTTAACACCGGTGTTTTTTTAATGTCCTTGATAGGGGATCTGTAAATCCCACGCCTTTAGGCGGCATCATTGCTTTTACACCCTCTCCCCTTGAGGGGAGAGGGGACAATCGGCCGTACGGCCGATCAATCCGGCTTTTAGCCGGTGGAGTATATTCACAATAACTCTGCGCCTCTGCGATCTCTGCGTTAGTTACGCCGCGCTCAAAACATCCACTACACACCGCGCAGGTGGGCAGTTCAACTCAGTGCCTGCTGGCCCCGTTCGATCATCTCTCGGGCGTGGGAACGTGTCTGCTCGGTGATCTCCAGACCGCCCAGCATGCGGGCAATCTCCTCCACCCGGGCCTGATCCTGGATGGGCGCTACATCCGTGGTGGTGGACTGTTTGTCCGCCTGTTTGCTCACCTGTAGATGCTGATGGGCCAGGGATGCCACCTGGGGCTGATGTGTGACACACAATACCTGCCGCTGGTCACTGAGGTTGCGCAACAGTCGGCCCACCACCTCGGCGATGCCGCCACCGATACCCACGTCCACTTCATCGAAAATCAGCGTTGGAATGGTGCCGCTGCCGGCGGTGATCACCTGAATGGCCAGACTGATACGCGCCAGCTCACCGCCCGAGGCCACTTTCGCCATGGGTTGCAGGGGCTGACCGGGGTTGGTGGTGACGCAGAATTCCGCCCGTTCCATGCCATTGGCGCTGAACTCGTCCAGTGCTTCCAGGCGGATCTCGAAGATGCCGTGGGGCATGCCCAGCTGTTGCAGGTTGTCGCTGACCGCCCGTCCCAGTTTTTTTGCTGCATGCCGGCGGCTGGCGCTGAGTTTGGCAGCCGTGGCGCGGTAATCCGCCTCGGCTTGTCCCAGCTCGGCGGCCACTTCATCCAGTTGCACGCTGGCGTTCTGCAGGGTGTCGAGTTCCGTTTCCAGTTCCACCAATAAGGCGGGTAATTCCGCGGGGCGCAGGTGATGCTTGCGCGCCAGGTCGTGGATCAACGCCAGGCGCTCATCCACGGTCTGCAGGCGCTCGGGATCCAGGGAGAGGCCATCGAGATAATCGCGCAACTCAGCCGCCGCCTCACGGGCCTGGATGGCAGCCCCCTGCAGGGCCTCGCTGGCATTGCCCAGGGCGGGGTCGGTGGCCTGCAATTGCTCGAGCTCGGCGCTGAGGTGATCCAGGCCGTCCAGCAGGCTGCCGGCCTGCTCGCCGCTCAGCCCGGCGAGGATGCGCTCGCCACCTTCGCGCAACTGGTTGAGATTGGCCAGGCGGGCGTGTTCCGCCTCCAGCGCGGCCAGTTCGTCGGCGGCCAGTTCCAGGGCGTGCAGTTCCTCCACCTGATAGTGCAGCAGCTCCAGGCGGTCATCCCGTTGTTCTCGGCTGGCCTGCAGCAGCGCGAGTTCTTCGCGTAAGCGCTGCCAGCGTTGAAATTGCCCGGCGGTGTCCGTCAGCAGGGTGGCGTGTTTGGCATCGTGGCTGGCGGCATAGGCATCCAGGGCCTGACGCTGGATGTCGCGCCTGAGCAGGGACTGGTGGGCATGCTGGCCGTGGATGTCCACCAGTTGCTCGCCCAGTTCACGCAGCATGTGCATGGGCACGGGGCGGCCGTTGATGTAGCCCTTGGAGCGGCCTTCACGGCTCACGGTGCGGCGGATCAGACACTGGCCATCGTCGTCCAGCTCATGCTCGGCGAGCCAGGCCTGCACGGCGGGCAGTTGGTCGATGTCGAATTCGGCGCTCACTTCGGCGCGCCCGGCGTTGGTACGAATGGTGCCGGCTTCGGCCCGGTCACCCAGGGCAAGACCCAGGGCGTCGAGGAGAATGGATTTGCCGGCACCGGTCTCGCCGGTGAGTACCGTCATCCCGGGCTGGAACGTTAGGGCCAGTTTGTCGACGATGGCAAAATGACGAATATCAATATGTTGCAGCATATTTTTCGCGTAACTTAATAAGTCTGCCTAAAGCCGTTTGCCCCAGTGCAGCTTGGCGCGGAGGATACCGTAATAATTGTAATTGGTGGGGTGGATCAGGTGAACGCCCTGGGGTTGTTTTTCGATCACCACCTTGTCGCCGTTTAGCAGGCCCAGGTCGATTTGCCCGTCGCAGGTGCATTGGGCGGTGGCCTGGTTGTCCTCCCCCACGAGGATTTCCACCCGGCTGTCGGCGTCCACCACGATGGGCCGGTAGCTCATGGTGTGAGGACAGATGGGTACCAGCACCAAAGCGCTGAGGGAAGGGTGGACAATGGGGCCGCCACCGGACAGGGCGTAGGCGGTGGAACCCGTCGGGGTGGCGACGATGAGTCCGTCGGAGCGGGTGACGTTAATGAACTGGCCATTGATGTAGGTCTCGAACTCGATCATCCGCGCCACCCGGCCGGTGTGCACCACCACATCGTTGAAGGCCACGCTCTCGCTGACCTGCTGGTGATCACGGATCACCCGGGCGTGGAGCAGGGCGCGCTGTTCTTCGCGATAATCGCCCTCGAGGATTTCGTCCAGGGTCTGCTGGATGTCTGCAGGGGCCACATCGGTGAGAAAGCCCAGGCGGCCAAGATTGATGCCCAGCAGGGGCACCTCGTAGTCCACCAGGCTGCGCGCGGCGCTGAGCAGGGTGCCGTCGCCACCGATGATGATGATCAGATCCGAGTTTTTACCCAGCTCATCGCGTTCAAGGTAGTCCTGGGACAGGTTTTCCGTGCCCAGCGAACGTTTGTCCAGTAACACGCGTACCTGTCGTTTTTGCAGGTATTGCAGGAGTTCCTTGAGCACGCCACCGGTATTGGGCGCGCCATGCTTACCAATGACGCCGATGGTTCTGAAGGGGTTAGTCATGTTTTTTCTTGGCGCTCGTTGTGGTTTTCATGCGTATTTTGATGATTCATATTGCTGGTACAGAACCGACGCATCACGGTAGCATGATGGCGGTAGTGGGCCAACATTCTGCCGTCAAAATCTGTCCGCCCAGTTATTGCTGCGTTGGCAAAAGAAAACCGCCCGACCGCTAGTCCCTAGATTCCCGGGCGGGTAAAATGAAGGTTTGCGAATACAGCTTCACGGAGACACGGGTGAGCAATAAGGCCGATCAACAGACCATCAGCGAGGAGCGGCTCAACGAGCGCGCTCAGCTGTTGCTCAAGACGCTCATCGAACGCTACATCCGCGAAGGGCAGCCCGTGGGGTCCAAGGTTCTGGTGCAGGATGCGGGGCTGGATATATCCCCGGCCACGGTGCGTAACGTGGTGGCGGATCTGGAACGCCTGGGGTTGGTGCATTCACCGCACACCTCGGCGGGCAGGGTGCCAACAGAGCTGGGATATCGCATGTTTATCGATCATCTGGTGACCATCAAGCCCCTGGCCTCCAACGAAGTCCAGTCCCTGGCCAGCAATCTCACACCCCAGGCCGATGTTTCGCAATTGGTGGAGTCGGCCTCCGCGGTGCTCTCGGGTTTCACTCAGATGGCCGGGGTGGTGATGCTGCCCAGCCAGGCCCCGGCGGCCCTGCGTCAGATCGAGTTTTTGCCGTTGTCGGAAAACCGCGTGCTGGCCATCCTGGTGTTCAATGAACAGGATGTGCAAAACCGGGTGATCCGCACCTCACGGCCCTACACGCTGGCAGAGCTGGAACGTATCGCCCGTTATCTCAATGCCCAATTCATGGGCAGGGATGTGCAGGCGGTGCGCCGGGATCTGCTGCAGGAAATGGAAAACGCTCAGGCCAACATGGACCGGCTCATGCGCTCGGCCATCGAGATGGCTCACAAGGTCTTTGTGGAAGAGGGTACTGAAGGTGAAGCCGGGCAGGATTTCGTGATTGCCGGCGAGACCAATCTCATGGACTACGAGGAAATGGCCGACGTGCCCCGCCTGCGCCAACTGTTTGATGCCTTCAACGAAAAACAGGGCATCCTTGATCTGCTGGACAAGTCCCTGCACGCCCAGGGTGTGCAGATATTCATTGGCCATGAATCCGGCTACGAGGCTCTGGAGAATTGCAGCGTGGTCACAACTCCTTATTCCGCCAATGGGGAGGTGCTGGGGGTGCTGGGGATCATCGGCCCCACGCGCATGGCTTACGACCGCATCATTCCCGTGGTAGACGTTACCGCAAAATTATTGGGTACGGTCTTGAATCAGCGTCCCTGAGCCCACATGTCCTGCGTGGGCATGTCCCAATGTATTTCAACAACAACTTGTAACCCCTGGAGAGTGTAGGCATGGCAAAAGAGGAAGACGCGGTTTCGGAGGAACATGCGGCGCAAGGCAGCGAGGCCGAGGCTGGCGCTGGAGGCGCCACGGAGGATCTCCTGCCACTGCTGGAAGATGCCCGGGCCAAGGCGGACGAACACTGGAATCAACTGCTGCGGGTACAGGCCGATCTGGAAAACACCCGCCGCCGCGCGCGCCAGGACGTGGAGAACGCCCACAAATTCGGCCTGGAGAAATTCGCTCTGGAATTGCTGCCGGTAAAAGACAGCTTGGAGATGGGCCTGGCGGCCATCAGCGAGGGCAATGAATCCGTGGAGCAGTTCAAGGAAGGAGTGGCGCTGACCCTGAAGATGCTGGAGAGTGCCCTGGAAAAGTTCGGCATCGAGGCCATCAATCCCCTGGGTGAAACCTTTGATCCGGAAAAGCACCAGGCCATGTCCATGCAGGAGAGCGCCGAGCACAAGCCCAACACCGTTATGGCGGTGATGCAGAAGGGGTATCAGCTCAATGATCGACTGTTGCGTCCGGCCATGGTGGTGGTGGCCAAGGCCACCAGCGGGGCCGGGGAAAACGAATCCGCGAGCGCCGTGGATGAACAGGCTTGAAATAAGGTTTTCCGCCCATACCTAGCTGTACAAGCAGGAAACCAAACACATTTTTAACCCTTTTTTAACGAATTAACGAAACAGAGATAAGCGGAGAACTGGAGCCATGGGAAAGATTATCGGCATTGATTTAGGAACCACAAACTCATGCGTGGCGGTGATGGAGGGCGGTGAGCCCCGGGTCATCGAAAACGCTGAGGGTGAGCGCACCACCCCCTCGGTGGTGGCCTTTACTGACGACGGCGAGGTGATCGTCGGCGCACCGGCCAAACGCCAGGCCGTCACCAATCCTCACAACACATTATTTGCCATTAAGCGCCTCATCGGCCGCAAGTTTACCGATGAGGAGGTGCAGAAAGACATCGACCTGGTGCCTTACAAGATCATCAAGGCCGACAACGGCGATGCCTGGGTGGAAGTCAATGGCAAGAAGATGGCTCCCCAGGAGGTCTCTGCGCGCATCCTGCAAAAGATGAAGAAGACCGCCGAGGACTACCTGGGTGAGGAAGTCACCGAGGCGGTGATTACCGTGCCGGCCTACTTCAATGACTCCCAGCGTCAGGCCACCAAGGATGCCGGCAAGATTGCCGGTCTGGATGTGAAACGCATCATCAACGAGCCCACTGCCGCGGCCCTGGCCTTCGGTATGGACAAGAAGGAGGGCGACCGCAAGGTGGCCGTCTATGACCTGGGTGGTGGTACCTTTGATATTTCCATCATCGAGCTGGCCGAGATCGACGGTGAGCATCAGGTGGAAGTACTGTCCACCAACGGTGATACCTTCCTCGGTGGTGAGGACTTCGATCAGCGTCTGATCGACTATCTGGTGGATGAATTCAAGAAGGATCAGGGTGTGGATCTGCGCAACGATCCCTTGGCCCTGCAACGCCTGAAAGAAGGTGCGGAGAAGGCCAAGATCGAGCTGTCGTCCACCTCACAGACTGACGTGAACCTGCCGTACATCACGGCGGACGCCAGTGGTCCCAAACACATGAACATCAAACTGACCCGCGCCAAGCTGGAGTCCCTGGTGGAAGAACTCATCGAGCGCTCCATCGCCCCCTGCCGCACCGCACTGAGCGATGCCGGCCTGGGTGCCCAGGACATCGATGACGTGATTCTGGTGGGTGGCCAGACCCGCATGCCCAAGGTGCAGGAGAAAGTGAAGGAATTCTTCGGCAAGGAGCCGCGCCGTGACGTCAACCCGGATGAGGCCGTGGCCATTGGCGCCGCCATCCAGGCAGGCGTGTTGGGCGGCGACGTGAAAGACGTATTGCTGCTGGACGTGACCCCGCTGAGCCTGGGTATCGAGACCATGGGTGGCGTGATGACCAAGCTCATCGAGAAGAACACTACCATCCCTACCAAGGCGACGCAGGTGTTCTCCACTGCGGAAGATAATCAGACGGCGGTGACCGTGCATGTGTTGCAGGGTGAGCGTGAGATGGCCTCGGCCAACAAGTCCCTGGGACGTTTCGATCTCAGTGACATCCCACCGGCGCCCCGTGGCGTGCCACAGATTGAGGTGACCTTCGACATCGACGCCAATGGTATTCTCAATGTGTCCGCCAAGGACAAGGCCACCGGCAAGGAACAGTCAATCGTCATAAAGGCCTCCAGCGGCCTGTCCGATGAAGAAATCGAGAAGATGGTGAAGGACGCCGAGGCCCACGCCGCGGAAGATGCCAAATTCCACGAGCTGGTGGATGCCCGCAATCAGGCGGACGCCATGATCCATGCCACCAAGAAGGCCATGGAGGAGATGGGCGAAGACAAACTGGAAGCCGGCGAGAAAGAGGCCATCGAAAAGGCCATCAGCGAACTGGAAGAAGCCATGAAGGGCGAAGACAAGGATGCCATCGAGGCCAAGACCAAGGCCCTGGCCGATGCCTCGGGTAAGATGGCGGAACGCGCCTATGCACAAAAGGCCGAGTCTGGTCAGCCCGAAGGGGCGGCGGATACCGGTGGCGCCGAGTCCAAGGCAACGGACGACGACGTGGTGGATGCCGAGTTCGAGGAAGTCAAGGACGATAACAAATAGGGCAACATGCTTGCCGCCATACTGCACGGCTTGGTCGGGCAGGATTTAGCGGACATCGCAACAGACGCGGCAGCGGGGTATCCCACTGTCGCGTTTCCGCGTCTTGCAAATGTTAAACTAAATTATTAAAAGTTCATTTAAGTGGCTGAATATAAAGATGTCTAAACGCGATTATTACGAAGTGCTGGGGGTCCAACGCAACGCCAGCGAGGCAGAACTGAAAAAGGCCTTCAAACGCTTGGCCATGAAACATCACCCGGATCGCAATCCGGATGACACCGCATCAGAAGAGAAATTCAAGGAAGCCAAGGAGGCATACGACGTGCTGGGTGATCCCCAAAAACGCGCGGCCTACGACCAGTTTGGCCATGCCGGCGTGGAGGGCGGCATGGGTGGGGGGCATCCCGGTGGCGCCAGCTTCAGCGATATTTTTGGAGACGTGTTTGGCGACATATTTGGTGGTGGCGGAGGCGGCGGCCGGCAACAGAGCCGGCGCGGAGCAGACCTGCGTTACAACCTGGAACTGAGCTTAGAGGATGCTGTACGCGGCACCACGGTGAAGATCCGCGTACCTACCTCGGTGGTCTGCTCCACCTGTGGCGGCAGCGGGGCCAAGAAGGGTTCCAAGCCTGAACAATGCACCACCTGCGGCGGCGTAGGTCAGGTGCGCATGCAACAAGGCTTCTTTTCCCTGCAACAGACCTGTCCTCACTGCCATGGCTCAGGACAGATCATCAAGGATCCCTGCCACACCTGTCATGGCCAGGGCCGAGTACAGGAACACAAGACCCTGTCGGTGAAGGTGCCGGCGGGTGTTGATAATGGCGACCGTATCCGTCTCAGCGGCGAGGGCGAGGCCGGTGAGCGGGGTGCCCCCAGTGGTGACCTGTACGTGCAGATTTCGGTGAAGGAGCATCCGCTGTTCGTGCGGGATGAAAACAATCTCTATTGCGAGGTGCCCATCAGCTTTGTCACCGCGGCCCTTGGCGGTAGCCTGGAGGTGCCCACACTGGATGGCAAGGTCAACCTGAAGATCCCCCCGGAGACCCAGACCGGCAAGATGTTCAAGCTGCGCGGCAAGGGAGTGAAATCCGTACGCGGTGGCCCGGTGGGTGACTTGTTGTGTCGGGTCCAGGTGGAGACCCCGGTAAACCTCAACAGCAAGCAAAAAGCCCTGTTGAGGCAGTTCGAGGAATCCATGGGAGGGTCTGTCACCAAGCACAGCCCGAAAGAACATTCCTGGCTCGATGGTGTAAAAAAATTCATTGATGACATAAAGTTATAGCCTTTATTTAAAGTAAATTGGCATAGCTGGACGGCGGGGGGGAGCGACAGTGGAGGGGAAATCATGACAAGCCGTATACGAGAGCATTTGCGATGGGTCGTGGCCCTCGGCCTGTTGGCCTGGGGAGGGCTTGCCCAGGCCGAGGAAGAGCTGCGTTTTCCGGGGGATGAGCCGGATCACAAGCTAGTGTACCAATTCAACAAGGGCGATGAAGCCACTCAGAAGGCCATCCTGTTTTCCGTGGGCGCCATGCTGCGCAAGTGGGGCGACAATGTGAAAATCGTCGTGGTGGCCATTGGTCCCGGCCTGCATATCCTGGCCAAACAACCCAAACGGCCGGTCAGCGAAGAGACCAAACAGCGAGTCTCAAGCCTGGCCCAGTACGGAGTGGAATTTCACGCCTGTGGTAACACCATGAAATCCCTGCACTGGCAAGACAAGGACATGCTGCCCTTTGCCAAGATTGTTGAAGTGGGTGCCTCGGATCTCATGGAGTTGCAGGAACAGGGTTATGCCTACATCAGTTGGTGAAGGAAGGGCAGGGGAAAGAGAAAAGATAATAAAGAGCAAAGGGGACTGAAATCCCGGTTTTGGGGAGCAGCTTCCCGTGTTTGTTAATTACCGTGAAAATGCCCTCTCCCCCTTGGGGGAGAGGGCCAGGGTGAGGGGGTAGACCCAGAAATGACAAGAATTGCAATCACCGGCGCCGCCGGGCGCATGGGAAAGTCGCTGCTGGCGGCCGTCAATCAAGCCGACGGCGTTGAAATCAGCGTGGCACTGGAACGGCCGGGTAGCTCTATCGTCGGCGTGGATGCCGGAGAACTGGCGGGTATCGGTACGTTGGGCGTCACCGTGGGGGATGACATCAAAGGGGCGGATGATTTCGATGTCCTCATCGACTTCACCCGTCCTGAAGTGACCCTCGCCAACCTGGCGGTATGCCGGACCCGGGGCAGTGCCATGGTCATTGGCACCACCGGCTTTAGCGATGAACAAAAGGCGCAGCTGGCGGACGCTGCTGGGGAGATTCCCATCGTCTTCGCCCCCAACATGAGCGTGGGGGTGAACCTGTGCCTCAAGTTGCTGGAGACGGCGGCCAGGGTGCTGGGCGACACGGTGGACATCGAGATCATTGAGGCCCATCACCGGCACAAGGTGGACGCCCCCTCGGGCACTGCGCTGCGCATGGGCGAGGTGGTGGCCGAGACCCTGGGTCGGGATCTCAAGGAATGTGCCGTATACGGCCGTGAGGGGGTTACCGGAGAACGGGATCGCAAGACCATCGGTTTCGAGACCATTCGTGCCGGCGATATTGTGGGTGATCACACCGTGCTGTTTGCCGGTGAAGGAGAGCGTGTGGAAATCACCCACAAGGCCTCGAGCCGCATGACTTTTGCCGCCGGCGCGGTGCGTGCCGCGCAATGGTTGAGTGGCCGCCAGCCCGGTCTTTACGATATGCAGGATGTGCTGGGGTTGTAACGGACGTGCTTTTCGACCAGCGGTTTCGAAAAGGACTTTTTCAGCCGGTCGATGCCTCCTCGCTGGTGGTGTTTCGCATCGGCTTCGGCCTGGTGATGCTCTGGGAAGTGATCCGCTACTGGCGTCACGACTGGATACGCGAATATTATATCGAGCCGGTTTTCCAATTTAAGTATTACGGCTTCGCCTGGGTGCAACCCTGGCCCGGCGATTGGATGTATGCGCATTTCGCTGTGCTGGGGATTTGCGCATTTTTCATTGCCCTTGGACTGTTTTACCGCATCAGCACAATCCTGTTTCTACTGGGCTTCAGTTATGTATTTTTGCTGGAGCAGGCCAACTATCTCAATCACCTTTATCTGGTAATCGTCTGCGCGGCCTTGCTTTGCGTGCTACCAGCCAATCGCTATTTTTCACTGGATGCCAAGCTGCGGCCGTATATCGCTGCGGACACCGTACCGGCTTGGAGCGTGTGGATACTACGCGCCCAGTTCGAGATTGTGCTGCTGTACGCGGGTATCGTGAAGCTCAATGGCGACTGGTTGCAGTTAGAACCCTTAAGCATGTGGCTGGCCAAGCGCGCGGATTTTCCCGTGCTGGGGCCTCTGTTCATGCAGGACTGGTCCGTGGCGGTGGCCGCCTATGGGGTCATCCTGCTGCATTTGCTGGGGGCGCCACTGCTGCTTTACCGGCGTACCCGTCTTTATGTGTTTTTCGCCTACGCGGCTTTTCATACCCTGAATCATTTTGTTTTCAGCATCGGCATCTTTCCCTGGTTCACCTTGCTGGGTTCGCTGATGTTTTTCGATCCCGATTGGCCCAAGCAACTCAAGTCGCGTGTGTTGGGCTGGCTGGGACGTTCAGAATCTTCGGCCATGTTGTCGGTGCCGGAAAAAACAACGACGCCGGTCTCTCTGCCGCCTCCGGTACAGCAGCGGGCCGTTATCGGTTTTGCCATGGTGTGGCTGGGAGTGCAGATTCTGCTACCGTTACGTCATGTGTTGTATCCGGGCAATGTGAGCTGGACGGAAGAAGGCCATAAATATGCCTGGCAGATGAAACTGCGCGACAAAAAGGGGGAAACCCGTTTTTTTGTCACGGACCCTGCCACGGGCAGGCAGTGGGAGGCTGATCCACTGGATTACCTTTCCCCCCGCCAGGCCCGGAAGATGCAAGTGCGGCCGGACATGATCCTGCAATTCGCCCACCTGCTGGCACAGCGCTGGGAACAACGCTGGAAGATTCCCGGCGTGGAGGTGCGGGTGGATTCCTGGGTGTCTCTCAATGGCCGGGAGCGGGCGCAGATGATTGATCCGAATGTGGATCTGGCCAAACGACAGATGAGCCTGCTTCCAGCGGACTGGATTCTGCCTTTGCGCATACCGTTGAATCGTAGGCCGGAAAACTATCGTGCGCGTTACAGAGATCTTGTGCAGGCGGAAACCAATGAGTGAACCCATTGTATTGTTCGATGGTGTCTGCAATTTTTGCAGCGATGCCGTGAAATTTGTCATTGACAGAAATACGGCGAAGAATGTGCGCTTTTGCCAGTTACAAACGGCAACGGGAAAGGCCTTGCTGGCGGAGCACGGCAGGGTGGATCCCGGGTTGACCTCCATGGCCCTCATTGCGGACGGTCGGCTGTATGTGAAATCAAGCGCGGCCCTGCGGGTGTGTCGTTATCTGCGCGCCCCCTGGCCCTTGATGGGTGTCTTTCTGCTGGTGCCTACACCGCTGCGTAATCTGGTGTACGATTGGTTCGGCCGCAATCGTTATCGCTGGTTTGGCAAAAAGGCGGTGTGCTGGATACCCGAGGCCGATATTCGCCAGCGTTTTCTGGAATGACTGGGCGGAGGATATGTCCGGTCATCAAATGCAAGCCCGCTGTCGGAACTTTTTTTGCGACGATGGGTCTTTTTGCACAGACCTGCTTGCCCAGCAAGCGGGACATCGAATCTTGCACGAGAAGAGAACAATAACAGTGTTGAAGATGATTCCATATCTGTGGCGCTTGCCGCCGCCTTGTTGATGCCTGCGGCGCGGTTGATGTGTGCGGTGCGGCGCCGCCGTTTTCCAATGAATGTGTACAGTGTCGCGAGGCGGGCCTTTTTGTGGGCGTGCCATTGATCGTGATTCCAGCCTATTTCGTCAGAGCAATTTGTTAGCGCAAGGAGTAACTACATGATTCGGGTAGAACACCTGACCCGCCGTTACGGCGATTTTACCGCGGTGGATGATGTCTCCTTCGAGATCAGCCGTGGAGAAGTGGTGGGGCTGCTGGGCCACAATGGCGCCGGCAAGACCACCATCATGAAAATGCTCACCGGCTTTCTCGAACCTACGGCCGGCACCATTCACATCGATGGCCTTGAGGTGGGGCGGGATACAACCGCCATTCAGGCACGCATCGGCTACCTACCGGAAAACTGCCCGGTGTGGCCGGAAATGACGGTGGTCGACTATCTGGATTATGAGGCTGCCCTGCACGGGGTGGCGGAAGACAAGCGCCCGGCTGCGGTGGCCGCAGCCATCCGCCGCACGGCGCTCAAGGAAAAGGCGGCCCAGCCCATTCAGACCTTGTCCCGTGGCTATCGCCAGCGGGTGGGTGTGGCCCAGGCCCTGTTGCACGACCCGGACATCATCATCCTCGATGAGCCCACCAACGGCCTCGATCCCACCCAGATCCGTCACATGCGCGAACTGATTCGCGAACTGGCCCAGCACGCCACGGTGATCGTCTCCACTCACATCCTGCAGGAGGTGCAGGCGGTGTGCGAACGAGTGCTGATCATGCGCAGTGGACAACTGGTGGTGGACGCCCGCATGGATGCGTTGCAAAAAGGTCGTCGGCTACTGCTGAGTGTGGACGGTGAGGCCCGTGACACCCTGGCGCAGGTCTCCGGAGTGGTGGCGGTGACGGATCGTGGTGAAGACCACGGCCATCGGCAATACCTGCTGGAGGCCGGGGAGGATGCGGCGCCCGGTGTGGTACAGGCCCTCTGTGCGGCGGGGCTGAAGGTCTACGCCCTGCAACCGGAACGGCGTGACCTGGAGGCGGTGTTTGCCGAGGTCAATGAAGGCCGGGAGGTGGCCCATGGCTGAGGCATTCAATCATGTACGCCGCATTGCGCGCAAGGAATTCCGTGGTTTCTTCGCCTCGCCGGCGGCCTTTCTGTTTCTGGGCGCCTTCCTGGCCGTGACCTTGTTCGTGTTTTTCTGGGTGGAGACCTTCTTTGCCCGCAATCTGGCGGATCTGCGACCTCTGTTTCAGTGGATGCCCGTGTTGCTGATCTTCCTGGTGGCGGCGCTCACCATGCGCAGCTGGTCCGAGGAGCGCCGCGCCGGCACCCTGGAATCCCTGCTCACCAGTCCGGTGAGCCCGCTGCAACTCATCCTGGGCAAGTTCCTCGCTGCCCTGGGGCTGGTGGCGATGGCCCTGCTGCTCACCCTGCCGCTGCCCATCACCGTGTCCCTGCTGGGACCCCTGGACTGGGGGCCGGTGATCGGCGGTTACGTGGCCACGCTGTTCCTGGCCGCGGCCTATGTGGCCATCGGCCTGTACATGAGTGCGCGTACCGACAATCCTATCGTGGCCTTGATTCTCACTTCGGTGGTGTGCGGATTTTTCTACCTGCTGGGCTCGCCCTTGTTCGCCAATCTTTTTGGCCACCAGGTGTCCGAGGTGCTGAGTCTGCTGGGCAGCGGCTCGCGCTTCGAGTCCATCACCCGTGGGGTGCTGGATCTGCGTGATCTCTATTATTATCTGGCCATCGTCGGCGTGTTTCTCAGCCTCAACCTGTACACCCTGGAACGTCTGCGCTGGGCCGGTAATCCGC
>DRKQ01000200.1 GCA_011051685.1 Gammaproteobacteria bacterium
GGAGGTGTGCCCTATCTGGTTGAACATGGTGAAACGGCATTGCTGGTGGAGGCGCGAGATCACACCGCCATGGCCGAGGCTATTCTGTCTATCCTGCAGGACGAAGCATTGGCAATAAAACTAAAAACCGCTGGAAGGGAAAATGTCAAAAAATATGCCTGGCCGGCTGTACGTGAACGCTGGATGACGGTCTACAGTGATGTCTTATCCCAGCCGGCGCGCCCGGCGATCAGTGAGCAACGCAATGCCTAGCTTGTACACTTCGCTGATTTCATCGGTGATTTTTCCGCTCCAGGAAAAACTCAAGGGCCACAACACCGTGGCAGTACGTCGTCAAATGGAAAGGAGTCAGTGGTGGGGTCAGGAACATTTGCGCGCTCTGCAATTGCAACGCCTACAATCCCTACTGCATCACGTGACGCAACAGGTGCCCTATTTTCAGCAACGCCTTGCCGGGGCCGGCATCAACGCTAAGGATATTCGTAGTCTGGACGATATGTCGCTCTTGCCATTCTTGACCAAGGCCGATATTCGCCAAAATCTCGAGGCCATGAAATCAACAACGGCCCGCGGCCTGGCCCGTTTCAATACCGGCGGCTCCTCCGGCGAGCCTTTGATATTTTTTATTGGCAATGAACGGGTCAGTCACGATGTCGCTGCAAAATGGCGGGCAACCCGTTGGTGGGGGGTGGACATCGGGGATCCGGAGATCGTGGTATGGGGCTCGCCAATCGAATTGGGATCTCAGGATCGTATTCGTGTCTGGCGCGATAAAATCTTCCGCTCCCATCTTTTACCAGCCTTCGAGATGTCTGATGAAAAACTTGATAGCTTCCTGGATGCTATCAATCATATGCGTCCAGCCATGTTGTTCGGTTATCCCTCGGCACTGGCCTTTATCGCCCAGCATGCACAACGGCGCGGCCGGCCCATGGATCAACTGGGAATCAAAGTGGCCTTTGTTACCGCAGAGCGTACCTACGACTGGCAAAAGACCCTGATTATGGAGACCTTCGGTTGCAGGGTCGCCAATGGTTATGGCGGTCGTGATGCCGGGTTTATCGCCCATGAATGTCCCGAGGGCGGCCTGCACATCACCGCGGAAGACGTGATTCTTGAAGTGGTGGATGCCGAGGGCAATGTCTTACCCGTGGGACAGCGTGGAGAACTGGTGGTGACCCATCTGGCCACCCGTGATTTTCCCTTTATTCGCTATCGCACCGGAGACGTTGGCATGTTGAGTGAAAAAAGCTGTACCTGTGGCCGGGGTTTGCCGCTCCTGGCCAGCATCGAAGGGCGTACTACCGATTTTGTGGTGGCATTCGACGGAACGGTGATGCACGGCCTGGCCCTGATTTATACCGTGCGCGACCTGCCCGGCGTTGAGGCGTTCAAGATCATCCAGGAAAGCAGAACCCGCACGCGGGTATTACTGGTGACAGATGATGATTTCGAATCTACAGCAAAGCAAACCATCATCGATGATTTTCGTGCCCGCCTGGGCAGCGAGGTGGACATCCTTGTACAAGAGGTAACAGAAATCCCTGCTGAACGCTCAGGCAAACACCGATACGTGGTAGGCCTGGGAGAAGCAAATAAAAACGGCCCGGAGTCGTCTAATGGGCAGTGAAAAGAACGCACCTGCCTTGGACGGGGAGCCAGCCGGTGAGACACCCAAGGCACTTGGAGTCTCGGCCACCCGTGGAGTGTTCTGGACCGGAGGTGGCCAGGCTGTTCGCCAGGTGATTCAGGTGGTGTCCTCCATTGTCCTCGCCCGCTTGCTGGAGCCCAGTGATTTCGGTTTGCTGGGTATGGCCATTGTCTTTGTTGGCGTTGGGCAGTTATTTGCCGACTTTGGTATCGGCTCGGCCATTGTTCAGTCGAAGCAGGTGCGTGAGATAGAGTTGACCACAAGTTTCTGGGCAAATCTGCTGTTTGCAGGATTGCTGGCACTTCTTTTGGTTATGTTTGCCCCCTTGGTTGCCGATTTCTACGAGGATGAACGGGTAATCCCTGTATTGGCCGTATTGGCCGCCGGTCTGCTGATATCCGGCGCAACAGTGGTTCCTCGGGCCATTTTATACAAGAATCTCAAATTCGGGATGATAGCAAAGGCGCAAGTACTGGGTAGTGCCCTGGGTGCAGTGACCGCTGTAACCATGGCCTGGCAGGGTTTCGGTGTATGGAGTCTGGTTGCCCAGCCCTTGTGTGGCTCACTGGTGAATGTCTCACTCACGCTGCGATATTCGAGGTGGTGGCCAGGTTGCCAGTTCAGCTGGAAAAGCATCACTCACCTGGTGACATTCAGCGCCAATGTACTGGGTGCTGACCTACTCAATTACGCCCATCGAAATGGCGACAAGCTGATTGTTGGTAAATATCTTGGCAGCGTGTCACTGGGCTATTACTCCATGGCCTATCAGTTGATGCTTTACCCACTAAGCCAGGTTAGCAGCGTTATTGTCAAGGTGCTTTTTCCAACCCTGTCACAAATGCAGGATGACAAGGCGCGGTATCGGTCCGCCTACCTGAAATCCGTCTCCGCCATCTCTATCGTAACCTTTCCCATGATGGCAGGCCTTTTTGTAATCAGTGATGATTTTGTATTATTGGTGTTTGGTGAAAAATGGATGCCTATGGTGCCGGTGCTGGAAGTGTTGTGCTGGGTTGGGATGCTACAAAGCATTAGTACCACGGTAGGGATAATCTATTTGAGTACTGGCAAAGTGAAACGCGGGTTCTATTTCACGCTTTTTGCAACACCAGTGATGCTAGTCGCGATTGTTATCGGTTTGTCCTGGGGCTTGACAGGTGCTGCCATTGGTTATGCTATAGCTTCTACATTCGTCGCCTATGCGAACTATTTTGTCGCTTTTCCAATCATAGGATTGACAGTGCGTGAATTTCATCGTTATCTGGCTCGGCCATTTGCGGCCTGCTTGTTGATGTTTGCAGCGGTTTTCTATTTTCATGATTGGGTTTCGTCATCAATGGACTTTGACGTGGCACAACGTGTCACTATGTCAGTTGGAGTTGGTGTTGTGGCATATGTCGCAAGCTCCCTTATGATCAATCGGCGCCATATAAATGATGTTGCGAGCCTGGTAAAGGCGAGCCTGACTAAAAGCTAGTTAGAGAACAGCGTTATTAAGGGTCTCAACATTGGTTTAACAGACATCGGTGAACAATCGTCACACTATACTGTGGGAGTGCCTTTCCAGGCGCGATTCTCGCCTGGAAAGGCACTCCCACACGGGGAAATAACCCTGTAGAAATTATTTTGAGACGATTAATAAAATATCTAAACCATACTATGAAAAAACACAGGTTTTTATGCGCGACATAATTGTCACGGCAATAGTATTTGGATTCTTGCCACTGGTATTAGCGAGGCCACAGGTGGGGGTATATCTGTGGTCATGGATAGGATATATGAATCCCCATCGGTTGGGCTGGGGGTTCGCTTATAACTTCCCCTTTGCCATGGTGATAGGTCTCGTCACCATTGTTGCCATGCTTTTTTCCAAAGAGCCAAAACGGCTTCCAAAAGATCCGATTGTCACAGTGCTTATCCTTTTTAATATCTGGATGCTGATAACAACTTATCTGGCATTCGATAGCACCTATGCGTGGCAGGATTGGGACAAGGTTGTCAAAGTGCAGCTCATGACGTTTATCACTTTGATGTTAATCACAACTAAGGAACGAATACACATGCTTGTCGCTGTGATTACCTTTTCCCTCGCTTTCTATGGCGTTAAGGGTGGGGTATTTACTGTATTGACCGGCGGACAATTTCGCGTTGTCGGGCCACCTGGCAGCTTTATTTCTGGTAACACTGAAATCGCACTGGCATTAGTAATGACACTACCATTGTTGAGATATATGCAACTTAGTGTTGAAAAGGCCTGGATGAAGTGGGCACTGATGGGAGCGGGACTCCTGTCATTATTGGCTATTGTTGGTTCCTATTCGAGAGGCGCATTTCTGGCAGCGGCGGCAATGGTTTTTCTCCTCTGGCTGAAGAGTAAGCAAAAGCTAATGCTTGGCAGCATTATGTTGATAAGTGTCGTCGTTATGTTTGCCTTTATGCCCGATAAATGGTCGAACAGAATGGGGACCATTGAAACCTATGAACAGGATCGATCAGCCATGGGACGTATTAATGCCTGGCATTTTGCATTTAACCTCGCTCTTGACAGACCGTTGATTGGGGGTGGTTTTGGGGCCTTTGATAGAAGGCTTTTCAGGATTTATGCACCGGAGCCTGAAAACTTCCATGATGCTCACAGCATTTATTTTGAGGTGCTTGGCGAACAGGGTTTTGTCGGACTGGGGCTGTTTCTTCTTCTTCTTTTCCTCGCATGGCGTAGCGGAAGCAAGATTATCCGGCTTACAAAAGATCGTGAAGACATGGTATGGGCGAACAATCTGGCAGCGATGGTGCAGGTCAGTCTTGCGGGATATATTGTTGGTGGTGCTTTTTTGGGTTTGGCGTATTTTGATCTACTTTATCATTTGATTGCAATACTGGTGCTCACAAAGACGGTTATCAATAAACAACTGGAAGAGGCCGGAGAAGGCGAAAATGATGTACTTTCTCAGAATAGTCGGGTAGACACTATCATGAACAGGCCTTATTAGCCGCATGGGCACGTAGTAATATGGGTTCGCGAAAAAAACACCGTCAAGCGGAAGACTTTGAGGAGAAATGGCGCAACCGTTTTCGTCAATTTGCCAAATCAAATGACGATGATGCTGGTATTGCCGGCTGGTCATCCTCAGGGCTTGAGACTCGCCTGCGATATTTTAAGCGCGAGTTTGGAGAAGCGCCTAAATCTGGCATCTGGCTCGACGCAGGTTGTGGAGCCGGAACATATACCCGCTTTCTCAATAGTGGCGAAGGACAGGTTATCGGTGTCGATTATTCCTACGAAAGTGTTTCTCGTGCTCGACAGCGACCTAGCAAGGGTATTCTCTGGACCGTAGCAGATGCAAAGTCTTTACCTTTCAGACGGGAAACCTTCGATGGGGTGTTGTGTTTCGGGGTTGTTCAGGCATTGTCCGATTCAGAACCTTTGATATCCAGCCTGGCATCCGTTACTCGAGAAAATGGTACCGTCTGGATAGATGCATTAAACGGTTGGTGCTTGCCTAACTTGTGGGAACGACTAAAACGCTACATCCAGCAGCGACCTTTGCATGTACGGTATGAATCACCATTCAGATTGGTGGCTCTAATGCGCGAGAATGGTCTGGCTGATGTGCGTCTCTACTGGCAACCTATTTTACCACAGGCATTGCAGCAGTATCAGTGGCTGATGGAAACTCAATTATTGTTTGTCTTGTTTCGTTTTGTGCCCCCTTTAGCAGCCTTGCTGAGTCATTCCATTCTTGTGGTCGGGCATCGTCATGCCCGTAAGCCGAAAAGGGGAGGGTGAGTAATGTTTCCTCCTTCCGTACTGCGTCTGCTAGGCAGTCTTTTATCGCCTGCAGGCAGGCGAGGGAAATTGTCGATACTGATTTATCATCGGGTATTAGCAAGGCACGATCCTTTGTTGCCCAGTGAGATCGATGCGCACACATTCCGCTGGCAAATGGAATTACTGGCTGAGTATTTTCACATCCTGCCGTTGTCGGAGGCTGTGGATAGACTGCAGACCCAATCGCTTCCTGCCAGAGCAGCGTGTATTACTTTTGATGATGGGTATGCAGATAATCAAGAGGTTGCAATGCCCATACTCAAGGAATATGGGCTGACAGCGACATTCTTTGTGGCAACGGGGTTTCTTAATGGCGGTATCATGTGGAATGACAAAATCATCGAAGCTGTTCGTCATTGCCAGGAGCCCAGTCTGGACCTATCTGAACTGGGTATGAGGTGCTATGACATTAGCAGTGGACGCATGAAGGTTAGTGTCATTCGCGCGCTGCTGGAAGACTTGAAATACCTCCCACTATCACAAAGGCTGGAAAAGGTGGAATCGATAACGGGCCTTCTCAATACTCCATTACAAAAAGATATCATGATGAGTGATGATCAAGTTATTGATCTTGCGCGTAATGGTATGAGTATTGGGGCGCACACCGTCAATCATCCTATTTTACAGAAAATTGACCATACTGCTATGTGCTCGGAGATTGCGCAAAGCCGCGACTATCTGCAATCACTAACGGGTGATAATATTGATCTGTTTGCTTATCCTAACGGTAAGCCTGGTCAGGATTATGGATGGGAACATGTACGTTGCCTCCAGGATATGGGGTTCCGTGCAGCGGTATCAACCGCCTGGGGTGTATCAACTGTAAGCTCGGACGTGTATCAGTTGCCCCGGTTCACTCCGTGGGACAGGCAGCCGGACCGCTTTCTGTTCAGATTGTTACGAAACTGCCTAAGAAAGAACGCTGAAAAGGTGGGAGGCTGAATTTCTGTTACTGATCTACGTGGTGCTGTTGAAACCACTGCTCCAGCATCATTAATACCCAGATGAGAGTTCCGTAATATCCTGGATGTGCGCGGACCAGATCGCCCTGAAGTTCATCGATAAAGCGAGGGCTGATAATGTTTCTCCCGCGTAATTCTTGCAGGCTGTCGTGAGATATTTTGTGTAGACGTGGATGATCTTCCATCCAGACGCCAAAGGGCAGGCCGAAGCCGTGTTTTTTCTTGGTCAGTACTTCCGCAGGCAAAAAATCCGCCAATGCTCTTTTGAAGAAATAGCGCAGTTGATTGCCTTTTAATTTCATTTGTGGTGAAAGGCTGCTTGAAAAATCAATGAGTTCGTCATCCAGAAGAGGGAATGCGCTATCAACCCCGGCAAGCTCACACATACGAGTAACCTTGGGCAGGTCATTGTCTGTCAGGGTAAATTTTATATCCAGGGCGAGCATGCGATTAAGCTGGGTGTTGGCATGGGCATTGTTATAGGTATCCTGCAAAAGGCAAAGGGGGTTCCCCGTATCAATCTGCTCAAGAAAGTCCCGACTGAAAATACGTTCAGGTGATAGGCGGTTAAGCAGGTTATAGCTTTCCATGCGTTCGGGCATGGGAATGGAAGCCTGATGAATATAGCTTTTTACTTTCCGCAGGGGGGGGATTTTATCTACGAACGGGGTAATTTTAATGGCGGGTTCTATGAGAGCCTTGCGTAGGGCGAAAGGTATTTCATCATACAACGAAAAAACGCGCTGTTTGGCATATCGGGTGTTACCAGCAAACAGCTCATCACCGCCATCCCCACCCAGCAGACGGTCTATACCGTCGTCTTTCGCCAGTTTCGCGCAATAATAGGTTGGTACTGCGGAGGCGTTACCAAAGGGCTGGTCATACATTTTAGCGATGGAAGGAATGGCTGCCACAACATCATCCGGTGTGACATTGTATTCATGATGTTCGGTCTTGAAATGGCGAGAAGTCAGTCTGGCGTATTCTGTTTCGTCGTAGTCTTCGGCGGCAAAGCCAATCGAATATGTTTTTGCGGGCTTCCCGGTAACTTCACCTAGAAAACCGGATACTGTTGAACTGTCGGTGCCACCACTCAGAAATGCGCCCGTAGTCTTGTCCTCGGATGCGCGTTCCACTGCGCCCCTGATTGCCGATTTAAAACGCTGCTGCAAGAGTTCAAATGAGGCGTTTACGTCTTCCCTGAATTTTAATTGCCAGTGAGGGCATATGGTGACATCCCCGCGATTCCAGTGCAGGTAGTGTCCGGCCGGGATACTTTTTATAGACGGATACATGGTGTTCACGCCGGGCACCATATGAAAATACAGGTAATTAAATACCGCTTGTGGGTCTATATCGTTTCCGGAAACCTTTGGGTGACTGCGGATTGAATCGATGTGTGATGCGAATACAATCTCACTTTTCTGAATGCTATAAAAGAGGGGCTGGGTGGCGAGGTGATCAACCACCAAATATGCCTGATAATTTCTTTCATCGATCAGCGCAAAGGAAAAATGACCCGATAACGCGTGAAATGATTTCTCTCCTTGTGAGCGATATCGCTCGATGATTTCGCTGGCAGAGAGTTTTACATATTCCTCATTTTCTTCCGAGCGTATAAATGGCTGACCGCTTACAAGCAGGATGATCTCGTCATAGCAGGAACCTTTCGTGCCATCCTGGTCATTATGCGCAAGGCCACCACTCTTCCCGGTTAGAAAATCAATATGTTCACCTGGGGAAACATTCATGGCATTTAGAATGCCACGCAACGTGTCCTCTTTTGAGTTTGTCGAGTATTGTCCCCAAATGCCCTTCACGAAAATCTCCTTATGCTTTTTTTGCAGGGGTACAGGTTTTGTTGTGTTGAGCCAACTTGTGTTTTACTGGGCGCAGGTATCTTTCGATAAAAATGCTCATGCGGCCACGTATTGTTTTGTTAAAGCCGTTAATGCGTACAATGGGAATAGACAATTTGCTCCAGCGTTTTTTGTAGGCATTTTTTCCCGGCCCCATGTAATAGCGTTTTTGTTTGTGGCCGAACAGAGATTCCAGCAATTTCCAGTTCAGGTAGCTACCGGGAGACAATTCGCTTGCCGTTTCATCAAAGTCGGCGCGCAGGGCAAATATCTCATTGTTGTATATCAGCTGGTATTCGGCAGCCAAGGGTTTGTCATTCAGGTACAAAAGCCAGATGGATGCCCAATTATTTTTTTCTGCATGGGTCGTGAGCCTTTCGATAAAGGACTTCGGGGCTTCGTTATCAAATGTAGTGTTTGTGGTTTGTTTCCAGCTTTTAGCAGAGAGCGTTTTCAGGACGTCCAATGCCTGACGGACATGCTCGGGATCACGGGCCTGTACAATGTGTATTTCACCTTCTTTTTGTAAACGGTTGCGAATTAGGTTATTGCCTTTCTTCAGGCGACGGCTACAGGTGCTATAAAATGACTCCCAGTTTGCTTCGAGATCTATGTAGGGATTCTGCTCAACTTGTTGCAAATGATTGTCTATGTTGTTTTTCTCCAGTGCCGCAGGAAGCAATTCACAGGTAATGGAAGTGGCTGGGAGATAGGAGAGGTCTAGTATGTCCCATTTGTGCTCGGGATTGTTCAGCCACCGGCCAAATGTCTCAATAACAAGAGGTTTGTCTTTGTCATGCGCAATGATGTCACAAAACTGGGTGTCAGGAATGGTGAGGAATTGGATACGCTTCAGCCTCATTTTGAATTGCGGGAGATGATCTTTCATGAGTGGGCATATGCCGATCAGCGCATCGCTTTGGTAGATGGTGAGGATCTGCAACTCACCGCTATGTTGGCGCCATTGCCATGCCGCATCAAACCACTCATGACGAAGAAAAACGCTTTTTTCCTCAATCTGCTCGACAAGATTATTCCATTCACCGGCAATAGCCAAAAACTCGGAATACGTGTCAATATGCCTGAGTATGGGCTGGGGATTATTCACTGCTGCGACGACCTTTGGGCGATTGCGTTGCTGTGTGCTGAAGAGCTGAATTATACTACGCCTTTATCGGTTGTTGACGATTGAGCTTTATTTTCTTGCGCAAAATGCCCGGTCTTATTGCCCGGGGTCAGGCAGGAGGGCCGGTTTCGTCGGAGAATGTGGATGGAGAATGATCCCTTGATAATTTTGTGTGGTATGCCGCGCTCCGGCACCACCTGGCTGGGCAAGCTGTTTGACAGTCATCCGGCGTCACTGTATTTCCACGAGCCGGACAGCGTGCAGCCTTTTTCAACCATCCCCCTCTTGGCCAATCCAGAGTCAGTGGGCGAGACGCAAAATGAATTAAGGCGATTCGTGGCGTCGCTGCCTCGTTCAAATTCGACCAAAGTGTGCGGTTCCCTGCCATTGTTTCCCAAAGAATATCTGAGCTTTGGCCGGTTTGCCTGGCGCAGGTTTTCGGTATTTGCGGCCAAGGTGGGGGCGAAGGTTTTTGGTGAATTTCCCGTGCTTGACAGTATGCGGCCCCGCTCCGCCAAGCAGGTTTATTTGACCTGGAAGTCCATTGAGTCAGTGGGTCGCCTGGGCTTTTTTGCAAAGACCCTTCCTCAGGCGCGCATCGTTTTCGAGATTCGTCATCCCTGCGGCAGCATTGCATCGGTCAAGCGGGGTGAGCGTCAGGGCCGTTTTTCCGCAGAAGATTCCATCAGCAATGATTTTGGCCTGATGGAAAAACTGCTTGACACCGACCTGGCCCGGCAACGCCAATTGAGTATGGAGGAGTTGAAGGCGGCCCATCCCATCGAAAGACAGGCATGGCAGTGGTTATTGTTCAATGAGAAGGCCTTGAATGAACTGGAAAACTGCACCAATGCCATGATCGTGCGGTATGAGGATTTGTGCGCAGACCCCTTGGCGACCACCCGGCGACTTTTCGCGTTCAGTGGTTTGTCATGGAATCCGCAAACAGAGGATTTCCTTTCTTCAAGCACTCGGGATGAGAAAAAGGATTACTACAGCGTTTTCAAGAACCCAGAACAGGCGGCGAACAAATGGAAGCAGGAACTGAGTGAGGAGGAGGTTGAGAGGGTGCGAAATGTGGTCGCTGGCAGCCGGGCAGGAGCGCTTTACTTCGAGGCATTATCTTGAGTGGCGGGTGTCCATTTACCGATTTTGCGTAATTTTTTGCGCAAGCCAGGTAGTGGGAATCCCAATTGATAGGCGACCCGGGCGTGTTGCAGTGCCCCCTCGTAGTCTCCCTTGTTGTAGAGGGCAAGTCCCAGGTTGTAATGGGTTTCGGAGGAGTCAGGTGCCAGGCTCAGAGCTTTCTTGTATTGTCTGATCGCTTCGTCAAGCTTGCCGGATTTTTGCAGAAAAATACCGTAAAGGGCATGGGTGTCCGCATAACCTGGGTAGAGTTTGAAGGCTTTCTGGAAGTATTTTTCCGCCTGCACAGGCTTATTCATGCGCAGCGAGAGGTCGGACATGTACAGCAGCCCTTTCGGATGGTTGGGGTAATAGCGCAAGATGAAATCGAAGTCTTCCCAGGCGCGGCGATATTTTTTCTGGCGTAATTTTTCCAGCCCCTGGGGAAGATGATATTTTTCCACGTTATGCAAAAGGTCTCCGCGGTTTTGGGCCGTGGCCAGATAATAGTTGTGCGGGTCATTCCATTTTTCAGCGGCGTGGCCCGGTGTCCAGCTCAACAGACAAAATAGAATCAGGTACAGGCTGGGGGGGATTGTGATAGTGGAAGCATTCATCACGGTTGCCACCGGTGAGTGGCCACTGCGGTACTGAAAATCGTTGATTGAAATATTATTCATGCAGGCAGGTATCAGGGCGTGTATTCTTGGAGTCCAGAAAAATTTCCATAATGTCGCGGCTGAGTATAGCGAAATCCGTGGGATATGACTGCCCTCGGCGGATCATTCACATGGATTTTTGTGGTGCGCATGGTGAGAGGCAGTCTGTCACAGGGGTGGCTAGGGCTGGCTAAATGAAGTTGGGCATGTTGGTGGGGATGTGAGAACCTTGGAGAAAGTGGCTGTACACGATGAGCGATGACACCAATGAGCGATGACCCCCGGCGCCTGCTGATGGTAGCGTTCCATTATCCGCCAGACAACACTAGCACAGGGGTCTTACGCACCCTGAAATTCACCCAATACCTCGAGGAATTCGGCTGGATGTGCGACGTGTTGAGTGTGCCAGAGACGCTCTATTCCAGCACGGATCCTGCCTCCCTGGAAAAAATTCCCGATGCGGTGCGTGTGCACCGGGCCTGGGCGAATGATATAAAAAAAATCAGCAGCATCCGGGGCTTGTATCCGGCTTTTCTAGGGGTTCCCGACCGCTATTGGTTGTGGATATGGCCGGCTTTGCGCCAGGCGAAGCGGCTGTTGCGCGGCGATCATCCCTTCAAGGCTGTGTTTTCCACGTATCCGGTGCCGTCTGCGTTGTTGATCGGCCTGTTGCTGAAAAAACGTCACGGCCTGCCCTGGATCGCTGATTTTCGTGATCCCTGGGTGGAAGACAGTATGGCCGGCTGGGAGAAGTTAGTTGGTGCGCGCATCGAACGTGCGGTGCTTGAACAGGCTGATCGGGTGGTCTGCAACACTCCTCGCATGCGTGAGTGGTTCATGCAGCGCTATCCCCAGGTGGATGCGGACAAGCTGGTGACCATTCCCAATGGATACGACGCCCGGGAGCTTGCCGAGGTGATTCCGGCGCCACTGAAGAAATTCCAGATATTTTACGGGGGGGTGATCGATGGCGAAAATCGCAATCCGCGGCCCCTGTTGGCGGGGGTGCGTCATGCCATCGACCAGGGCTGGATTGACGCCTCGCAACTGCATATCACCTTTTTGGGGGCCGGCGCCTACGGAGTAGGAGCAGCGTTCACGCAAGACGTGGAGCGCTTGCGCCTGCAGGATTACATTGAATTGTGCGAACAGCGCATTCCCTATGCTCAGGCGCTGCAACGGGCGGCGGGCGCCGACGTCATCCTCGTATTGAGCGAAGCATTGGGTGACGATGAGGCCGCCGAGAAGGAGCGGCAGTGGTCGCGCTTGCAAGTGCCGGTGAAGGTGTACGAAGGATTGGGGATGCAACGCCAGATTCTGGCCCTGGTGTCTGACGGTGCGGCCAAGGATATTCTCACTGAAACCCGTTCTGGCGTGGCCGTGCCACCAACCGACGTTGAAGGTATTGCACGTGCCTTGCGCCGCTTGTATGAGCGCTGGCAGGCGGGCTCATCGGCCGAAGCGGCGGATCAGGCTCAACTTGAAAAGTACAGCCGGAAAAGTCTTGCCGGAAGGTTGGCGGCCACCCTGGATGAATTAGTCTGATGCCCGCCGGTTGGCGATGTCTCAGGATGTGAGCCGGGCCTTCAGCCGTGGCGCCAGGGAAAAACGCAGCCAGGCGAGAAAGCCCAGCGGACTGGATTTGAATACTTTCAGGGTAATGAGCTGTTCATCGCCTGTGGCCCATTTGCGTTTGGCATCGGAGTCCGGGCCAAACATGTCAAAGACCTTTACCGACTCATTCTCAAATGCCCAACGCAGGATCATCACGCGCAACACCTGGCCGGGGCCTTGTTTGGCGTAGCTGTCCAGATAAGCATGCTTGAAACAATGCAGGATGCCCTTGTATTCGGCGTCCAGTTCGAAGGCGACGCAGGTCTCACCATCGTATAGCAGAAACAGCCTCAGGTATCCGGCTTCTGCCCAGTCTTTGGCCAGGCTGGTGTAGAATTTCAGGGTTGATTCGTCCTGAACGATAGCGCTGCCTTCCTTGCCCTTCCAGCCCGAGGCTTCGATGTCCAAAATTTCACGGAATACAGGTTCAATGTCTTGCCAGTCTGTGAGCAGGGCAAAGCGAGCACCTTCCCTGCCCATGAATTTACGTTCCCGGCGCCCCAGTTCCCGCCGGCTCTTGCCGAGGCCGGTCCAGTACTCATCCCAGTCTCCAGTTGTATCAATGTGTGGCGCGGTTTCACAGGGTTCCACATGCGTTCTCAATCCCGTATCACCGGCCATCAGTTTGCCGGCGAGTTCGGATGCCGGTGACAGATAGGGGAACTGCAACATGGCAACACCCAGCTCATCCATCATTTTTGGGATATCAGTGGCGGGGTCGGATAACTCACCGAGAACATCATAGCGGGGCGTGTGAGAGTTCACCGCTCCCAAGGCGGCGGGAATGGGTAGCCCCGCCACAGAAAATGTCTTACGGCTGTAGGGTATCTGCAAAGTCGCCCCTTGTTTCTCGAGGCTCCAGATACCACTGGACAACTCCTTGCCAAAACTTTCCAACCAGTAGTCAAACCAGCGCCGACGGGTACTCAAGGTGTTTTTAAACATAGGTTCAGTCAATTTGATCTCAATATAGCGATACTTGCTTGCAATCATTATTTCTCGCCGTACCTTCCCGAAAAATACGGTTTTTGTTGAGCTTTGGTGATTTTTTGCGCACCTGTCGGTTCACGTTGAAAGTGTGGTTTTCATGATTCCGGTGGGCATGAGAATGTTGCCGATTTGCAATCATATTTGCTTGCACTGTCTGATCGCATGGTATTCAATCGGCCGCGTTCCTGTGTGCGTTCAATCTTCATTTCTTGCCCAAAATCGATGATGGATTAGGTGTCTCTGGGAATGTGTCGGCAGGCAGTCCCAGGCTGGAGCCGGATTTGTGCGAAGTTCATCACAGGCCGCAACAATCGATTTGTGGCGTAAATCACAGGGAAGCGGAATCCTCAGCCGCTAATTATTAGGGAATGGGAAACAGGCGGCAAGATAATTTTTTGCATGAATGGCCGGTTTTTTCATGAATCAATGCAACATATTTGTGCCTTGGAGCGTTCCAGAATGGATTTCCCGCTTTTGAGTGCGACACGTGGAGTGCTTAGCGAATGATGTTTGGTAAAATGGTAAATGGTTTTTTTCTGCTGGCGATGTATTTTCTGCTTACAGGGCAGGCCGTCAGTGGTCCACTGGACACACTGCAACCCGGACACTGGTACGAAGCTTCAAGCAACACCCTGGAAGATGTTTCTCCAACCCCCTTTGATTCGAAAGTCCGAGGTGTCATCGACGCCTGGAGCGGCGCAGCCTACGATACGAAACGAGACCGGCTGATTGTCTGGGGAGGAGGGCATGGTGACTATTGGGGCAACGAGGTGTATGTGTTCGATATCAACACCCTGGCCTGGGACCGCCTCAATGACCCCTACTGGCCGGCCAAAGAGTTTGGCTGGGGAGTAGGGGAGAGCATTCACGCCGATGGCTCACCGGCCTCCAGGCATACCTATGACGGGTTGGAGTATCTGCCCAACCAGGATCGGTTCTGGATCATGGGCGGTTCTCGCTGGCGCGATGGCAACGGTGATCAGGTCACCGCACTGTTCAATTTCAACTCATTGAGCTGGGAACGCAAGGCTGACGCCCCCATCACCGCCAACATCGGTGTGGCAACCGCCTATGACCCCGTTTCCCAGCAAATCCTGCTGCATGCCGCTGGTGTTCTGGCCAAGTATGACCCGGCCAGTGGATCCTGGAGCCGTCTGCGTCAGGATGGCGCCATCAACGGTATGGTGGGGGAAGTGGATCCCGTAAACCGGAAATTTGTCGTGGTCGGTAAAGGCAACGCCTACCTCTACGATATCAGCGACCTCGGCAACGTCACCCGCAGTTCACTGAATGCGGTGGGCGACAAGACCATGGAAGGCACCGTGCCCGGTCTGGCCTATGATCCCGCCACCGGCAAGATTGTCGCCTGGGATGGTGGCGCAGATGTATTCACCCTGGACTTGTCGGTTTCCCCCCCGGTCTGGAGCCGGATCACGCCGGCCTCGGGCAACAGTGTTACTCCCACCGCCGCCACAAAATGGGGTACCTACGGCCGCTGGCGTTATGTCCCATCCAAAGGCGTATTCGTGGGAGTGAACAGCAGCTCGGGTAGTGTGTATTTCTACAAACTTTCCGCTGACGCCGGCTCGGGTGGGGGAGGTTCCACAACCCCCCTCCCGACGATCAGCCTCAATGCAGACACAACCACCCTCCCTAGCGGCAGCAGCGCCACCCTGAGCTGGAGCGTCAGCGACGCCACCAGCTGCAGCGCCAGCGGCGCCTGGAGCGGCAGCAAAGCCCTCAGCGGCAGCGAAAGCACCGGCGCGCTGAGCGCCAGCAGCACCTTCACCCTCACCTGCA
>DRKQ01000201.1 GCA_011051685.1 Gammaproteobacteria bacterium
CAAGGTGGTATTCAGCGCCGAGCTGAACACGGTGCAGGGCCCGGTGAAGACCCAGTTCGGTTATCACCTGCTGGAAGTCACCAGCCGCACCGACTGAGTGAGCGTCTCCATCGCGCGCCGCGATCACGGCGCGGGAATCGCTAAAACGGCGCTGGCCGCACTTGACCACCTGCACCCGGTGCTGGCGCGGGTCTATGTCCAACGCGGGGTGGAATCCCCGGCACAACTGGAACGGGGGCTTGCCCACCTGTTGCCGGTGGATGCGCTGAAGGGTATCGACACCGCCGCGGCGCTGCTGGCCGAGGCCATTGCCCAGCAGCAGCGCATCCTCATCGTCGGCGACTTCGACTGCGATGGCGCCACCTCTTCGGCGCTGGCGGTGCGCGCCCTGCGCATGCTCGGGGCGGCCCATGTCGACTACCTGGTGCCCAACCGTTTCGAGTACGGCTACGGTCTGACCCCGGAGATCGTCGCCGTGGCCGCCGAGCGCCGCCCCGATCTCATCGTCACCGTGGACAACGGCATCTCCAGCATCGACGGCGTGGCCGCGGCCAATGCGCGCGGCATCCGCGTGCTGGTCACCGACCATCACCTGCCGGGCAGCGAACTGCCCGCCGCGGCGGCCATGGTCAACCCCAACCAGCCCGGCGATGGTTTTCCTTCCAAGCACCTGGCCGGTGTCGGAGTAATCTTTTACGTGATGCTGGCCCTGCGCGCGAAGCTGCGCGAACAAGGTGCCTTTGCTGCGGGCGCCGAACCCAACCTGGCCGAGCTGCTCGACCTGGTGGCCCTGGGCACGGTGTCGGACGTGGTGGTGCTGGACCACAACAACCGCATCCTCGTCGGCCAGGGCCTGGCGCGCATCCGCGCCGGGCAGGGCAATGCCGGCATCGCCGCCCTGATCCGCGTGGCCAAGCGCAATCCGGCCAACCTGGTAGCAGCAGATTTGGGCTTCGCCCTGGGCCCCCGGCTCAACGCCGCCGGACGGCTGGACGACATGTCCCTGGGTATCGAGCTGCTGCTCACCGATGACCCGGAGCGGGCCCAGGCACTGGCGCAACGCCTGGATGACTTCAACCGTGAACGCCGCGCCATTGAGGACGAGATGAAGGCCGAGGCCATGCTCATTCTCGATGAAATGGCGCTGGAGGAGGGGGCAGACCTGCCGGTTGGCCTGTGTCTGTACGAGCCCCACTGGCACCAGGGGGTCATCGGCATCCTCGCCTCGCGCATCAAGGACCGCCTGCACCGGCCGGTGATCGTCTTCGCCCAGGCCGAGAACGGCAGCCTCAAGGGTTCGGCCCGTTCCGTGCCCGGCCTGCACATCCGCGATGCCCTGGATGCGGTGGCGGCGAACAACCCCGGACTGCTCAGCAAGTTTGGCGGCCACGCCATGGCCGCCGGACTGAGCCTGGCGGCCGACGACTTCGAGCGTTTTCGCAACGCCTTCGATGCCGAGGTGCGACGACATCTCGGCCCGCAGGACCTGTGCCAGGAGATCCTCAGCGACGGCGAACTGCCCGCCGAGGCCCTGAGCCTGGAACTGGCCGAGACCCTGCGCGCCGGCGGCCCCTGGGGCCAGGGCTTCCCCGAGCCCCTGTTCGACGGTGTGTTCGAACTGGTGAACCGGCGCATCGTCGGCGACAAGCACCTCAAGCTGGTGGTGCGACCGCCCGGCAGCGAGCAGGCCCTGGATGCCATTGCCTTCAATACCGTGGATGATGACTGGCCCGCGGAGGTGCAACGGGTGGAACTGGCCTATCGGCTGGATGTGAATGAGTTCAATGGCCGGCGCAGCGCGCAGTTGCTGGTGGAATATCTCGAGCCGCTGTGAGCATTTTTCTGGCCCGCGTGAATAAACGCAAAGGGCGCAAAGACGCCAAGAACGCAAAGTTTTTTCAAATGTATGCTTTGCGTCCTCTGCGCCTTCGCGTCCTTTGCGTTAACAACACAGAAATAAAGAAAACTGACATTCACCCCGGCTCCCACCTGCGGTAGAATAGCCCGCTTTTCGCCGTCCGAACGTTTTGCCGTAAACAAGGGTTTTACACCATGCTCGAAGTCAGCCCCATCGCCTCCCGCATCAAAGACATGCAAGCACGCGCCGACGTGCTGAGGGGGTATCTTTGACTACGAAACCAAGTGTGAGCAGCTGGACGAGGTAGTCCGCGAGCTGGAAGACCCCGAGGTCTGGAATGACCCCGAGCGCGCCCAGGCCCTGGGCAAGGAGCGCGCCTCGCTGGAACGGGTGGTCGACACCATTCGCGAGGTGGACAACAAGCTGGGCGAGGCGGCCGAGCTGCTGGAGATGGCGGCGGAAGAAGACGACCAGGACACCGTGGACGCGGTGGTGGCCGATCTCGACGAGCTGGAGGAACAGCTGGCCAAGCTGGAATTCCGCCGCATGTTTTCCGGCGAGATGGATGCCAACAACGCCTACCTCGATATCCAGGCCGGTTCCGGCGGCACCGAGGCCCAGGACTGGGCGGAGATGCTGCTGCGCATGTACCTGCGCTGGGGCGAGGCCCACGGTTTCAAGACCGAACTCATCGAGGCCTCCCCCGGGGAGGTGGCGGGCATCAAGAGCGCCACCATTCACTTCGTGGGCGAATACGCCTTTGGCTGGCTGCGTACCGAGACCGGTGTGCACCGGCTGGTGCGTAAATCACCGTTTGATTCCGGCGGCCGGCGCCATACTTCCTTTGCCTCGGTGTTCGTCTCACCGGAAATAGACGACAACATCGAGATCGACATCAATCCCGCCGACCTGCGCATCGACGTGTACCGTGCCTCCGGCGCCGGCGGCCAGCACGTCAACAAGACCGAGTCCGCGGTGCGCATCACCCACAATCCCACGGGCATCGTGGTGCAGTGTCAGAACGATCGCTCGCAGCACAAGAACAAGGATTCGGCCATGAAGCAGCTCAAGGCCAAGCTTTACGAGTACGAGCTGCAAAAACGCAACGCCGATCAGCAGGCCGTGGAAGACACCAAGGCCGACATCGGCTGGGGCAGCCAGATTCGCTCCTACGTGCTCGACCAGTCGCGGATCAAGGACTTGCGCACCGGGGTGGAGACGGGCAATACCCAGGCGGTGCTGGATGGGGATCTGGATCAATTTATCGAGGCGAGTTTGAAGTCGGGGCTTTAAAGGCAGAAAGGCAGGGAAAAGATAAAAGGGAAAGGACAGAGGAAAGAGTAAAGGGAAAAGATAAAAGGGAAACTTAAGGAACCTCTGATTAATTCTGGGACAGCGAGATTGTGAGATGAAATTATTCAGCGCAAGGCGCGAATCGCCGCCAATAGCGGGACTATTGGCAAGATTCGCAACGCCGCGATGGATGATTTCAGCCGCAAGATCGTGTTCCATGAATTAATCAGAGGTTCCTTAAAATAACCATTCCCTCTCCCTCAGGGAGTACCCAGAGGGCATAAAAGGGCCAAGACGCGGGTGAGGGTGGTTTTGAACAAGCTTCTTCCCCCCTCACCCCAACCCTCTCCCCCAAGGGGGAGAGGGGGTAACCAAAAAGTAGCGAGAAGCAACCAAATGTCAGACGAAACAAAACAACAAAACGAACAGCAAACCACAGAAGACACCAACGCTCTCATCGAACAGCGCCGCAGTAAACTGGCGGCCCTGCGCGAAGCCGGCAATGCCTTTCCCAACGACTTCCGCCGTGATGTCATGGCCGGTGAACTGCACGCCGAGTATGGCGAAAAGTCTAACGAAGAGTTGGAAGCCAATCCGCTGCGCGTGAAGGTGGCGGGACGCATGATGAGCCGGCGCATCATGGGCAAGGCCAGTTTCGTGCACCTGCAGGACATGTCGGGCAAGATCCAGTTGTTCGTCACCCGCGACGAGCTGCCCGAAGGCTTTTACAACCAGCAATTCAAGAAGTGGGATATCGGCGACATCATCGGCGCCGAGGGGGTATTGTTCAAGACCAAGACCGGCGAGTTGTCGGTCCGGGTGGACGATCTTCGCCTGTTGACCAAGTCCCTGCGCCCCCTGCCGGAAAAGTGGCACGGCCTGGCCGATCAGGAAACCAAGTACCGCCAGCGTTACCTGGACCTGATCATGAACGAGGTGACGCGCAAGACCTTCCGTATCCGCTCGCAGGTGGTGGACTATGTGCGCCGCTTCTTGCTCGATCGCGACTTCATGGAGGTGGAGACCCCCATGATGCATGTTATCCCCGGCGGCGCAACGGCGCGGCCCTTCGTCACCCATCACAATGCCCTGGACATGGGCCTCTACCTGCGCGTGGCGCCGGAGCTGTATCTCAAGCGCCTGGTGGTGGGTGGTTTCGAACGGGTGTTCGAGATCAATCGCAACTTCCGCAACGAGGGCCTGTCCACCCGGCACAATCCCGAGTTCACCATGGTGGAGTTCTACCAGGCCTATGCCGATTATCGGGATCTGATGGACCTCACCGAGGACATGCTGCGCGGCATGGCACAAGAGATTCACGGCACCACGGTGTTGCCGTACCAGGGCGAGGAATTCGAGTTCGG
This sequence comes from Gammaproteobacteria bacterium, assembly GCA_011051685.1. GTDB lineage: Bacteria > Pseudomonadota > Gammaproteobacteria > SZUA-152 > SZUA-152 > SZUA-152. The sequence goes on from DRKQ01000201.1 coordinate 4,516, forward strand.
CAAGCCCTTTGCGCGCATGACCGTGGTGGAATCCATTCTCCATTACAACCCCGACTTGCAGTTAGAACAGTTGCAAAGTCTGGAGGCCGCGCGGCAGGTGGCCGAGGCGTTGAACATTCCCTTGAAGGACAGCTACGGCCTGGGCAAGGTGCAGATCGAGATCTTCGAGAAGACCGTGGAGCACCGGTTGAAGGATCCCACCTTTATCACCGCCTATCCCACCGAGGTGTCGCCCCTGGCGCGGCGCAACGATGAGGATCCCTTCGTCACCGATCGTTTCGAGTTTTTCGTCGGTGGTCGTGAGCTGGCCAACGGCTTTTCCGAGCTCAACGATGCCGAGGACCAGGCCGAGCGTTTCCGCAAGCAGGTGGAAGAAAAAGAGGCGGGCGACGACGAGGCCATGCACTACGACGAGGATTACATCACCGCCCTGGAACACGGCATGCCGCCCACCGCGGGCGAGGGCATCGGCATCGACCGGCTGGTGATGTTGTTTACCGACTCGCCGTCTATTCGCGACGTGTTGCTGTTCCCGCACATGCGGCCAAAGAAGTTGTCCTGAATACTTGAAGCTATTTCGTATTAGCTTGTTAGCAGTTTGACGATTTCGGCAATCTCGTCACGCGCCTCTTCTAGGGCCGCGATGCTGTCTTCCGGGCTGAGATCCAGCTTGTTGAAGGCTGGCACTTCTGCCCAGTTTGCCTGCTTGTGACGATGCGCCTTGCCAGCATAGCTGAGCAGGTTGGCCACGGTGACGATGTCGGTGAGATCAAGCTTTTCGGAATCACGGCTGAGATTTTCATGTTCGGCTACCGCAGTGACTAGTTCCGGCGCAAAGCCCCAGGTCTGGACGATGACCTTACCCAGCGCGCTATGCAGTTTTTCATCCACCTGATCCATGACGGCCGGATTATTGGCCAGCTCGGGCATGTTCTCGGCCTTGAGGATCATGGGCAGTTTGCCGATGTCGTGCACCAGGCCAGCGAGCATGGCTTCGTCCGGCTTGAGCTTGCTGAAGTGATCGGCCAGCACATGGCTGATGGCCGCGACGTGGGCACTATGGTTCCACACCACCGTCAGGCGTTTTTTCAGGGCTTCATGCTTGCTGTGGAAAAGCTGGTTGACCAGGAAAGAGGTGACAATGTTGCGTACCACGCTCATGCCCATGCGGGTAACGGCGGCCTGCACATTTTCCACGGTTGAGCCGCTGCGCATCATGGGGCTGTTGGCCACCTGGATCATGCGCGCGGAGAGGGCAGCGTCGGTATTGATCACCTGGGCGATTTTTTTTGCCGTGGCGTCGGGGCTGCCGATAATATCATTGATCTTCAAGGCCACCTGCGGCAGGGTAGGCAGCTTGAGCCGGTTGGCCTTCAGGTCGGCGAGTATGTCGTTGATCAGATTGACAACATCCATTTTCCACGTCCTTTCCAGGGAGGATGGTTTCTTATTTTTTCAGGCTTGATAGTTGATATCGTTACAACATCCCGGAACTTGAGAGGAATGAGGGAAGGAGGCGGGTTGGCCAGAGGCCGGCTTATTGGGGCTGTTCGATGTCGTAGGGCAGTGCCTGCAGTTGAAGCATGGGGCCATTGGCGTCATGCAGGCGCAGGCTACCTTGCTCGGCGCTGCTGATTTCGATGACCGCCAGCAGGTCGACGCCACCGTCGGGGTTACTTTGGGCGCGCACCACCTTACCCACCCCCTGGCCCGATGCAGAGCTCTCGGCGTACAGTGTGTCGCCCGGCTGGACGGGGATGTCCTCTTCGATGTGCGCAAGATACATGCGTCGCTTGAGCTTGCCCAGGTAGTGCATGCGGGCGACGATTTCCTGGCCAGGGTAACAGCCCTTCTTGAAACTCAGGGCGCCTATGGCCTGCAGGTTGAGCATCTGCGGCACAAAGGCCTCCTGGGTTTGTGCATAGACTTCAGGCAGACCGGCATGAATGTCCAGCAGTTCCCAGGCCCCGGCGCCCACCGGGGCGACAGTTTCCTCGAGTTGCTGCCAGAGGTGCTGCATGGCCTCATCGGGGCCGTAAACCTCGAAACGGCTGCCCGGCTGAAGGCAGATGATGCTCAGATCCCCGGAGTGATAAACGGCGTTTACTTCGTTGGGTGTTTCTCCCATAAGCGCACTGAGCTGGCGGCCGGCATCAGGCCCGGCAACACCGATGCGAATCAATTGATCACTGGCATCACCCAGTTCGGTTTTGCTCATGAGCACGAACATACGCAATCGCTTGAGGACGGGCTCAAGAATCTCCCGGGGCAACCGCAAGTAGTAATCATCATCGCGTTGAAACAGGCGAAAGAAGGCCAGCGCCCGTCCTTTGGGCGTGCAGTAGCCATTGTACTGGCTGTGTAACGGGGTGACTTCTCGCACGTCGTTACACAACTGGTTTTGCAGGAAGTCGGCACTCTCCGGACCCTCGGCGCGGATCAGTCCGTAGTGGGAAAGATCGCACATGATAACGGAACCGCCTTGCAGTGCAGCGTGTTTTTCTGCAATGGTGTTTTGCGGCTCGTCGCCGAAGTAGTCGACCCGCTGTCCTGACCAGTGAGCGCCACGTGTGGTGAGAAATGTCTGCCAGTGATGATGTGTCATGCTTTTGCTCATTGACCTGATGTAATGATCGGTTAATGATAGCGAACATTGCTGCGGTTCGTCATATCGATAAATGAATAGCTGCAAACCAATACCCGGACCAAAACTCAGAAATGTTTACCTGTAAAGGGCCACAATGAGTACCACGGACAACAGACCGGTCTTCCTGAATCTGCTGCGTATCCATCAGCCAGTGACGGCGGTACTGTCAATCCTGCATCGGATCAGCGGTGTTTTGATGATTCTTTCCCTGCCCGGGCTGGTGTATTTACTCAGTCTTTCCCTTGAAGATCAAGCGGGTTTTACCCGGGTGGCGGCATTGCTTGGCAGCCTGCCTATGAGGCTTTTGGGCGTGCTGTTCGTCTGGGCGTTGAGTCATCATCTTCTCGCGGGCATCCGTTTCATGCTGCTGGATTTTGATGTGGGCATTACGCGCATGACCGCCCGTTACACGGCCTGGCTGGTGCATGGACTCGCCCTGATGACGAGCTTGTTTGCAGGGTGGGTGATGTTGGGAGGCGGGACGTGAGCTGGCGGGCTTCCTCCGGTCTGCGGGCCTGGCTGCTGCAACGCCTGAGTGCCGTGTACATCCTGGTTTTTTTGCTGATGTTCGCCTATGTCTGGCGTGGCCAGGTCATCACCTACGATACCTGGCACGCCTGGGTGGCGCACCCGGCGGCCAATATCGCCTTGATACTGTTTGCTTTTGCATTGCTGCTGCATGCCTGGATCGGCGGCCGCGATGTGATTATTGATTACGTCAAGTCTGTTGCCTTGCGTTATGTGCTGATCAGCGTTTTCGCTTTGGGGCTCATCATTCTGGGCCTGTGGACCTTGCGAAGTGTGTTGTTGGTGGGGGTGACATGAGCATGGCGCAGATTGAACGGCGCAGATTCGATACCCTGGTAATCGGCGCAGGTGGCGGCGGTTTACGCGCCGCCCTGCAAATGGCCGAGGCCGAGGCCAATGTGGCGGTGGTGTCCAAGGTATTTCCCACCCGTTCGCACACCGTGGCGGCCCAGGGCGGCATGAATGCGGCGCTGGGCAATGTGACACCGGACAACTGGCACTGGCACATGTACGACACGGTAAAGGGCAGCGACTATCTTGGGGATCAGGACGCCATCGAATACATGTGCCGCGCCGCCTCGCACCTGGTTATCGAGCTGGAACATGCCGGGGTGCCTTTTTCCCGATTGGCCAATGGCAAGATCTATCAACGCCCCTTTGGCGGACAGAGCCGCGATTTCGGCGGTGAGCAAGCGGCCCGTACCTGCGCCGCGGCAGATCGTACCGGTCACGCTATCCTGCATACCCTCTACCAACAAAACATCCGTGCCAAGACCCATTTCTTCGATGAATACTTCGCTATCGACCTGTTGAAGGATGATGAAGGATATATCCTCGGCGCCCTGGTGTTATGCATCGAAACCGGCGAACCGCTGATCATCGAGGCCAAGACCACCCTGCTGGCCACTGGCGGCGTGGGGCAATTGTTCCGCACCAATACCAATGCGCGCATCAATACCGGTGACGGCATCGCCATGGCACTGCGTGCCGGCATTCCGGTGCAGGATATGGAGTTCTTTCAGTTCCATCCCACGGGCATTGCGGGCAAGGGCATGTTGATCACCGAGGGGGTGCGGGGTGAGGGCGGCTATCTGGTAAACAAGGACGGCGAGCGTTTCATGGAACGCTACGCCCCTCATGCCAAGGATCTGGCAAGCCGCGATGTGGTG
>DRKQ01000202.1 GCA_011051685.1 Gammaproteobacteria bacterium
GGCCGGAACTCGCCAGGCGAATCGATATCCGCGTGGAATACATTCCCGGCGGGCAACGCGACATCTTTACGGATTACGACAACATGAAATTCATCGCCGCTCTCAAGCTGGATGGCATCCCATCCGTCCGCAACAAATATCTCAGGTATCTGGATCTCCAACTGGGCTATTACACGCGCAACTATTCGCCCGGGCGGCAAGGAAACAGGGAAAGGAATCTCTATATCGCCGTGGGCCTCAATTTGTCTCACGTGTTCAACAACCTGTCGTACAGGAAGACAGCCAAATTCTTTAATTACTACCAAATGCCGTACACCTATCTCGAGCGCGGCAAAAACCTTAATGAATAGACCGGGCCGCGCGCCATCAGCCCCTTAATTGGCGGCACAACGGACTGGCCAATAGTATGTTGCGGGTCACTAAAGACAAAGGGCCGCCGGTGGCCGAATCCCGCCACCGACGGCCCTGTTTCACAGGCTACACCGCGTGTGATTACACGGCGTCCGGGTTTAGAACTTCAGACCACCCCAGAGCCACACTTTGTCGGTGTCAACCTTCCAGGTATCTGCCGTATAGCTCGCATACTTCAGGCCCACACTGTAGTTCTTGCCAAACTTCTTGACTGCCAGAAGATCCAGTTCGGTGCCGTAGTCAGCACTGCCTTCGTCGGCGGTGTAATTGTGATAGACACCGACCAGTTTCACACCGGCAAGCTTGCCGGCCACTTTCAGCGTGGTGTCTACCAAGCCATTGGCCGGCGTCGCCAGGAACTGATCGGCCCAACCGTTCTGGCCGTGCAACGTCGCCAGCGGCGTGCTAAAGCCATAGGCGCCGTTATCACTGCCCAGCACCTCATAGCCCACGGAGACCGTAATACCGCTCATGCCAACGCCGCCAATCAAGCGCATGTAGGCCTTGTCGCCTTGACTGCCATCCTTGTATTCACTCTGGTTGGCATACTCTGCGGTGTACACGAACTTGATATCGCCCTTGGTGGCGCCCTTGAAACGCACGCCCAGGGTCTTGCTGGAGCTTGCCGCAGCGTCAGGGAAGTCCAGGAGGTAGGCGTAGCCGGTCAGCTTGCCGACACCCAGGCCACTGTAGCTGGCGTTCAGCAAGTGGGCTGAAATATTTTCAGGGGCCGTGGTGATCTTATAGCGATTGCTCAGATAGGCGTAGTCAAAGGTCGTATCGCTCAGCGACTTGTTGGTGACCCGGAAGGCGGTGTAGGTCTGCTCCGTCTGGCGCCACCCGACGTTGCCGATGAAGCGGGCGTTGTCATAGATGATGCGCTGCTGACCATAGCGCAGGGTGGTGTCAGCAATGCCGGTATAATCGAGATAAGCGCGATTGAGGATGGTATTGGTCGGATCGGCGATCACCGAATAGCCGGTATTACCATTCATCTTGCTGTTGTAATCCTCATCGGCGGTCAGAGACGTCACGTTGCTCATCTCCAGAAAACCGCTGATATTCATGAAATCGCCGGTCTTGTAGCCGAGACGGGTGCGCACGGTCAGCGCTGTTGCATCATCCAAGGTATTGTCCTGGGTGACACCCTCATAACGCACGCGCATGTCCATGGTCGCCTTGCCCCCGGTCAGGGCCTCGGTGATATTGTCGCCCGCGAAGGTCGGCGTGGCCGCAAAACCGCCCAGCAGGACGGCGGAGCAGGCTGCGGCCAGGGCAGTCGGACGAAAGATATTCTTTCGTGGAGTCTGGATCTGATACATTTCTCTCTCCCAATCAAATGGGGCACTCTGATCAATCCGTTGCCGCGCAGCGCATCACGACGACATGGTCTTCTTAAACTCGGCAGAACCACCAACCTTCAATTATCTTCTTCCAACTGCCAGCGCTGTTTCAAATTGATCAGAGTTCCCTTAGTTATAAAAGCGGGTTATTGATATACCCGCGGCCTCTATGTGACCTTGATCTATATCAAACCGCTTTTTCACCGCCCCAGATTTCAAAGCACAGCCATTGGGTCAGAGACACCCCCAGTTTTCCCGCGCCCGACGCGTGAGGTTATAATCCGCCCTCATGTCAATCACATGCGCTCCCGGGACAAACCATGAACACCAAAACATCGATTTTCCTCCTCACCATGGCCGGCATCTTCCTGCTGGCCAGCACTCAGGCCAGCGCCGAAGCTGAACCCGCCATCGCGGAAATCACCGTCTACAAAGACAAATCCTGCGGTTGCTGCGGTGGCTGGATCGACCACCTGCGTGCGGAAGGCTTCAAGGTGATTGCCAAGAACCACACCAACATGGCGGAAATCAAGGCGAACTTCGGCGTCAGCAGGCCGTTGCAGTCCTGCCATACCGGGGTGGTAAACGGTTATGTGGTGGAGGGCCATGTACCGGCGGCCGACATCAAGCGCCTGCTCAGGGAGCGGCCGGACGTACTCGGCCTCACCGCCCCTGGTATGCCGCAGAAGTCGCCGGGCATGCAGCCCAAAGGATTGCCGCCCAAGGGCTATGACGTGCTGTCCTTCGATCACAAGGGCAAGGTGGAGCTATTCCGGCGCTACTGATCCACGCGCCGCTATGACAGCATGCCGGGCTTACGCTACCATTACGCCCCTTTTTGCCCCCTCCACCGATCGACAGGAATCCCCGTGAGCAGCAGCGACGACAACACCCCCTCCCTCAGCTATCGCGACGCGGGCGTCGACATCGACGTCGGCAACCGGCTGATCGAGCGCATCAAGCCCATTGCCCGCGCCACCCGCCGCCCCGGCGTGCTGGATTCCATTGGCGGCTTCGGCGCCCTGTTCGAGATCCCCACCGACCGCTACCAGCAGCCGGTGCTGGTGTCCGGCACCGACGGCGTCGGCACCAAGCTCAAGCTGGCGATGGAGGTCGGCAAGCACGACACCATCGGCATCGACCTGGTGGCCATGTGCGTCAACGATCTCATCGTCGCCGGCGCCGAGCCGCTGTATTTCCTCGACTACTACGCCACCGGCAAGCTGTCGCTGGACATGGCCGAAGCGGTCATCAGCGGCATCGGCGAGGGCTGCCAACAGGCCGGCTGCGCCCTGGTGGGCGGCGAGACCGCCGAGATGCCCGGCATGTACGCGGGCGAGGA
>DRKQ01000203.1 GCA_011051685.1 Gammaproteobacteria bacterium
GTGGCCCAGGTCTTGCCATCGAACATGTTGATACCACCCTCGGTGCCAATCCACACCCGTTGCTGCGAATCCACGTCCAGGCCATAGACCCATTCGTTTACCAGCTCCTTCAGGTAGGTGTGAAATTTCTCTGTCTTGGGATCAAAGGTGCTCAGCCCCGCCCAGGTACCAATCCACAAGGTGCCATCGGCCTGCTCGGCGAAGGAATATACCCAGTAATCCGCCAGGCCATGCATGGGGAAATAGGTCTTCCATTGTTTATCGGGGGAATAACGTGAAATGCCGCCCCCATTGGTGCCAAACCAACGATTGCCTTGACTGTCCACCAACATGCCAAACACATACTCATTGGCCAGCCCCTGGTCACGGGTGAAGGTATTCACCAGGTTGCGAGTATCGGTATCAACCTCGAGCACACCCACGCTGGTGCCCACCCACAGGCGGTGGCGTTTCTCGTCCACCTCCAGTGAACGCACGTATACCTGTTCACCAACCTTGAAGGTATCCGCTACGCCGTACCCCCCCTTTCTGGCGGGAGCGGCCGCGGGTGTGGCGGTCGGGGTCGCGGGAGTTGCGGCTGGATGTGACGGCGCCGTGGCAGCCTTTTGCTGCGTCCCTGACTCATCATTAGAACACGCTGCCAGCAACAACATGGCAACGCTCAGTATCACTCCCATCATGGCCGCGAACAGCGGCCTTTCACTGCGAATCTGGTTCATCAAAAGAAGGTTCTCACATGAGCGATAATATCGAGGATTTGGTCATCGGTGAGAATGCCCTTGAAACCCGGCATCACCAGTTTTCCTCTTTTCACAAAGTCCAGCATCTGCTGATCGGACTGCATCAGACCCTGTCCCATTTTGAAATTCGGCACCTCGGCCACCTGGGGCTGGCCGTTCAATCCATGGCAGCCCGAGCAATGTTCAACGTACAACGGCCGACCCTTCATGGGATCCCCGGCCAGAGCGACACCCGTCGATGCCGCCAGAAACAAAAGGCCCAAAAATAACCGTGCAATAATCCACTTCTGGTTCATTTTCTTTCCTCCGAAGACTGACGATCAGGTTATTGAATCACTTGCTTGATCACCAATTCCACATGCGGCGCCTCAGCCACATTGACAGGCGCAGACACTGCCTGCATATCCCCCGGCTGGGGCATGGCATTACCGCTCTTGGAAATACGGGCACCCACCACCACCTGCTGGAAATTGGACAGCTTCATTGCCGGATTCATGGCCATGGAATCATCCAGGGTGAATTCCAGCGGCAAGTCCTTCACCGTCTTGCGTACTATGGCCAGGGGCATGCGCGGCCCTTTGGCTGCACGGGCGTAGACAAACAGGGTGTCGCCAACGGCGGCATCCAGCATCAATGACTCATCCAGGCGCACCACGCCGGTAATTCGCGGCCCGTTTGCCGCGGCGGCCGCCGCCTGGATTTCAGCATCGATGGGCAGCCCCAGTTTCTGCTGAATCTCGGCGATGTTCTTCTGCATTTGCAGATAATTATCCGAGCCCTTGGGGAAAATTGCCAGCAAACGTTTCCAGTAATCCAGGGTGGCCTCGTAGTCACCCGCCTGATAGGTGGCGGTACCCGCCAGCCACAACGCCTTCTGGAAGCGCGGCTGAATCTGCAGTGCCTTTTTCACCAGCTCGAAGGGTTTGCCCGCCATGTTACGACCATTGGCCATGGCCAGGGCATCGGCATAATCCGCCAGCAATTCAGGATTGGAATCCTGCACCATACTGGAGGCGCGGGCAAAGGTCTCCGCCGCGGCACCGTACTGCTTGAGGAAATAATAAGAACGCGCCAGCATGACCCAGCCTTCGACATCATCGGGATTCTGTTGCAGATGATCCTGCAGTTTGCGCACCTGTTCTTCCAGAGTGCCATCATGCCCCTCGGCCTGCACCTGCGGGCGGGCATCCTCGGGATGCAGTCCCGCCTCGCCGGAACCCAGCAGATTGTAAAGACTCACCGCGAGAATCGGGATTACCACGGCAATCACCACCGCGGCGGATCGACCGATAATATGATCTGTCTGCGCCACCGATTCACCGTCTTCGGTATTGGCGTCCTGCAGAAAGCTGCGCTCCAGATCGTGCTTCGCTGCGTCAAACTGTTCCTGGGTCAACACACCGGCGGCCAGATCACGCTCCAGTTCCGCCAACTGATCCTTGAAAATAGTGACATTCAATTCATCACGATCAAACGTGTCTTCGTCGGTATCGCGTTTTATCTTTTGAATCAACGGCGGCAACAAAAACAACAAGGCCGCGGCAATCAGCAACACGGCAACCAACCAAAACACCATCATGATTTTTCTTCCTCTGCCCTTTGTTCCGCCAACAAGGTTTTGAGCCGCTGCTGTTCATCAGTCGACAAATCACCCTCATCTTTCACCAGCGCCCGGCGCTTGCGCAGATTGATCACCAGCACCGTCAAACCAATCACCAGCAAAATAAAAGGCCCCGCCCATAACAACATGGTGCTGGGCTTCATGGCTGGCCGATACAACACAAAATCGCCGTAGCGTTGCACCATGTAGTCATTAATCTCTTTCTGGGTCTTGCCTGACTTCACCATCTCGCGCACCTGATTTTTCAGATCAATGGCCAGGTCTGCATGGGAATCGGCGATGGTCTGGTTTTGGCACACCAGGCAACGTAACTCCGCAGTAATCTCGTTGACCTGTTTTTCCAGTTCCGGATCGTCTGCCAGGGGCACCGCTTCCTTGGCGGAGGCCAATGACACCAATGCCAGCATGCCGACCATCACAACAAACACTCTCAGCGCGTTCATACACAGCCCTCCACTTCCGTGCGCTTTATCACCTGTTGCGGTGCGGCCTCTTGCAGTTTCTTTACCAACGGCAACACACAGTTATCCAGGGCGGCAGGCGTTACCGGACCGATGACCTTGTGGCGAATCACACCCTGCTTGTCGATCACAAAGGTCTCGGGCACCCCGTAGACACCGTAATCGATACCCACCTTACCGTCGTAGTCGATAAGGCTGGCAGTGTAGGGATTCCCTAACTGCTGCAGCCAGTTTTTTGCATCACTGGGCGCGTCCTTGTAATTCAAACCATAAATAGGCACCAGGTTGGCGCGGGACAATTGAACCAGCAGGGGGTGCTCGGAACGGCAGGCCACACACCACGAGGCAAACACGTTCAACAACCAGACCTTGCCCAGCATATCCTTGTTGGAAAACTGTACTTCCGGTGTCAGCAGCTTCTGCAAAGTAAAATCCGGCGCGGGCTTGTCGATAAACGGTGACGGCACCTCACGCGGATTGAGATCCAGTCCCTTCAGCAAGAAACCGGCCACGCCCAAAAACACCACCAGGGGGACAATGTAACGCAACATCTTTACGCTTCCTCTTTTGCCAGCTGCCCTGCGGCACTGGCAGCCACAGCCTTGTCTTGTACCTTGCGTTTACGTGTCGCCAGGCGATAACGACGGTCACTGACGGCAAAGATACCCCCAATGGCCATAATGAAGGCGCCGCCCCAGATCCAGTCCACAAAGGGTTTGTAATACACACGCACCGCCCAGGCGCCATTGCCCACCGGTTCACCCAGCGACACATACAGGTCACGGAACAGGCCCGTGTCGATGGCCGCCTCGGTCATGGGCATGGTCTGTACGAGATAGGTGCGTTTTTCCGGGAACAACACGGTTTCGGTCTTGCCATTTCTGGTCACCAGAATCTGTCCCCGGCTGGCCGTGTAATTGGGTCCCTTGATCTCGGTGACGCCATCGAAACGGAAGGTATAACCTCCCATGGTCACGGTGTCGCCCACTTCCATGCGCATGTCCTTTTCCACCTCGTAGCTCTTCACCATGGTCACGCCCATGATGAACACACCCACGCCGAAGTGGGCGATATTCATCCCCAGGTAGGACTTGGGCAAGCCGGCGATACGCGTCAATATACCCGCGCCACTATTGCCTGTGGCGGTCTTCTTCAGGCGCTCGTGCAGATTCACCACCACACTGCTGAAAATCCAGAAGGCCATGGCGAAACCGAGGCTGGTGAGCGCCGACCAACGGCCCATGACAAAAGGCAGAATCAGCGCCATTACCAAACTGACGACTGCCGCCCATTTCATGCGTGCAGCCATGTCCGGCAGACTGGCCTTCTTCCAGCGGGCGATGGGACCCAGGCCCATGAGGAAGATCATGGGCACCATCAAGGGCAGGAATACGGTATCAAAGTACGGTGGGCCCACGGAGATCTTGCCCATATTCAAGGCATCCAGCAGCAAGGGGTACAGGGTACCCAGCAATACCGCACCGGCCGCCACCACCAGCATGACGTTATTGACCAGCAAAAAACTCTCACGGGAAACCAGCTCAAAACGCCCACCCAGGCCCACCTTGGGGGCACGCCAGGCAAACAGGGTCAGGGAACCACCGATGACCACCACCAGGAAACTGAGGATGAAAATGCCGCGCTCGGGATCCGTGGCGAAGGCATGCACCGAGGTCAACACGCCGGAGCGCACCAAGAAGGTACCCAGCAGGCTCAATGAAAAGGCGAAAATGGCCAGCAATACCGTCCAGTTCTTGAAGCTGCCCCGCTTCTCCGTCACCGCCAGGGAATGCACCAACGCCGTGCCCACCAGCCAGGGCATGAAGGAGGCATTCTCCACCGGATCCCAGAACCACCAGCCGCCCCAGCCCAGCTCGTAATAGGCCCACCAGCTGCCCAGGGCGATACCGCAGGTTAAGAATATCCAGGCCACCGTGGTCCAGGGGCGTGACCAGCGCGCCCAAGTGGCATCCATGTGTCCGCCCAACAACGCCGCAATGGCGAAGGCGAAGGCAACGGAAAAACCCACATAGCCCGTATATAACAGCGGCGGGTGAATAATCAGCCCCGGATCCTGCAACAGGGGATTGAGATCACGTCCGTCGGCGGCGGCCGGCAGCAAACGGTCAAAAGGGTTGGAGGTAAACAGCATGAACAGCAGGAAGCCCACGGAAATCAGCCCCATGACACCGATCACCCTCGACACCATATCCAACGGCAGGTTGCGACTGAATCGTGCCACCGCCAGGGTCCACACGGACAGCAACAGGGCCCACAATAGCAGTGATCCTTCATGACCACCCCAGATGGCGGCAATGCGGTACTGTATCGGCAACATGGAATTGGAAACCGTGGCCACGTATTTCACAGAAAAATCATTGTTGATGAAGGCGTACATCAGACAACCGAACGCCACCACGACAAAAATGAATTGCGCCTGCGCCGCCGGTCGCGCCAGGGCCATCCATGAGCGTATCCCCAACTGCGCGCCACCAATGGAAACCACTCCCTGCACCATGGCAACACACAACGCCATAATAAGCGCAAAATGTCCGATTTCTGGAATCATGTCTGTAACCCCTGTCTCAGTGGCCGAAGCCTGTTAGGGCGCCGTGGCGCCTGCGGCCTGCTTGGCCTTCTCACCCTTCTCCAACATGTCTGCCACCTGTGGAGGCATATAATTTTCATCATGCTTGGCCAGCACTTCCGTGGCCTTGAACATGCCTCCTTCCATGCGGCCCTGGGCCACCACGCCCTGACCCTCCTGGAACAGATCGGGCAGGATGCCGGTAAAGGCCACCGGAATGGTCTTGTGATTATCCGTCACCTCGAAGTGCACGGTGAGGCCGTCCTCCTGCCGCTGCAGACTGCCCTCCACCACCATGCCACCCAGACGGAAGGCCTTGTCCTTGGGTGCCTGGCCCGCCAACACGTCACTGGGACTGATGTACAGCGCCAGATTACTGTTCAGCGCATTGAGCACCAGACCAGCGGCCACAGCCAGGCCAGCCAGCCCCACCAGGATGAATGCCATTCGTTTGTGACGTGTTTTCATTGAACTGCTCCTAAACTTCCACTAAATACGGTTAGGCCCTGAGGCTTAGCGCTGTGATTCGGCGCGCGCCAGCCGCGCCAATTGTTTGAACACTTTCTTTTGACTGTGTTTCACTGCAATGACCTCAATGATCATCAGCAGGGCAGTGACCCCAAAGGACGTCCAGATGTAAAAACCGTGGCCGCCCATGGCAAAGAACTCACTCATTGTTTGTCTCCTGTCCCGGCCTTCACCAGATCCATCACCCAGGTGGTCTGGCGCTCCCGCTCCAGAATGATGCGCCGCGCACGCATCAGCACCACAGCGATGGTGTACATCCAAAAAGCCACCGCCATGATGAACATGACCGTCAGCATGGTGGAGGCCATCTTCGGCGCCATGGTGGGACTTACCGAGGCGCCCTGATGCAGGGTGTTCCACCACTTCACCGACCAGTAGATGATGGGCAGATTGATCACCCCCACGATGGCCAGCAGGGCGCTGGCGCGGGAGGCACGGCGCGGATCGTCGATGGCCGACTGCAGGGACATGAAACCGATGTACAAAAACAGCAGGATGAGTTCCGAAGTGAGGCGCGCATCCCACACCCAGTAGGTGCCCCAGGTGGGTTTGCCCCAGAATGCGCCTGTCCACAGCGCCAGAAAGGTGAACATGGCGCCGGTAGGCGCCAGGGCGGAGGCCATCATCTCCGCCATGCGCACCTTCCAGGACAGGCCGATGATGGCATAGGCCGCCATGAGCAGATAGATAAACATGGACATCCAGGCCGCCGGTACGTGGACGAAAATAATGCGATAGCTCTCACCCTGCTTGTAGTCCGTGGGGGCCACGAAAAAGCTCATGTACAACCCCACCGCCAGCAGAACGATCGCCGCCCCCCAGAACCAGGGAATCAGGCGTCCCGCCAGGACATAAAAGTTTTTGGGCGCAGAAAAGTAATACCACGCGATTGAATTCTTAAAACCCATTCATTTATTCCGTATTATTGGGCTTCGCGCCCTCTTTTCGCACCCTGTCCCACCCGCGGCTCTATTCGGCGCTGATGCGCAATGCCGCTGCCGTGGCCAGGGGCGCCAACAACGCCGCCAGCACCAGAAAGGCCCCCAACAGCGACAAATGGCCATCGTATTCCATGCCCGAGGTGGCGGCATCCACCGCTCCGGTGCCAAAAATCAGCACGGGAATATACAACGGCAGCACCAGTAACGAAACCAGCACCCCGCCGCCGCGCACTCCCAGGGTCAGCGCTGCCCCCACCGAGCCGATCAGGCTCAGCACCGGCGTCCCCAGTAATAGGGTGAGCATCAGCAGGCCAATGGCCTCGCCATCCAGCCCCAACTGCATGCCCAGCAAGGGGGACAACAGCACCAGGGGCAGGCCCGACACCAGCCAGTGGGCCAGCACCTTGGCCAGCACCAGCACCGACAGGGGCTGGGGCAGCAACAGCATCTGTTCCAGGGTGCCGTCCTGAAAGTCGTCGGAAAACAACCGACCCAGCGACAACATGGAGGCCAGCAGCGCCGCCACCCAGATCACCCCCGGGGCGATCTCCCGCAGCACCGCCATCTCCGGACTCACGCCCAGGGGAAACAGACTGACCACGATGATGAAAAAAAACAGCGTGGTGAGTACATCAGCCCGCCGGCGCATGGCCAGGGTCAGATCGCGCAGGATCATGGCCCGCCAGGCACTCATCAAACTGGGCTGAACCGCGGCCCCTGTTTCATTGATCCCGTTCATCGGTCAAGGTTCACTTCGCGACAGGCCCCGGCGCGCATTTCAACCTCCTGGTGGGTGGTGTACACCACCATGCCGCCACGCTGCAGATGTGCTTCCATGAGCCGGGCCAGCTGGGCCACGGCGTCCACGTCCAGCGCGGTGAAGGGCTCGTCCAGCACCCACAGGGCGGCGTCGCTCAGCAACAGCCGGGCCAGGGCCACGCGGCGCTTCTGTCCCTGGGACAGCACCTGGGTGGGCAGATCCTCCCGCCCGCCCAGGCCGATTTCCACCAGGGCGTCGTAAAGCCGGTCATCCGGCAGACGGCGACCACACAGGGCGTTGTGGATGCGCAGGTTCTCGAAAGCGGTGAGCTCGGCCTTCACCCCGTTGCTGTGCCCCAGGTACAACAGCTCGGCGTTGAATTCGTCGCGCTGGGCGCGGATATTCTCCCCCCGCCACAACACCTCGCCCTCGGCCGGCTCCAGCAGACCACAGAGTGTGCGCAACAGGCTGGTCTTGCCGCTGCCGTTGGCGCCGCGCAGGCGCAGTAACTCGCCGCCCTCCAGTTGAAAATTCAAGTCCGTGAACAGGCGATGGTCGCCGCGCACACACTCGAGATTACGGACTTCCAACATCGAATCCACTCACCCCTCTCGACGCCCTGTCGGCGCCATGGCCGAAGCCCGTCCTGTTATTCTTGTGTTTTGGCGAACAGGCACAATTCAGCCTCGCCGAAAGCCGGTCAGTGTAACATTTTTGCGGCCCATTGCTCCACCGCACGGGTGCGGGATTCACCTCTCAAACCTTGAAAAAATCAGGGGCTTGTGCGCCAATCAAAAGGAATACTCACCCGCCTTGGCGGGAAGGCAAGAGGTCGCGGATCTCCGCCACTAGCTCGGGGTCATCCCATTCCCGCCAGCCCTCGACGATCTTCAGCAGACGGCCATCGGGGTGGATGAAGAAGGTGGAGGGAAACACCCGCACCCCCAGCACACCGTTGACCTCGCTCAGGTCACGATCCAGAAAGGAAGGAAAAGTGATTTTGTTTTCAATGAGATACTCGCGCACCACGTGATCGTCCATGTCCACCGAGAGGCCCACCAGGCTCAGGCGTTCACTGCCCAGGCGGGCGGCGAGACGTTGCAGACTGGGCATTTCGTGACGGCAGGGGGCGCACCAGGTGGCCCAGACATTGAGCATCAGCAGTTTGCCGGGGACGGGTTCGATGGTCGCGGCATGGTTGTGCAGATCCTGCACCGTCAGCGGCGGCACCACCTGCCCCACGCGCACCTTGAGGGGCGGCGCCGGCTCCTCACAGGCCGACAGCAGGCCCAGGGCCAGCAGCAACAGCCAGCGTGCGGTGAATGAGGAATGCGGGCGAGCCAGGCGCATGAGAAACGGGTTTATCGCTGCTCTTCCGGCCATGGGGCGCACCTCGCCATTGCCGGGCGGCTAGTGCTTGGTGTCCCAGGAAGGGGTTTTCACCGTGGCGCCGGGCACGCCCTCGGGGGCTACCTTGACCCCCTTCACACGCCCCAGCTGCGCCTCCCATTCCCACAACGCCGCCCGGGCCTTGGCCAGATAGGGATCGTCGGGCTTGGAGAGATGAATATAGCTGCGCATGGCCCCCAGGGCCGCCTCATAGTCCTTTAGCCCCTCGAAGGCCTCGGCCAGGCCGTAATAGGCATTGACCTGATCCACCTTCAGATCGATGGCCTTTTCAAAGGCCCCTCGCGCCGGGCCGTATTCCTCCAGCCCCAGAAAGGCGTAGCCCATGTTGACGTAGGCCTCGGGCATGTTGGGGGCCATTTCCAGCACCGCATCCAGGGCGGTAATGGCATAGTCGTAGCGTTTGGCGTGCAGCAACGCCACCGCCTGCTGGAAACGCTCCATTACCCGCGCCTCCAGCTCGGACTGGGGTTCGCCAAAGGCCTCGCGGAAGGCCTGCTCGGCGCCCCTCTTCTCAGGTGCGGCCTGGGCCGTTGCTGCGCCGTTCTGTACCTGGGCCGGGATGGTGTAACCCTTCACCCGGGATCCTTGCCCCTGGGCCTGCCAGGCCGGCAGGGTAGTGATCAGACTGCCAATGGCGACAATGGCCGCCACCGAGAGAATCACTGTGAGGGCCTCGAAAGGATGTTGCGACGCCGTGGCCATCAGATCACCCCCTTGTGGGCCGAGGGGCTGAGATAGGGGGTGCCGAAATAGGTGCTAAAGGCCATGATAAACACTCCAATGATAATTGCTCCGCTGACCCAGGGCTTCACCTTGTAGGTGAGGCGCACGTGCAGGCCGATGGCGAGAAAAATCCAGGTGAGAAAGGCCGAGGTCTCCAGCGAGTCCCACTGCCAGTAACGTCCCCAGGCGTCCTGCGCCCACACCGCGCCGGCGATGAGCATCAGACTGTCGAACACCAGGGCCAGCATCATCAGCCGCCAGGCCAGCTTGTCGATGGTGGCGTCCGAGGGCATGGCGCGGAACCAGACCCGGCCGCGTTCGGTGGTGCGCAGAATCATCACCCCGCCCAGGCCCACGCCGGCCAGCAGCAGGGCCAGGAAGACCTTGCCCACCCCCACGTGGGCCCATTTCCAGACATTGTAATAGGTGGCGGGGAAGTGGCTGATGTCCGGCTCCAGAGTGAGCACCCAGCTGCCGAGGATCCACATCACCGGCAGCACGATCACCGCGCTGGGGCGCAACCCCGGCAGGCGCCAATAGAGCAGGGCAAAGATCAGCCCCAGGCTCCACATCTGGCTCATGAGCAGCTCGAACAGGCTGATCCACGGGCCGTGGCCGATGCGTACCCAGCGGGCGATGATGGCCGCGCTAAGCAGCAGCACGCCCAGCACGATGAAGCCCAGCACCAGTTTTTCGTGAGTCTTGTTCCGCACCAGGGGGCTGTTTTCCGAGCGCGGCGAGACCCCCCACATGGCGATCAGGGTGGCCACCAGATAGGCCCCCAGCCCGGCCCACAGCCAGGGTTGTTCAGCCACTACGTTCATGCCTTGCTCCCCCGTGCCGCCGTGTCCGCCTCATCTACCCAGGGGGCGAGATTCAGCTTGGTCCAGAAAAAATGCGTCAATCCCAATACTCCTGCGATGCTCACCCAGAACAGCCATTGTAGGGTGGGATCATAGAATACGCGATACCCCATCCAGGTGGTCAGGCTTTCGAAGCGCAGCCGTCCAGGGCCCAGCTGCACCTCCTCGCCCGGTTGCATTTCCACCCGTTTATCGCCTGCCGTGACCACCAGGGTGGCGGAGGCGTTCCGCCCGTCCAGCACCCAGGCCTCATCCAGGTTCAGTCCGGTTTTCAATTGCAACCAGAATTTGATTACCTCACCGGTTCCCGGCGGGGTCCAACGGTTGTCCTGTTTGTATTCAAACAGGGGATAGGAAGGCATGTTGATACGCCCGGTGATGGGCGCCCCTTGCGCAGGAATCCAGGTAAGAATGGGGGCAAATCCCTTGTTGAAGGTGGTGTAAAAACGATAGCGCTGAAGAATCAGCGGCCGGTCGTCCCCCACGTCCCGCTCCTCCAGGGTGCCGTCCGGGCGGGGCACGAATACCTGGCTGTGGGTCAGCCCACGCTTCAGGCCCGGCGCATAATCCACGGTGTAACGCCCCTGAATAAAGTGCACCTTGTCCAGGTTGCCCCTATGCCAGGGCCCCTTTTGCACATCCAGCAGCTCGTCCTTGTTGAAGGCCTGATTTTCCGCCAGCTCGATATGCCCATCCAGGTGGGTCAGCCGCCCCACGCCGGCCAGCAACACCGTGGCCAGCAGGCAGACATGAAACACCAGCAACCCCGGTTGACGGTTGATGCGTGGATTGGTGACGATGGCCGCAAACAGATTCAGCGCCAGCAGGGCCAGCGGCACCACCAGCACCCACACCGACACATCCACGGGATTGCCATAACTGAGCATGGCGCCCCCGGCCAACAGGATCATGCCCACCAGGGTAAACTTCAGCGATGCCAAGCGGCGCAACATAACAGCGACTGTACTCCGTTGAAAAATTTCATCCGCAACAACCCGCGGGCCTGCGGCCACACAGTATACCTTGACCACATTCGCCGGAGAGGTTCACAAATATGATAAATTCGGGATCAACCACAGGGTCAGTGCAGACAAGGACCTGCCGTATTCATTAAGATCGTCCAACAGGGAATCGTCTTGAACAACGCCCACAAAACCTATACGTCATTTGCAATCTGAAACCGTGGACAGCCCAGCCGCCCACACCGCCCTATCACCCCGCGTCTACGTCACGGCAAACCTGCTGGTCACACTCGGCTCACTTTATCTCATGAGCCGCTACGGCCTGCGCGAAGCCTATTTCTTCCTTCCCGTGCTGGCACTCGGAATCAGTTACGGCCTGTTGTATTTTATTCGCCAGTGCCGTGATTCTCGCAGCCGTTTCAGCATCGACCGCAGCGCTCGCGTCGAAACACTCCTGCGCCGCGCCCTGGCCCGTTATTTGGTATGGCTGGTGGTGCTGGCCCTGGGTTATCAATTGTATTTGCTTACCCCACCCTACAGTAACGCCGCGTACCGCGAGACCCACCTGCTGTTCGAGGCCTTCCTGCACGGATACCTGTGGCTGGGCCTGCCCTATTTTGCCATCACCCTGATCTTTAAGGCCTCACGCACGGAGGACTTTTATGACCCGGCGATTCGTTTCATTCATGTATTCAAACAAATCATCCTGCGCAGCCTGCGCGGTGACAGCCGCGCATCGGTCTTTCGCGTCCTGCGCAAACCCTACAATCGCAAAGTATTCCTCAACCTGGTGATGCGCGCCTATTTTGTTCCCGTCATGGTGGAACAGATCATGCCCACCGCCAGCGCCACACTCACCCTCTTCTACCAAACAATAAACGATCACCAGTTCATGGCCCTGATCATGCTGTTCAGCGCCGGCCTGTGGCTGTTCGATGTGCTCAATGCCTCGGCGGCCTACTGCCTGGAATCTCGCTGGCTGGAAAACCGCTCACGCTCCATCGATCTCACCTTCGGCGGCTGGGCAGTGTGCCTGAGCTGTTACGCGCCACTGAATAATCTCACGAGCTCGGTGTTTGCCTTCGCGCCCTTTATCGCCACCAATCAGCCCGACGACATGCTCATCAACAATCTGAACTTTTTTTACGCCCTGAAAATTGCAGAACTGCTGTTCCTGGTGACACATATTTATGTCGACACCAGCCTCGGCCCCTCGGTGGCCAACATTACGCTGAAAAAACTGCAGACCCGCGGCCCTTACGCATTGATCCGCCACCCGGGCACCACCACAAAACTGCTGTTCTGGCTGCTGCAAAGCGTGTTCTATAAAAAATTCTGGACCGCCAAATACCTGCTGGGCTACCTGGGATGGAGTACGATTTACGTATTACGCGCGCTCACCGAAGAGCGACACTTAAAAAAATTTGCCGAGTACCGACAATACATGAAGGAAGTGAAACACCGTTTTTTCCCCGGGCTTTTTTAGACACAGTGAACACACACAAATTTCAGTGGTTTCTGCTGCTCCCCGGCCTGACCTTGTCTGCCTGTACCGGTTCGCTTCCAGAAAAAGACACCCAGGCAACAAACAGGGACCAGACTCAGCTGCATTATCTTGGACGTGACCCCGAACACGGCGACCGCTCAATCATGAGCGTCAAGGGATTACAAATTGTGGTTTTCGACGGCGTACCACACCCCTCGGCCGACAGCCTGCACCTGCTGACCCATGCCCGAATCAACCCCGGAGAATCCGTACTTGACCTTGGCACCGGCACAGGTATACAAGCCATTTTTGCCGCACGCAAGGTGAATCATGTTGTAGCCACAGACATCAATCCCCGCGCCACAGCAAACACCCAATACAATATTCAGAAACTTGGCCTGCAAAATAAAATAGAAGCAAGAACGGGCGACCTGTTTGCCGCCCTCAAGGCAAACGAAAGATTTGATGTAATCCTCTTCAACCTGCGCTACCCCGGCGATGGCGCCGATAGCCCGCTCTGGCACGTCCACCAGCGCTTTTTTGCAGGCGTAAAAAAACATTTGTTACCGGGTGGGCGTATCTATTATCAATTCGGTTTCCTGCGCAATCTGGAAACAGTGGAAAAAATGCTTCTTAAGAATCACTTGCAGATCACCGATCGAAAAATGAACCTCTCCCCCGACCTGCACGGCGCCTTTTTCCTGACCCTGGAAATCAGGCCTATTCAATAAACCGCATGTCACTGACAGGCTTTGTAAACCCTGTGCTACTCAACAGGCTGAACAGGCCATTCTCAGGATCAACCTGGTACTGCAACAAGCGTAGCCCATCGCCAGAGAGCAGAAACGCGATGTCACCTGCCTGATTCAAGCGCATCTTCCTGGCCCCGACGGGCAAACGCACGGCAAGAACCCGTTTTTCCAGCGCACCCAACTCCGGATCAATCTCATAACGATCCACGTCTCGCCCGCTGGCATGTAGCACATACAACCACCTGCCATTGGGATGCGCAATGACCTCGAGGGGCTGGCCATGTACAACAAAGGGAGAGCCCGGCAGTTCCGCCAGCGCCCCTGTTTGGTGATGCACCCGAAAGGCCGATATCGTCCGATCGGCACCATTGGCGACATAGGCGAAGCGTCCCGTCGGCTCCACCACCAGCGATGCGGCGCCTTTCCTCAATGGAAAGGGCGAACCCGCACCACGACTTTCAAAGATCAACGGTGTCACGCTGTTCATATAACTATAAACAGATACACTGTCATCATCTCCATTGAGCACAAATGCATAGCGGGCCGCGGAATCCAGCACGACTGATAGGGGGTTTCTGCCAGTCAGGATGAAAGGTGACTTGTGGGCGCGCCGCGGAATACCTGTTTGCGGATCGAGATAATAGACGATCATATTGTTGTCACTGGCATTGGTCACATAGAGATACCAGCCATTAACATCGACCGTCATGTCACTGGGCTGCCGGCCGGTGGCCACCACACCGTCTTTCACCGGCGTTAACAGCCCTTTTTCCGATGTCAAACGAAAAGTAATTATCTCACCCTTCGTCTTGTCCAGTGCGTACACGAAGTTGCCGCCGGGCATTCTTGCCATTTCAATGACATCGACGGTATGCCCAACACCCTCCTGAGGCTGCACCTTTTTGCCAGACACTCGCAGACGAACCATGCCACCATCACCCTGGGCCAGCAGCAGGGAACCTCCCCCTTTTTCCGGGGCCGGCATTGGTTTACTCAGCGCCACAAACCAGGGACCACTGCGTGTTTTCACCACTTCCCGCAAATGCAGAGCGCCGCTCGCCTTGTTGACATCGAACAAGCTAATATCATTGGATTCGTAATTGGGTACATACAATTGTTCGCCATCGCTACTGAAATTGACAGCCACCGGGCCCAGCCCTCCGGTGGAAAAAGGAGAGCCATCAATGATACTGAGCTTACCCGTATCACCCTCTATGGCATGTACCGCCACTTCACTGGAGGAAAACTGTGTCACATAAAGAAACCGTCCCGCCGGATCCACGGCAAGCCGATAAGGATTAAAGCCGGTAAAAAATGGACTCCCTTCAACCATTGTCAATCCACCCGTCTCCGGGTTGATTTGAAAGGCGCTGATGCTGGCCGCCGCCCAATTGGCCACGAAAACAAAACGCCCCTGCGGATCCACCGTCACGTCGTAGGGAATCCCACCGGCCCCTGCCGGCACATCCTCCATGCCAAAGGCCCGGTAATCAATCTCACCCATGTCGCCCACAGAGAAAGGTGAACCAGGGAGCCGCGTCAATTGCCCGTTCTTTTGATTGACCCGGTAAGCCGTGACACTGTTGGAATAGCCATTGGAGGCGTACAGATACCGCCCCGAGGGATGAATGCTGATACCCCGGGTGCGCTCACCGGCGGGATAGGGTGAACCCGGCAGCGGGCTAATGGCACCGGTTTTCACATCGAAGCTATACGCCCCCACACCACTGAACCGGGCCGCCGCGTACACATAGCGGCCCGATGGGTGAAATGTCAGACTGAACGGCGAGGTTGCCTTTGCCGCAAAGGGTGAACCGGGCACGGGCGTCAGCGCCCCCGTACGCGCATTCAGGCGGAATACGGCAATGGTAGAGACGGTTTTCGACGGCACCAGCACAAACTGCCCGGAAGGATCAAGAGTGACAAAGGGCACGGATTTGACCAGGGGACGAAATCCCAGATGCCGCAGCTCTCCCTGCTCACCTACACGAAAGGTGGATAGACTGAAATCCAGGCCGTTTACGGCAAAGGCATAACGAACCTGGGCGGGTGACTGGGCAGCGGATACGCTCCCCAGGCAACACCCAAGCAACAGAGCAAACAGTTGTGAAAACAGCTTGTTGCGGGATAATTTCATGCCACAGAACGTACCGGAAAACGATGCCCCTGGCAAAATTGTACCTGCTGCGGATGACTGGTATAACGTGAAATAGATGCCGCCAAATCTCTCAGGGCACACCAGAACAGGCCTCAGAGCCGCTGGCCATCCAGCTTGTACCCGTGCGCCCATTGCCCGGCGACCCCACCGATCCACAGGCCCCGGCAAACCAGTTGCCACTGGTCTGAAAATTGACCACCTTGAGCGCCGCACGATTGTAATACGGACCATTCACGTAACCTGCAGTGGTGTTATTGCGCACCTGATTTCCCGTTGAAGCATAACCACCCTCGGGGCCCACATCATTCAGGTTCACCAGGAAGGCCTTGTTTTTCCAGCCATGGGGCACCGCCACGTGACACAGATTACAACGGAACTGACTTACCTGCTGCACATGAAAACGATGCAGGTTTCTGGCCAAAGTAAAACTGGGGCCACACATCATGCCACATGAGGAACCGCCATAACCGCTGTCCTGAGTTGTACCTGAAGTGGAGGCATATTGCTGATAATCATGACACTTGAAACAGAGGTGGTCGTTTGACACCACATCCTCACCCGTGCCCTGACGATTGGTCCAGTCATTGGCGGCTGAACCGGGGACATTGCCACTCCAGTCACCCTTTAGCAGGAAGGGGTTGGTGGAACCATGTGGTCCCCACACATTTCCATTTTCATTTCCGGGACCATCTGGATCCACGGTTCCCGCAGGCGTATTGGAACCATGGCAGTCGGTACAATACATGGTCTGATTGCCCACATCGGCATTGAACGGCGCCAGCCAATTATTGGCATTGGCATTACGTACCGCTGCCGTGCGGCCGGTCTTACGCATAACCGGGTGCCAACCCCTGTGGTTATTGGTGCTCCAATTGGGATTTGCGCCACCATCCGCGCCCAGGTTTTGGCCTTCCCCTTCATGGGTCGCTGGCGAATTATATTCCCGTGCCTGATTGGTGTACTGGGTGACATGATTAATACCACTTTGCGTCGTTGCACTGCTGGCTGACATCATGGGCGGCGTATCGTAGGCATAATTGGAGTGACACTTGAGGCAGATCTGATATTCACGGGTAACGTAGGGTTCACTGACATTGGTGGTGCCCGTGCCAAAACCGGGGGTGCCGGGATCGCCCCGTTTGATGGTGAAGCTCGTGGGCTCCTGATTGAAATCATTGGAGGTGTACACCGGCTCCACGCCAAAGGTACCGCGCAATACGCCGGAGGCCAGATTGTTGTGCGTGGTATAGGGCGTTTCCGCCTGGATATCGGTGATATCGTGGGCATGGGTGCCAGCAGCATCCAGCCCTCCGGTAAGATGATCCTGATTAAACAAGCGGCGGCGCATCACTCGATGCGGGTTGTGGCAATCGGTACATTCCACATGCCGGTTGTTTAGCGAGCCCCCCTTGCTCACCTTGCCCAGGGCGGCCTGGGATTCAATGAAATCCTTGCCGCGCTGGGCGGTTTCCTGGGTATCCTGCTGCACCGTACCGATATCGTGCACTTCCATTCCCGCCACCTGCTCGCTGTTGGTGATGGGCATGTGGGTGGCATAGGTGCCGCCGAGATTGAAGTCGGTTTTGATGTCAGGCACCTCGGTATTGATTCCCTGGGATGTCAGAGTTCCCCCGTCACTGGAATGGCAGGCAAAACAGGTTTCCTCGATGGCTGGATTGCCGCCGGTTTTTTCGCCGCTGGCCCCGATGGGGCCGTCCACACCCTCGCGCAACAGGCGCCGCGAGCCCTGCACGGTGTGGGTATCGTGACAGGTAAGACAGGCGGTTTCCCACACCGCGGTACCCACGGGAAATTCCCGCAGTGCGGCCGCAGTATCGGTGTAGGTCTCGTTAGCCACAATGTCCGTGGCGTGGGCGGAACCCACCCACCCCGCCTTGTCGTGGCAGGCCATACAAATGATGTCATTGGCCTCGTTGAAAGTGGTATTGATGGGCGACACCTTCTGAAAACGGTTCAGGCGCAGGAATTTGATGTTCTTGGTGGGATCACTGGCATCGCGGATATGCGGATCATGACAGCTGTTGCACTGTACCTGACCATTGTCCAACGGCACATGGGGCTGGACACCCGGTCCACGGTTGCCAATTTCCGCTTCTCCGGCGGGGTCGCGCAATTCACCGTCCTTGTTGGCCAACGCCGTGTCAAAGGTGAATGAAATCGGGTGATCGTTGGTCAGGTCAGTGCCGATGCGGCGGGTAAAACCGGTAGTCTCGCCATAGGGGCCCACGGGCATGGTGCCATCCGTTTCCACGCCGGACATGGCAATCGCGGGGCCACCAAAACCTCCGCTGCCACTGCGGTTACGGACACTGCCGATGGCAATGGTGCCATCGTGACATGACAGGCAAAGCTTGGAGATACCGCCGGGTTGATCCAGGGCGACGCCTTCCATCGTGGCGTCCAGCGAGCCGGAGTTGTAGGTATTGTAGGTGGCGGTGGAAAGATTGCGATTCCACAGAGGGCCCGCCACGTCAACATTGGCGCCGTGGGGCGTATGGCAAAACACGCAAATTTCCTCTTCGCTCCCAGACTGGACTGCGCGCGAAGGGCCGCTGCTGGGCTGATTACTAAGATTATGCTTGGTATTGCGAATGTCCGAGATCCTGCTGGACGGCAGAGACCCGGCAATGGAGACACCGATACCCAGCCAGACAAGAATAAGCAACTGTAATACGTTAATCCCAGGGCTGTACCGCTTCATACCTCTCCCTCAACCCTCTAGTAATAAAAATACCAACACGTTTCTCCGGCGTTTATTGGCAAATGGGACATCATTCCCCGGTATATCGTCCGGCGCGCCCAAAACTTGAACCATAAAATGGGACAAAAATTGCAGAATCAATGGCTTACACCCAGCATTTCGCGCTGGAGCGCCCGTTAGTGGGCAAGTGGCTTCACTGGGGATTTTTCAGCGCAGTGAACATGCATGTGATACACATGCCAGCACATGCACAAGAGGAATCCAGATCAGTACATCCGTGGGGAGAAGCGGCCATCCATGAACAGCCCTTGAGGCAACAGGGTAAAACCGGCAAAAACGCCGCGAACAAAATACGCAGTACGCGCCACAGGGTCAAGACCCCGCAGGGAATACGTCTCCCTGGCTATTGGCCGGACCCGGTCAATACCTGCAGATCCAGCAAGGGGCTTTGCAAAGACTGGCTACCCACAATCGAAAGAGCGCCGCTGTGTGCGTCTTGCGAAAGTTTCAGCCATTTGCTGCCGTCAACGGCCAGCACCAGCAACTGCCCGGCGGCTGCATCCCAGTGCAACTGTCCGGGCCTGAAGGGCAGTTGCTGACGGTGGCCTGCATCGTCCAGTGCCCCCAGCATACCTTCGATGCGAAACACCCGGACATCACGGGAATCCTCGTTGGCGACAAACAACCAACGGCCATTGGGATGGGCCAGTAGAGCCCGTGGCTTGCGACCCGCCTTGAAAGGCGACCCCGGCAGGGAATCCAACGCCCCAGTCTGATAATGAATACGATACGCCGAGACAGTATTGGATGCGGCATTGGCGACAAAGGCGTAGCGCCCGGTGGGGTCGATCTCGATGGCCACCGGCGTCTTGTCCGTGGCATAGGGTGAACCATAATAAATGGATTCAAAAATCAGGGGCGTGACATTGGAACGATAACGGTACACCGAAATACTGTCGTCGCCGCTGTTCACCACATAGGCGTAACGCGCAGCGGGGTCGAGGCTGATGAAACTGGGCCGTTTGCCGGTCTTGAATGGCGAGCGCTTCACCGGTTTGGGCTGGCCGGTTTTTTCATCGATGTAATACACCGACATCGTGTCGTCACCGGCATTGGTGACATAGGCGTACCAGCCATTGCGATCGATGACCACGTCGCTGGGCGCCTTGCCTGTGGCCACCTGGCCGTTGGGAATGGCAGTCAGGCCGCCCTTATCATCCACCCGCCAGGCCGTGAGCATGGCTGCGTCACGATCAACCGTGTATAGCAGACGTCGGTCCGGCGTCAGCGCCAGAGCGGTGATCGACCCGGGCCCTGAAAGGGAGACCAGCCGGGACAGGTCGCCGTTATCGCTGCGTCCCACCCCCTTCTCTCCCATGGCCGCAAAAATCCGGCTGCGCAATGCACTAGGCGCTTCCCCCCTGGCCAGGGAAATAGACCAGGGTCCTGAACGAGTCTTCACCACATCGCGCACCGTCAATGCCCCACTGACAGGATCCACGTCCAGTTGCGCCACATCATTGGATTCCCGGTTGATGGCATAGGCGCGCCGGCCCTGATCACTAAAGGCCAACTCCGCAATCCCCAACCCGCCGGTGCCAAAGGGTGAACCGGACACCTCGGTGAGACGGCCGGTCTTTTCATCCAGGGTAAACGCCCCCACCACACTGTCGCGACTGCGTATGGCATAAACAATGCGCCCATTGGGATGCAGGGCGAGACTGACGGGATTGGCGCCGGAAAAGAAGGGGCTGCCCGGCACCTGGCTCAGACGGCCGGAATCACCATCGATGCGAAACACGCTGATGGTACTTCCCGCAAGATTGGCCACCAGCACAAAGCGTCCGCTTTTATCCACCAGCATGTGGTAGGGCGTGGCATGCGCGGAAGCGGGGATATCCTGACTCAGGTTGCGATAATCATAGCTGGCGTCATCCCCCACGCGAATGGGGAATCCTCGCAGAGCACGCAAGGCCCCGCTCCGGGCATCCACCTCAAAGGCGGAGATACTGTCGGCGTAGGTATTCAATGCGTACAGGAAGCGGGCATCGGGGGTCAGCGCCACGGCACGGGGACGCTCCTGGGCAGGATAGGGCGAATCGGGCAGCGGTGATACCGCGCCCGTCTGCGGATCAAAGGCGTAGGCGCCCACGCCGCTGAAGCGAAGGGCGATGTAAAAAAACCGACCGGAGGGATGAAACCTTATCAACAACGGACCTCGTCCCTTGACGTTGAACGGTGAACCGGGCACTTCCGTGAGTGAGCCGTCCTGGGGATTGATGCGATACACAAACAACCGATTGATGGACTGGGCAGGCGCCAGCAAGAAGCGCCCGGAGGGATCGACCACCGTCTCCGGCGTATTTTTCCCCAGTGGCAGATAATCCACAAAGCGCAGCATGCCCGTGGCCGGATCGATGGAATATCGCGCCAGGCTGGCGTCCAGATCATTGCTGGTATAGGCAAAACGGATGCTCTCGCCGGCCTGCGCCAACGAAGCCAAAACACACAACAGCAGGACAAGAACGCGCTGAACGAAGGGATGCTTTTTACGTTGAATCATGGTGGAAAGATCAGAGCCCGGACGCAATCCACGCCCCCTTCTCATCAACAGAAACCGCTCAATGGAAACACCCGGACAGGAACCCGGATACGCCGCAGGGCGTCGGCTCATGGCACGTTGCTACAGGCTTCCGAGCCACCGCCACCGCCACCACCACCCATACCGCCACCACCCATGCCGCCACCACCGTTCATCCAGTTTACCCCGGTGAGGCCATTACCGCTCACACCAATGGAGCCGCAATTACCCGGCGCCCAGTTGCCACTGGGGGCGAAGCTGAAGACCTTCAGCACGGCACGGTTGTAGTACGGACCCTGCACATAGGCCGTGGTGGTGTTGTTGCGCACCTCGTTGCTGGAGCCCGCCGGGAAGCCTGCCTCGGAACCCACGTCATTGAGGTTGACCAGGAAATTCTTGTTTTTCCAGCCATGGGGCACCGCCACGTGGCACAGGTTGCAACGGAAGTTTGTCACCCGCGTGGAGTGCAAACGATGGAAGTTGTTGCCCCCCATACCACCCAGGCACATACAACCCATGCCTGCGAAACCACTGGCCAATCCGGTACCCGAGGGACTGGCATATTGCTCATACCGGTGACACTTGAAACACAGATGCGCCGTGGCATCGTTACCACTGTCATTGTCTCCGGTACCCGGGCGATTGGTGAAATCGTTCTGCGGAGAGCCTGGCACGTTTCCACTCCAGTCACCCTTGAGCAGGAAATAATTGGTGGAACCGTGTGGCCCCCATACCGGACCGTTTTCCTGCCCCGGATCAGGATCGGCGGTTCCCGGTGCGGTATTAGAGCCATGACAGTCGGTGCAATACATGGTCTGCGTACCCACGGCATTGTTGAACGGGCTAATCCACAGGTTCGAGCTGGCATTGCGCCGTCCGGCGGTGCGCCCCGTGGCCGCCCTCACCGGATGCCAGGCGCGGTGGTTGTTGGTATTCCAGGTAAAGCCACTGTTGTTACCGGCGCCGCCATCACTGCCCACGCTGAGGGGCTCACCAGCATGAGAGGAGGGTGAGTTGTATTCCCGCGCCTGATTAGTGTACTGGGTCATGGCATTGACGCCGGATGGGGTCGTCGCCGAACTGACACCCAGCATGGGCGGTTGATCATAACCATAATTAGAGTGACATTTGAGGCAAATCTGGTTCTCACGGGTCACGTAAGGCTGGGTAACTGCCGTGGATGTGCTTGCACCCGGGTCACCCCGTTTGATGACAAAGCTGCTGGGCTCCACATAAAAACTGTTGGACGTGTATTGCGGCTCCACACCCCAGATCCCCCGCAATACACCGGAGGCAATATTGGTGTGAGGGCTGGCGTTGTCATGGTTGTGGGTGCCGGCGGCATCCAGGTTGCCTCCCAGATTATCCTGATTGAACTGGCGGCGTTTGGTAACACGATGCGGGTTGTGACAATCCGTACATTCCACGTGACGATTGGTGAGCGAGCCACCCATGCTGGCCTTACCCAGATTGGCCTGGGATTCGATAAAGTCCTTGCCACGCTGGTTCGTCTGCTGTGTGTCGTTGCCGATGCTGCCAATATCATGCACCTCGGTACCCGCCGCCTGCTCAGAACTGCGAATAGGCATGTGAATGGGCATGTTGAAGTCCACCTTGATATCCGGCACTTCGGTATTCATGCCCTGCGAGGTAAGGGTGCCGCCATCACTGGAATGGCAGGCAAAACAGGTTTCCTCAATGGCATAGTTACCATTACCCGCCTTGATGGTATAACCACTGGATGAGGTCAGGGTGCTGCCATCGACGCCACCGCGCAGCAGGCGGCGTGAACCTTGTACGGTGTGTGTGTCGTGACAGGTCAGGCAGGCGGTTTGCCATACCGCGGTACCACGAGCAAACTCCCGCACGTCGGCTGCAGCATTGGTGTATGTCTCATTGGCCACCGCTGGCTGGGCATGGGCCGATCCTTCCCAACCCGCCTTGGTGTGACAGGCCAGGCAGATGATGTCCGAGGCAGGCAGGAAGGTGTTGGAGCCGTCCGGCTGCGCTTTCTGCAGGCGGTTCAAACGCAGGAA
>DRKQ01000204.1 GCA_011051685.1 Gammaproteobacteria bacterium
CCCGGGCGCGTCGTTATTTCAACAACGCTTGAATCCCCATGTCGCAAGTATTGCAGTGTGCTGACAGATCGCTGGATCTGAGCCACCCGCAGGTGATGGGTATCCTGAACGTGACCCCCGACTCCTTTTCGGACGGGGGTTTGTTTGTTTCTGTGGATACCGCATTGCAGCGGGCCCGGCGAATGGTTGCGGAAGGCGCGGCCATTATCGATGTGGGCGGGGAGTCGACCCGTCCCGGCGCCACGGCCGTTTCCCAGCAGGAAGAACTGGATCGCGTGCTGCCCGTGATCGAGGCTATTGCGCGTGAGTTGCCGGTGATTGTCTCGGTGGACACCAGCAAGGCGCAGGTGATGCGTGAGGCCGTAGCGCTGGGTGCAGGCCTGATCAATGACGTGTGCGCCTTGCGTGAGCCTGGCGCATTACAGGCAGCGAGTGATGCCGGTGTGCCGGTGTGTCTCATGCATATGGTGGGTGATCCGCGTTCCATGCAGGAAGATCCGCATTACGTGGATGTGGTGGATGACATCAAGCTTTTTCTGCGCGGACGAATCCATGCCTGTGAAGAGGCCGGCATTCCTGCCTCACGCCTGCTCATCGACCCGGGTTTTGGTTTTGGCAAGCGTGTGACGCACAATCTTCTGATCATGCAGCGCCTGCGGGAATTTCTCTCCCTGGGCAGCCCCCTGTTGATCGGTGTGTCACGAAAATCGACCATTGGCGCGGTACTGGACCGTGCCGCGGATGAACGTCTGGCGGGCAGTCTGGCCCTTGCCGCGCTGGCCTGCCAGCAGGGTGCACACATCATCCGCGCACACGATGTTGCGGCAAGCGTGGATGTGGTGAAAATGTGTCATGCGGTGAGGACCGCCTCGTAAAATTACTCAGTAAAAGGAACCATCAGCATTATGGAAAAACTGCATTTTGGAACTGACGGTATTCGTGGTCGGGTGGGCGAGGGCGCCATTAACCCCGAGTTCGTGCTCAAGCTGGGCTGGGCCGTGGGCCGGGTGCTGGCCGGCAATAACGCTGGCAAGGTGGTAATCGGTAAGGATACGCGCATTTCCGGTTACATGTTCGAGTCGGCACTGGAGGCCGGCCTGACGGCCGCAGGCATCGACAGCCTGCTGCTCGGTCCCATGCCGACCCCGGCGATTGCCTACCTGACCCGCACCCTGCACGCCGATGCCGGCATCGTCATCAGTGCCTCGCACAATCCCTTCCACGACAACGGCATCAAGTTCTTCTCCGCCGATGGCACCAAGCTCTCCGATGAGATCGAGCTGGCCATCGAGGCCGAGTTGGACAAGGCGCTGGTGTGTGTGGATTCTTCATCGCTGGGCAAGGCCGAGCGTATCGGAGATGCTGCCGGGCGCTATATCGAATTCTGCAAGAGCACCATTCCCTCACGTATCAGCCTGAAGGGCATGACCCTCGTCGTCGATTGCGCACACGGCGCCACCTATCACGTCGCGCCGAGTGTATTCGACGAGCTGGGGGCCAGGGTGATCAGCATCGGTGTTGATCCCGATGGATTGAATATCAACGAGAAATGCGGCTCGACACACCCCGAAGCCTTGCAGCAGGCCGTGCTTGAGCACCAGGCCGATGTGGGCATCGCCCTCGACGGTGATGGCGACCGGCTGATCATGGTGGATCGGCAGGGTGAAGTGCTCGATGGCGATGAACTGCTCTACATCATTGCCCGCTCGCGAATGAGCGAGGGACGCCTTGAAGGGGGCGTCGTGGGCACCGTGATGAGTAATCTTGGGCTTGAAGTCGCACTCAATCGCGATGGTATCGATTTTCAACGCGCCAGTGTCGGTGACCGCTATGTCATGGAGTTGTTGATGCGCGATGGCTGGATGCTGGGCGGCGAGTCGTCCGGCCACATCATCTGCCTGGACCGCACCACCACGGGCGATGCCATCGTGTCTGCGCTACAGGTGCTGTATGCCATGATCCGTTCCGACCTGCCGTTGCACGAGCTGAAGAGCGGCATGACCAAGTACCCCCAGCACATGATCAATGTGCGCGTCAGCGGCAAAGTGGACCTGGCTGGCTCTGCACCGATCCAGGCCGCGATCAGCGAAACCGAAGCTCAGTTGGGGAATCGCGGCCGAGTGCTGTTGCGCCCGTCGGGGACAGAGCCCCTGGTACGGGTCATGATAGAGGGCGAGGATGGTACACAGGTGATAGCGTTGACCCGGCAACTGGCCGCCGCGGTGGATGAAGCGCTGTCAGCCTGAAGATTCATCGTAATTGGACGAAATAGCCGGATTCCAATTGTGTTCCGGGGCGTAGACAGGTAAGCTTTGCGCCGAAATTTTGCTATGTCTTGAAGGGGTTGTGAATGCGCCAGACACTCGTTGCCGGTAATTGGAAAATGAACGGCTCCCGTGAGGGGAATCGCCGCCTGCTCGACGGTATCAAGGCCGGTGTGCGCGAGGGCGTAAGCGCTGAAGTGGTGGTTTGTCCCCCGGCCATTTATATTCCGCAGACCGCCCGCCGCCTCGACGGCAGTGCAGTCTCCTGGGGTGGACAGGACCTCAGTCAGCATGAGTCAGGCGCCTATACGGGCGAGATCTCCGCCGCCATGCTGCTCGACTACCAGTGCAAATACGTCATCATCGGCCATTCCGAACGCCGCAGTCTGCACGGCGAGACCGATGCCCAGGTGGCGGAAAAATTTCTGGCTGCACAGAAGGCCGGCCTGACGCCGATCCTGTGCATCGGCGAGCTGCTGGAAGAGCGCGAGGCCGGCGATACCGAGGCCGTGGTCGCACGCCAACTGGACGCCGTCATCGATGCTGCTGGCGTTCAGGCCATTGCCGGCTGCGTGATCGCCTACGAACCGGTGTGGGCCATCGGCACTGGTAAGACCGCCAGCCCGCAACAGGCCCAGGACGTCCACGCCTTTATTCGCCAGCGCCTGGCGTCGCAGGATGTAAATGTGGCGGAAAAGGTGCAGATCCTTTACGGCGGCAGCGTAAAGCCGGATAATGCCGCCGAGCTGTTTGCCATGGCCGATATCGA
>DRKQ01000205.1 GCA_011051685.1 Gammaproteobacteria bacterium
GTGAGAATTAGTCACATTGGGCGTTCCTGAAACGTCAGTGAGTGAAGGCAAGTTATCACATAGCGCACTTATACAATGTCAAACTCGGTGGGAGCGCCTTTCCAGGCGCGAATCGCGCCTGGAAAGGCGCTCCCACACGGGGAAACAACCCTGTAGAAATTATTTTGAGACAATTAATAACGGTCGAAACAGTAACATCAAATAGGAAGCAACATGCCCCTGGTCGCCCATTCATCCCTGCCCACCTTTGACCGTCTGCGCGCGGAAGGCGACGCGGTACTGGACCCCCAGCGCGCCCGGCACCAGGACATCCGCGAAATGCACATCGGCCTGCTGAACATGATGCCCGATGCCGCCCTGGAGGCCACCGAGCGCCAGTTCATGCGCATCGTCAGCCAGAGCAACCAGATCGCCCAGTTCTACATGCACCTGTTCACCCTGCCCCAGTTGCCGCGGGGTGAAAAGTCGGCGGCGCATATCCAGCACTATTACGAAAGCTTCGATGCCATCAAGGCAGAAGGCCTGGATGCGCTAATCATTACCGGCGCCAACGTCACCCAGCCCAACCTGGCGGACGAACCCTTCTGGGAGCCGCTCATCGAGGTCATCGACTGGTCATACCACAACGTCACGTCCACCCTCTGCTCCTGCCTGGCCACCCACGCGGTGTTGCAGTTCCGTCATCAGCAGAAACGAAGGCGCCTGCCGGAAAAACGTTGGGGTGTGTTCTCACATGAAGTAGTGGATCGCACGCACCCGTTGGTGAACGACGTCAACACACGCTTCGACGTGCCGCATTCGCGTTACAACGAGGTGAGCCGCGAGCAATTCGAGGCGGCCGGCCTGCGGGTGCTGGTGGAAAGCCCCGAGGCCGGCGTGCACCTGGCGGTGAGCGAAGACCTGTTCCGCATCGTCTATTTCCAGGGCCACCCGGAATACGACATCCACAGCCTGCTGAAGGAATACAAGCGGGAAGTATTGCTGTTTGCCGCGGGCAAGCGCGACGACTACCCGCCCTTCCCCGCGCATTATTTCCGCCCGCAGGTACAGGCCATTTTGCACGAGCACGAGGCCCGGGTGCGCGCCGCACTGGCCGCAGGCTCAGAACTGCCTGTGCTGCCCGAGGCATTGATTGGCCGCCTGTTGCACAACACCTGGCACGACACCGGCGCGGCGATGATCAACAACTGGATCGGCCGTGTCTACCAGGTCACCAACAGCGATCGCAAAAAGTGCTTCATGGACGGCATCGATCCCAACGATCCATTGGGACTCAAATAGCAGCACAAAGTCACTGCATCATGGCCTTCAGCTTGGCCTTGTCCGCAGCCGTGGGGCGATGATCCAGATTCAACACGATGCTCGCCAACTCGCGCTCATGGGGAGTGGCATTGGGGTCGTTGATGATGGCCTTGAGTTTCTGGATGTCTCCGGCCGCCACCCGGTGCTCGAGATTGATCATGGCGGTGGCAATGGTGCGTTCGTTCTTGCTGGCGCTATCTGACTGAGCAATCCTGTGTAGCGTCTCCTTGCCCACCGGGCTGGGATAATGCTTCAAACGATGCATGATTTCCGCCATTTGATAAGTGGCGGATTTTCCCGCGGCGTAAACGGCCGTGCCGCCCAACAGTCCGAACAAGACCATCCCCAGCACTAAAATGCGCATGTATTGCATGATGATTCCCTCCTTGGCATGTCCCGTTGAATTAACCGCAATAATAAAAAAGGCCCGCTAACCATAGCCCGGGCCTTGTGTGAATGCAATGCGCTTTCAACCCCGTAGGGTGGGTATGTGGTTTGTTCCCACAGGGTAACTGCGCGATAACGCGTGGGCACAAACCACATACCCACCCTACGGAAGCTAGATTCCCAGGCGCTCGCGTATGGCCTTCACCACGGTATCGCTGGAGGTGGCGTTGACGTTCATCAGCAAGCCTTCCTTTTCATAATAACCGATAAGTGGCGCGGTCTTTTCATTGTAGGTTTCCAGACGATGGGTGATGGCTTCTTCGGTTTCATCCTCGCGCTGAATCACCTTGCTGCCGCAAATATCGCAAATACTGTCAACCTTGGGCGGATTGCTCTTGATGTTGTAAATGGCCTGACATTCCGGATTGGAACAGGTGCGCCGTGTGGTGAGACGGTCGAGAATCACTTCGCGTGGCACTTCCAGGTTTACCGCCAGATCCAGCGAGATGCCCAGCTCCTGGAGCAGGCTCTTCAGCGCCTCTGCCTGGGGAATGGTGCGTGGAAAGCCGTCAAGCAGGAAGCCCTTTGCACAGTCCGGTTCCTGGAGGCGGGCCTTCATGATGTCCATGATCAGTTCGTCAGGCACCAGATCGCCGGCCTTCATGTAGGCCTCAGCCTTTTTGCCCAGTTCGGTACCCGCTTGTACTGCCCCGCGCAGGATATCACCGGTGGAAATCTGCACCGAGCCATCCACTTGGGTCAATAATTTCGCTACCGTTCCCTTGCCTGCGCCCGGGGCTCCCAACAAGATAATTTTCATGAACCATCCCTCTTTGATTGTTGCGTTGCGTGTAAAGTGTAATGCATTGAATGAGTCGCCCCGTAATCTAGCACCCGTCATCCACTCCGGCATAATAAGCACTTCTTACAGCCACAGAGAATATTTTAATAATCGCAGGCGGGCCGCTAGGTGACTACCTGATAACAGGGCGTGTATTTTTTGCCCGGCAGCTTCATGCGCTGTTGTTCCACGAAGGCTGCAAGCAATGTATCCAGCGACTGCATGATCTCCGGATCCCCCTTGATCTCAAAACGTCCGTGTTGCTCGATGGCGCGTATCCCTTCGTCTTTTACATTACCCGCCACGATGCCGGAAAAGGCCCGGCGCAGATTGGCCGCCAGTGAGTGCACCGACTGATCTCTGTGCAATTCCAGGGAGGCCATATTGGCATGAGTGGGTGCAAAGGGTTGTTGGAAGGCCAGGTCGATATGCAGCAGCCAGTTGAAATAAAAGGCATCCCCGGTCTCCCGCCGAAAACCACGCACCTTTTCCAAGCCTGTGAGCATCTCCCGCGCCACCTGCGCAGGATCGTCGATAATCACCTTGTAACGCTGCTGGGCCTCGATGCCCAGGGTATCGAGGATGAACTGATTGATGCCCACAAAGTAATCCTTGGCGCTTTGCGGGCCGGTAAGGATCAATGGAAAAGGGATATCCTTGTTTTCCGGGTGCAACAAAATGCCCAGGATGTAAAGAATCTCTTCGGCGGTGCCTGCCCCACCGGGGAACACCACAATGCCATGCCCCACGCGCACGAAGGCCTCCAGGCGCTTTTCGATGTCGGGCATGATCACCAGTTCGTTGACGATGGGATTGGGGGATTCCGCGGCGATGATCCCCGGCTCGCTAATGCCCAGGTATTGACCGTCATTGATGCGCTGCTTGGCGTGACCGATGGTGGCACCTTTCATGGGCCCCTTCATGGCGCCGGGGCCACAGCCGGTGCAGATGTTCATGCCCCTAAGCCCCATTTCGTGGCCCACTTCCTTGGTGTAATCGTATTCGTTGCGCTGAATGGAATGTCCACCCCAACACACCACCAGGTTGGGCATCAAAATGGGATCGAGAATATTTGCGTTGCGCAGAATGTGGAACACCGCTGTGGTGATTCCATCCGAGGTATCGAGATCAAATTTGGGATTGTCGTCGATCTCGTTACTGACATAGACCACATCCCGCAACACGGCAAACAGATGCTCGTTGATACCCCTGATGATCTTGCCGTCCACGAAGGCGTAGGCCGGC
The DNA here is from genome assembly GCA_011051685.1 of Gammaproteobacteria bacterium. GTDB lineage: Bacteria > Pseudomonadota > Gammaproteobacteria > SZUA-152 > SZUA-152 > SZUA-152. The sequence continues at coordinate 3,776 of DRKQ01000205.1, forward strand.
GCATTTTTTAATTCCAGCTTGATGCCTCTCTCCCGCTGGATCACACGGATATCAAAATCACTGTAGCGCTCCAGCAATTCCTTGCCATCATCCATGTTGTTGCCGCTGTTCAATACAGCCAGGGAGCAATTGCGAAACAGCCGGTACAACTCCCCCTGGCTGGCATCTCGCAGCTTGCTCACCTCGTACTTGGACAACACCTCAAGATGGCCTTCCGGCGCAATGTGCGCATCCACCACGTCCAGCGTTTTTTTCATTACATCATTATCCTTTGCTCATGCTTGGGGAAAAGGTTTGTTGCAGTGCCGCCAATTGGCGACCTGCTGGTAATTGCGCACGTCCCAGTGTCTTGTGTACTTTTTTGTAAAAGGGCCGCAGGCTGTTCTTCAATTGGCAGGTCGCCGTGTTGACAGACAGCCCGTGTAATGCCGCGTCGACGGCAAGGGCATAGGTCATGTCGTATTGTGACAAAAAGGATTCCCGCTCCACCGCCGGCCCACTGCAACTGCCACAGGAACGTATTTTCCGGGTATTGGCGGTATTGGCCATGATCACCCCGAAACCCATGCACACCGCCAGTAGTTCGGCCGTATGTGGTCGGTTTTCGTCGCCGCCGGGTGGTGGCTCGCTCAGTCGGGAAAGCCGCTGAAATGCGATCTGATGGGCAAAGGAGGCGATCAGCACCTGCGGGTCGTTCAGTGTGTGCGAGTGATAATGAAACGTCAGGGGCGGGGTGGCATCCGGCAAAGACGGGGACTGCTCCTGATCGTTACCGGGCAGGACGCGGCCTTCACCCTGTTCATCGAGCAATTGCGTGGGCAGGCTGTCTATTCCGGCATAGCTTTTGACCTGAGAAAAAATCAATGCCGCCATGCCCTCGATACTGGTTTCACGACCGGGGAAGTGTGCGTTGTCGGGAAACACCAGGCCGGTTTCCGTGGCGGGACGCGCCACGGGACAATGGGTATGCAACCAATGGAAGACATCGAACAGCCAGGCCTCGCTGGCCTCATCCAGTAATGGGGCCGATGTATTGAATCCGAAAATCATTACTACTTTCCGTTAGCCTCTTTGGCCGTCTTTGTCTGCACAAAGACACTGGCGGCGCCAATGCCCCGTTTGTCGCTGGCTGCATCGACCCGATTCTTTTGCCGATCCCAGACAACGGCCTGCATGTTGCCATAGTGACCAAAGCCCCCGCCATAGGGTGACAGCTGTTTTTTCAACATATGACCACGCAAGCTCAGCTCCTGCTCCGTATCCGCAGAAAATGCGCCATCCTCGTACATGACGACATCGGGCAGGTATTGATGATGAAAACGCGGTCGCACCACGATCGTCTCGGCATCAGCCCCCGCCGCATACTGCAGGGCGCCCAGCAACACCATGGTGATGATGCGGCTGCCGCCGGGGGTGCCCAGGATCGCCACGCCGCGATCATCATCCAAGAAGGTGGGCGACATGCTGGACAGGGGCCGCTTGCCAGGCTCGATGGCATTGGCCTCGGCGCCCACCAGTCCGTAGGCGTTGGGTACGCCGGGCTTGGCTGAAAAATCATCCATCTCGTCGTTCAGCAGAAAGCCGGTGCCGGGCACCACGAAACCGGAACCAAACAGATAATTGATGCTCATGGTGGCGGCGACACGATTGCCCTCGGCATCGAGAATGGAAAAGTGCGTGGTGTCCGTACCGGCGCCACCGGGCTGTCCCACCGGTCTCAAGGCCGCGCTGGGGGTGGCCTTGTCCATACGGATGCCCTTCACCAGCTGTTTGGCATAGGCGGCGCTGGTGAGTCGCACTACGGGCACCTCCACAAAATCGCTGTCCCCCAGGTACTCCGCCCGGTCACGGTAGGCACGGCGCATGACCTCGATCATCACATGGACACGGTCGGCCTCGGGCATTCCATCCACATCGAATTGCCCGAGCATCTGCAACATGCTGGCCAGGGCGACGCCACCGGAAGACGGCGGCGCGGCGGAGATCAGTTTCATGCCCCGATATTCCGTGCGAATGGGGGCGCGCTCCACGATACGGTACTGGCGCAAATCCTCCAGCGACCAGATACCGCCGCCCGCCTGCACACCCACCACCAGGCGCTTGGCCAGATCACCACGATAAAAACTCTCACCGCCGTCAGCGGCGATGCTCTGCAGGGTATTGGCCAGGTCCGGCTGCTGGAGCCCATACCCCAGGGACGGCACAGCGTTTTTATGTAAAAAAATCTCCGCCGTGGCCGGAAAGCGTTGCAGGGTTTGCAGACGCAGTTTGGCGTAACGCCGGTATTGTTCGTCCACTGCGAAACCCTCACGCGCCAGGCGGATCGCCGGCGCCAGGCTGGTGGCTAGAGGCAGGCGGCCATACTTTTTGGCAATGTGCGCCATGGCCGCCGGCACCCCGGGAATCCCCGCCGCCAGGGGTCCATTGATGGAAGCGCCGGGAATCACCTCGCCCTTGTCATCCAGATACAGATCGCGGTGCGCCGCCATGGGCGCCTTCTCGCGCCCGTCCACCATGACCTGCATACCGTCGGACGCACGATGCAACAGCCAGAAACCACCGCCCCCCAGCCCGGAACCGTAGGGCTCCACCACACCCAACACGGCGGTCACCGCCACCGCGGCATCGAAGGCGTTGCCGCCGGCCTCAAGGATTTCCTGTCCCGCCCGGGTAGCCAGGGGATGTGCCGTGGCAATGGCGGCACGCGGGGGAACATCGGCTGCATGGACATAGGTGCCCAAACACAACAGCAGGGTAAAAAAGCAATGGATAAGACGCGGGTGATTGTTCATTGTTTGTGCAGTCCGACGTAAGCCACAGGGCAATACGCCAGACTATAACAAACAAATGGGGTTTTTCCTGCTAGGGGCTTACTACCTGGATCATGGACTTGGCCGACGCCCTGGTGTGTGCATGAGCACAAACTATGGCATGACAGAAAGCGAAAAATCAATGACACTATCTGCACTGATAGTGACGGTACATTCAGTAGCGGTAAGACGATCTCCGCAGGCCTCTCCGACATAATCACCCGTTTCCCAAGGACCTAGCTGTGTTCCAGCTACATTAACTTCCGCGAATACATAAAAATTACCGGAGACGGGCAGATGAATGGAATAACTGAAGCTGTTCCCTGTCACCGTACCCTGTTGAAAGGCGACAAGGCCATTATTACCATCCAAATCTGTATCGATTCCCACAAACCATTCCTGGTTTGTAACACTCGCCGGCAAAGTAATTGTGCCTGTAACCCAGTATGGGGGGGCTGTCGGTGCATGCTTGGTAATGGATTCAAGCTCATAGAAAAATTCACCAACCTTCACATTTTTGACTGCTCCAGTATCCCGGCAATACCAGGCAATGCGATTTTCAGTGCCAATATTATCGGTCTGGGTCGTTTTTATGCAGTCGTTATATGTACCTGCCGGTACCGTAATCTTGTCCAGTTCGTTTTCAAAGGTAAAAGAGTAGTTCATACCATTGAGGCTGCCGGCCACAGTGCATGGTACATAAAGATTACTGCATCCAATCATCGTAGGTGTCGCAAAAAATATGTCTCCGCCTCCCTCCTGGAAACCGATCGTTAGCAAACCATTGGACAGATCTCGTAAATAGTATTCAAGATAGGTTGACCAGGATGGTGTCCAGCCATGAATGTAGACGTCCTGTCCATTCGCTGTACCATTGACGGTGTATTCATAGACGGTGCCGGTTTGCACACCTCCCTGGGTAACGAGGTAGTTCCATTGCCGGCGGTCTGCCAGGTTGAGATAACGCGCCCAATCGATGGTCTGGGTGCTCAATGATTGTTTGAAGGCACTGACCGCTGTCGCCCCGTCGATCAAGGACGTGTTCACCGAGCCTGAATTGGCCACCAGGCTTGCCACATCCGTAGCAAATGTTGCGCTATCGAAGGCAATAGACAGTCCACTTGCGGCCGTATGTGCCGCGGGATCGATGGTAATACCGTTTGTCGGATCGCCATCGATATCCAGGGACTGAAGCAAGCGCAGGATATTGATCACCGAAGTATTCGTCAGGTCAGTCACGCCGATCATATCAAGGGGCGTCACTACCGGGCCCGCATCTGTTGCCGGGAAAACGATATCACCAATGGAAAAGCTCACCTTTTCACCGGGTAAATAGGCATACTGACCTTGCGCATCAGTGACACCTGATTGTGTTGCGGTTTGGTAGTTGACCCCTGCAACGGGCGCATCGAAAAGCACACCGGTTTGCTGCGGGGTTGACGGACTTAGGTACTGCCCGTAGACATCATCATTCGTAAATCCCTGGGAACCCATGGTGATGCCATCATCGATGAGCACAAGATATTTTCCGCCTCCATAACCGGCCAGGAATCCCAGCTGGTTGCGCGGCTCGGTATTGATTGCAAATTCTGCACCTGATGGCGAACCTGTTGTGTCGATATACTGACCATAAACATCCAGACAACTGGCCTCAGCCGCATCGCAGACAAGATCCACATTGGCGTCATTACTGAAATCGGTCCAAGTGACCAGGAAATTGTTTCCATCAAAGGCAACACTGGCAAAATTCTTATTACCTGATGCAGCGGTTAGATCGGGACTGAGCCCAATGGGCGTCCCCGTGGGAGATAGCAACTGATGAAACACATCCCATCGCTTGTTCGTGACATCATATTCCTCCATCCAGACCACCAGGCAATTGCCGCTTGAGGTATCGCATGCCAGGGAGGGCGAATTATCACTGAGCGTGGAATTGGCATTAACGGTGAATTCGCTTCCCAGGGTACCGTCCGCTGCCACGTATCTGGCTACGACATCGGTATCGTTGCTGTCGGCTATCCAGGCCACCAGCAAATCCGACCCGGTAAATGCAACGGCGGGAAACCGCGCCTTGTTGGTGCTGATCTTGATTTCCGATCCCACCAGCGTGCCCGAAGGTGAGACAAACTGACCATAGATGTACCGGTCGTACTGGGCCAAACGATCATAGTCCCCCCACACCACGAAATAATTTGTGCCATCGAAGACTACGCCCCCCAGGCGTTGCTGGCCGGCTGCCTGACTGATTGCAAAAGAACTGCCCACCTTGTTGCCTGAGGTATCGATAAACTGGCCATAGATATCATTATTGGGGGCGTTTGAATTATCGCTCCATACCACCAGGTAGTTGGTGCCATCGAAGGCCACAACAGGAGAGAATAAATCGCTGCTGTTGATGGCATTGCTACTGAGGTCTATCCGCGAGCCTACCAGGGATCCGCCAGAATCAACCAGCCGCGCAGAGAAATACGAGCCAGCAACCCCATTCAGGTCTTTATTGAAGATCCCCACCAGCCAATGGATTCCATCGTAGGCGGCACTGGCGCTGAATTCGGGTGTTGGCGTAACCTCAACGGGAAACGGATTTCCAATTTCTTGTGTTGCTGTGACTACCCAAGCAATGCTTGCCGGTGTCGGATCGGTATTACCCACCGCGTCAATAGAGCGCACCTCGAAAGTGTGGCTACCCACGGACAGCCCAGTATAATTTTCCGGACTGGCACATGCGGCGTAAACACCGCCATCGATACGGCATTCAAAAC
>DRKQ01000206.1 GCA_011051685.1 Gammaproteobacteria bacterium
GCCGGCACCGGCCTGGCGGCGCTGCACTTCGCCGATTTCTCGCACCTGCCGGTGGGCTCCGGCGGGGTGCTGGGCGATGTGGTCGGCGGCGGCATGGTGGGCGTGCTCAACCCGGTGGGCAGCACGCTGTTTCTGGTCGCCCTGTTCCTCAGCGGCGTGACCCTGCTCACCAGCCTGTCATGGTTCTGGCTGATGGACAGCACCGGCCGCCTGACCCTCAACATCCTCGGAGGCATCCGCGATCGCATCTGGCAATTCCGTGAAAACCTGCAGGCCCGCCGCGCGCGCCGCCAGCGCGAGGCATCGGTCAAGGTCAGCAAGAAGAAGGTCGCCAAGCGCAAGCCGCCGCGCATCGAGCCGGTGATGAAAAAGGAACCGGTGGTCTCCGAGCGCGAGGAAAAGGAGCGCCAGGTGCCGCTGTTCGACGCCCCGGTGGAAGGCACCCTGCCGCCGCTGGCCCTGCTCGACCCCGCTGACGAGCGCAAGTCCGACGTCTCCGCCGCGGCGCTGGAGGCGGTGTCGCGCCAGGTGGAACTGAAGCTGGCCGACTTCGGCGTCGAGGTGGAAGTGGTCGCCGTACACCCCGGCCCAGTGGTCACCCGTTACGAACTGGCCCCCGCGCCCGGCGTCAAGGCCAGCCGCATCACCAACCTGGCCAAGGACCTGGCGCGTTCCCTGTCCGCCATCAGCGTACGCGTGGTGGAAGTGATCCCCGGCAAGCCCACTGTGGGCCTGGAGATCCCCAACGAAGTGCGCGAAATCGTGCGCCTGTCCGAGGTCATCAAGTCCACCGCCTACGAGCAGGCGTGCAAGAAATCGCCGCTGACCATGGCCCTGGGCGTGGACATCAGCGGCAACCCGGTGGTCGCCGATCTGGGCAAGATGCCGCACCTGCTGGTGGCCGGCACCACCGGCTCCGGCAAGTCCGTGGGCCTCAACGCCATGGTGTTGTCCATGCTCTACAACGCCACCCCCAACGACATGCGCATGATCATGATCGACCCGAAAATGCTGGAGCTGTCGGTGTACGAAGGCATCCCGCACCTGCTGGCGCCGGTGGTCACGGACATGAAAGAGGCCGCCAACGCCCTGCGCTGGTGCGTCGCGGAAATGGAACGCCGCTACAAACTCATGGCCACCCTCGGCGTGCGCAACGTCGCCGGCTTCAACCGCAAGGTAAAAGACGCCAGCGACGCCGGCGAGCCCATCAAAGACCCCCTGTTCACCCCCCTCGAACCGGACGACGTGCGCTACCTCGAACCCATGCCGCAGATCGTCGTGGTGGTGGACGAGCTGGCCGACATGATGATGGTGGTGGGCAAGAAGGTCGAAGAACTCATCGCCCGCCTGGCGCAAAAGGCCCGCGCCGCCGGCATGCACTTGATACTGGCGACGCAGCGCCCCTCGGTGGACGTGCTCACCGGCCTGATCAAGGCCAACATCCCCACCCGCATCGCCTTCCAGGTCTCCGCCAAGGTGGACTCACGCACCATCCTCGACCAGGGCGGCGCCGAACAACTGCTCGGCCACGGCGACATGCTCTACCTGCCCCCTGGTACTGGCATCCCCATGCGCGTGCACGGCGCCTTCGTCTCCGACGCCGAAGTGCACCGCGTGGTGAAAGACTGGCACGGCCGCGGCGCCCCCGAATACATCGACGAGATTTTGGAGGGCCCACCCGCCGGCACCGACATGGGCGGCCTGCCCGGTGTCGGTGGTGACAGCGAAGGCGAGTCCGACCCGCTCTACGACGAGGCCGTGAAGATCGTCACCGAAACGCGCAAGGCCTCCATTTCCGGCGTGCAGCGGCGCTTGAAGATCGGTTACAACCGTGCCGCGCGAATGGTTGAGGAGATGGAAGCGGCGGGTGTCGTGGGTGAATTGCAGTCGAATGGGTCGCGGGAGGTGTTGGCGCCGCCGCCGCCGAAGGATTGATTTTGTGGGGTGGATGCGTTTTTTGTGTCTACCCTGCTGGTTATTGAAGAAATCAGGGCCATGAAATTCCAACATTAGCACTAATAATAACATGCGCTAACGTGATGCAATTGAGCAGATCACACTTACCGCTAACTAAAATTAGGCTATGCCATATCCCCCCTTACGAACCCAGGAGCACCGGAGCACAATGAGCACGTTAGAGCACTATGAAACCATGAGCACTACCAAGCCGTTGTAAGGTATTGAATTAATTTAGAAAGTCAGGACTTCTAGTGACTGATAATTACAGCTCAGAGGGTGAGATGCAATTGTCAGGGAGTCTTATAAAGGTGAAATGATTGCGAAATCTGAATTTCTTGGCGGTCTTGATATTATTAACTCATTGAATAATAAAAGAAAAATGATAAGATGGCCTCTAAGTTGGTTAGATCGTATTTACACCAAAAGCTCAGCCTCCAAAACTGTCGATTAGTTGGGGAAATATGATTTTGGTAGAACCTCCAAAACTCTACCTTTTAACCAACCCGAATTTACATGCAAGGGTTTAGGTATGAACAAAAAACAAGCTGGCACTAGAGCGTCAAAAATACAGAAGAAGAAACGGGCATTGCGTAAGCAATTGTGGGGGGACCTAGACCCGAACAAAATATGGAATAGAAAGGAAAATGATGGTTACACTACTATCCCTAGGACTATGCCTATTATTTTCCAAATAGCAGATAACCTTGCTGAGAAATCTAAACCGATTTCTGGAGTATATTTCAGTTTGTGGTGTCGTGTTTTTGATGAATCATTTATTGAAATAAAGAGCCAAGAAGAAATGGCATTTGAATCCGGTTTTTCAGGTCAAAGGGCTGTATCCACATGGAAAAACAGAATGAAGAACTTGGCTAGTTTAGGGTTTATTGATGCCAAAGAGGGAGCCTCTGGCGAATATAGTTATGTGTTGTTGCTTAATCCCTATATGGTCCTTAAAAAATACCATGAAGAAGGTCGTATTCAAGAAGCAAAATACAATGCTCTTTTTGCGCGGGCACAAGAAGTTGGTGCAGTAGATTTAATACAGCCCGTAGGTTGAGGTGAGCCAAGTAGGGTGGGGATTTAAGGGTTCAAAGTGAACCTCCCCCAGTTTAAACTTGTCGCACCGCTCTGCGGTGTTACACATTCTTCGGCGCTCAGCCAGGTAGGGTGGGCAGGCTTTTCATGCCCACGCGGAATGTGGGTCAACCGTGTGGACACATAAAACGAGCCCACCCTACCAGACTATTTTGAGACGGTAATAAAACATGCCCACCCTGCCGGACCAGACATGAAAGGTGCAATTAAAAGTATCCGTATTCGGGGCTTCAAGTCCATCCGTGAACTAGAGTCCTTTGAATTCAAGCCGCTGAATATCATCATTGGCGCCAATGGCGCGGGCAAGAGCAACCTGATTCAGGTGTTTCGCCTGCTAATGGCCATGGCACACAGGAATTTGCAGGCCTTCATTCTGGAGAATGGTGGTGCAGACAGTTTTTTGCATAATGGCCCCAAACACACCGATGCCATTGAAATGGAGTTTGAGTTTTCATCCCTTAGTGATTTTTCAGCAGGCCCCAATTTTTATCGTTTTAAATTGAAGCCGACCGTGGAGGAGACCTTTCTCGTCGAGGAGGAGCGTAAGTATGTCACTACAAACTGGCGCTCCTACGGGCCACCTGCGTTGGAAAGCCGGTTATACGATGAGCGCAA
>DRKQ01000207.1 GCA_011051685.1 Gammaproteobacteria bacterium
TGCTGCTGAATCCGCGCCATGTCGTCCGCAGCATCAACCGCGCCTTGCGGACGCGAGCAGGCAACCCGCCGCAGCCCGTCAGGCTGCCCCGGTTCGACATAATCCACCCAGGCGGCGCAATAGCCGGATATCTCCACGATGATGCGACACACCTCGGCGACGAAATCCATTTCATCCGTTTCCCGCACCAGCGCCTGGTTACAGGCGCTCAGGGCACGCAGGGCCCGGTTGCTGCGCAGCAGTGATTCTTCCGCATTGCGCCGGGTGGTGATGTCCCTGGCGGTGCCCGCAAAACGCACCACCTCGCCATCTTTGTCGCGCACCGGATAGGCGCGTGACTTGATCCAACGCACATGGCCACTGGGGCGGATGACACGAAACTCCGGAAACTCCACCGTGTTTCCCGCGTCACCGCCGGCCTGCTGGATGCTGGCCTCGATCATCGGCAGATCATGGGCATGGATGGCGTCCCGCCAGGGTCGCGGCAAGTCCGCATCGGCGGCGTCATCGCGCTGCCAGCCCCAGATAGCGTAGAACGCCGGGCTCACGTAAAAGCTGTGCGTCCAGTCCGGCGACGCCAGCCAGAAGACCTCATCGATATTTTCCGCCAGTTCACTGAAACGCTGCTCGCTGATCCGCAGCGCCGTCTCAGCCTTGCGGCGCGCACGGCGCTGTTCAGCCTCCCGAAGCTCGCGCATCACCACCGGCATCAGGCGCTGGAGATTGTCCTTCATGACGCAATCACGCGCACCGGCGCGCATGATATCCACCGCGGTTTCCTCGCCGATACGCCCGGAAACCATGATCACCGGCAGATCAGGATCAGCCTGCCGCAGGATCATTACGGCGGCCAGGCCATCGAATCCCGGCAGCTGAAAATCGCTAATCGCCAGGTCCCACTTTTCCTTCAGCGCCTCCTGCAGAGCGGCCCGATCATCGACTCGGCGATAAACGGGAGAAAAATCCGCTTTATGAAATTCCCGCAGCAGCAGCTCGGTGTCGAGTTCGGAATCCTCGACAATCAGCAAGCGAAGATTGGCGGCCGAGCGCGGCAACGCCAAGCCGTGGACAGGGGAAGAAAGCGGAGAAGGCGGTTCACCGGGGTCGTTCATCATTCAGTCCCTGTTGAACCTGTGTCGGCAGTTTGCGCCATCGAGGGATCGACGGGGAACAACAGGCGGAAACAGCTTCCCTTGCCGACCTCCGAATCAACCAGGATATGCCCACCACAGCCATGTAGGATGCCATGCACCACCGACAGACCAAGTCCGGTGCCCCGCCCCACATCCTTGCTGCTGAAAAAGGGATCGAACACCCGCTGCAAGGTCTCGGCATCGATGCCCCGCCCACTGTCGCAGACGGACAGCTCGAGGTAATCATCATGCAGCCACTCATGGCAAGAGGCGCAGCAAGCATGCACATCATGCACATATCGCAAGCACAGGCTTATTTCCCCCACCCCATCCATCGCCTCGCGGGCATTGATGCAAAGACTCATCATCATCTGATACATCTGGTCCTGACTCACCAGAACCAGCGGGACATCCTTGTCAAAATCCGCTTTCAGCCGGATGCTGGCCGTCATCACCGGTTGCAGCATGCGCACGATATCGTCGAGCATGACGCCCAGCAGGGGCACCTTACGCGACTCACTGCCACCATTGCTGAAAGAGCGCAGACTGACCACCAGATCACGCGCCTCGTTACCGGCCTGCTGGATATTATCTAGAAACTCGTCCAGCTGACCGTCGCCAATGCCGGGGAACATTTCCCTTGCCAGCTCACTATAACCAAGAATAGCGGCCAGATAATTATTGAAATTATGTGCAATACCACCGGTCAGCGTGCCAATCGCCTGCATCTTGTGCGCACGCTGAATCTGTTGTGCCATGCGCTCACGCTCGGCCTGTTCGCGGCGTGCCTGCTCCACCTCAAGCTGCAGGCGCGCCAGACGCGCACCGGCCTGCACCCGGGCCAGCAAGATGCGTGGCGATACCGGTTTGGGGATATAGTCATCGGTGCCGGCGTTAAAGGCCTTGACCAGTGAGTCTTCGGCATCGTGGGAGGTCAAGAGGATGATATAGAGCAGGCGGCCGTTTTTCCGCTGGCGCAATTGGCGGCACAGTTCGAGGCCATCCATGCCTTCCATTATCCAGTCGGTCAAGACGATCTTGGGGTGAAAGGAATCCATCTTTTCCAGCGCCTGCGCGGCGCTTTCGGCGGTTTCCACCCGGTAACCGGCGCCCATCAGGTGCAGGGCGATCTCCTGCAAGATGAAGGGATCATCGTCCACCACCAGAATACGCAGGTTTTTTGTCAGCAGTTGTTCCGGTAACTCTGCCATGGGCCTTCTTCTTGCGCGGCCTTGCCAGGCCGGTTAACAGGTCGCCGAAAAAGGCATCCCACCTCTTTCAACACTCGAAAAGCAGAGCTGCTCAAGCATCTGTCAATGAACCTCAGGCACCTCCAGCGCCTCCGCCACCGCAGACTTCAGCGCTTGCAGGGTAAAGGGCTTCTGCAAGATGTGCAGCGCCCCAACCAGCTTCGCAATGGGCAGATAGTCGAACGAACCGGTGATTCCACCACCACCCGAGATGGCCACGATGCGAATCGCCGGAAACTCTTTCTTCAGCTCCAGAATCATGTCGATGCCGTTTTTTTCCGGCATCACCAGGTCCGTGATCAACAGATCCGGTCGGTGCTTGCGGTATTTTTTACAGCCCTGCGTCCCGTTCTCCGCCTCAATGACCTCATGATGCTCCACCGACAACATCTTCACCAACATGCCACGCACCTGCGCCTCGTCATCCACAACCAATATCTTAGCCATCTCAAAACAACTCCACTTCGCTCTCATCCATGTTCTGCTGGTGGATTGGGGACCGTTCAAGCATCTCCGCTGACTCGTCAAAATTCACCCGCAACCGGGCAAGCCGCTCCTGCAGCTGCCGCTCAATCTCGATACCCTCATCAGACAATAGTCCCGAACGCAGGCCATCAACGGTATCGAGAAATTCGTGAAAGGCCTGTAACCGCTTACGCATATGATCGAGCAACTGCCGCGTCATATCCTCGAATTGCAGTGAACGCACGGCAATGGCCACATTCTGTCCGATTTCTTCGGACATATCTGAGACCTCACGCAGCTGATCTGCCATGCCGGCATTGATATTTGTCACTTCCTGCATCAGTTCCGCCACCCGGTCCTTGGAATTCAATGTCATTTCCATGTCACGTGAGGCCATGCGCGCAACGATGACGCTGGCCTGATCCATGCTGTCGCGCGTCTTGGCGTATTCGGCGCGAATCTGGTTGCTGAATTCATTGCTGCGCAGTGACAGCGCCCGCACCTCGTCGGCCACCACCGCAAAACCCCTGCCCGCCTCACCGGCACGGGCAGCCTCGATGGCCGCATTCAGCGCCAGCAGGTTGGTCTGCGAGCTGATACCGTCGATCTCGCCAAGCATTTTCTCCACCGTGCTGATCTGTTCCTTCATTTCGATGAACACATTGACCATTTCGGCGCTGCCGTCCCGCATGGCGATAATGCTTTCGACGAACATCTGCACCAGCTCCGCCGCCTCGCCGGCCAGCGTACTGATGCCGGAGCCATCGCCGGTGTTCTCCGCCACCCGCGCCACCAGTGAGCGCGTCAGCGCCTCCTGATCACGGGACTGGCTTTCCAGCCCGGCAAAGCTCTGCATCAGTCCACTGATCGCATCCCCCTGCAGGCTCTGCATCTGCAGCAATTCCCGGTCCAGGTGATCGAACTGCTGCTCCATTTCCTCGGCGGAGCGCTGCATAATCTGCTGAAAGTCTTCATGCAGCCTGGTGGAAAAGTGCAGCGCCTTGTCGGCCTGCGCCTCACGCGCCACCTGTCGATGGCTCAGTTGGCGGACGTGGATCAGCCACAGCCCGCTCAATCCCAGCAACACCGCATAAACCACCATCTGCCCGGGCCAGAAGCCGATAATCCCGGCGGCAGGCAGGAAAAGAAAACCCGGCCAGTAGATGCGTATCCATGAGTCTTTTGCCATGCCTTGATAATCCCGCTTGCTCTTTCAGTGAATACAGCGGCTGGCAGGCAATGAACTTTAACGGAGACAAGCAGTTATCTCGCCGCGTAAAAAGAGAAAAAATCTGTAGGAATCTCCCTACAAAAATGCGAAAAAGACGGCGAAAAAGCCGCTCAATATTTCTCCCGCAGCTCCAGCAACAGGCCTTTGTGCTGCATCTGCAGACGATTGAGAAAAGACAAACCCAGCAATATCCGCTGGGGAAAACCGCCGTCCATGACCACCGCGCCAACCGAGTGCGCCTTGATGCCGCCGACGCTGACCTCGTCCAGTTCGACAAACCAGCCCTGGCTGCGGCCGGAGGCCGTATTCACCATCACCGGCTGGCCACGCAGCAGATAGTCCACGCCCAGGCGCCGTGCCTCACGCGCATTCATCGCCACCGTAGTGGCGCCGGTGTCCACCAGGAACTGCACCGGCTGGCCGTTGATGGCTCCCGGCGTGTGATACATGCCCTGCGGATCCGGGGCGATGGTGACGCTTTCCCGCAGGGGTTTCGCATAGCGGGTGCTGATGGGCCCCTGCCCCAGGCGAAGGCGATACTGCCGGCCCTCGAAATCGACCCTCGCCACAGCACCCTCGAGTGAGCGCAAATACAGCCCGGAGGGCTTGCGTTCGCCCACCGCCAGCACCACGCGGCGGCCATTGACATTGATCACGGCCTTGCCGCCGAGCAAGGCCTCCAGCGCCAGGCGTGGCGGCGCCGGGACGACAGGGGTCGGCAGGGAAATGTCCGCCGTCGGCTCACTGGCCAACGGCGCCACGACAGGCAGAAAAAGGAAAATCAGCGACAGGATGCGCCGCGCTTGTTTCATGACGACAAAAATCCCTGTGCTTTTCATCACACCCATCCCTTGGCCACGCAAATTCCGCCGGGAAAACGGCGGTATTACGGCCAATATAGCACTTCACACGAAACA
>DRKQ01000208.1 GCA_011051685.1 Gammaproteobacteria bacterium
AGCAGGTCCTCCGCCTCGTCGAGCACGGTCTTGAGACGGTAGGGGTCGGCGGTGGTCACGTGCAGCACCACGCGCCAGGTTGACTGGGCCGCCGTTTGACGCGGGTCGAGCTGCATCGACTGGGCGATATCCAGCAGGCCGCCCTGGGGTTGCTGCTGCCCGTGCAGGGCCCAGCCCATGGCGACGCCCAGGCTGAGAAGGACGCTGGCTGCGATGCCGGTGCCGAGGCGTGGCCACTTGCCCCGGCCCGGGTCCGGGCGCTGCCGGGTCGGTTCCGGCGGCTGCCGGTAGGCGTGCTGCAGCAGTTCGCGCACCTTTTGCAGATCGCAGACGCGGGCATTCAGTGCCTCGTCGTGGCGCAGGATATCCAGCAGTTGCTCCCTTTCCGCCTCGTCCAGTTCGCCATCGATGAAGGCATTCAGAAATTCGTCCGAAAATTTCTCAGACTGACTCATGAGATTCTCCTGATGTGGCCGACCTCCCCGGTCGCCCGCGGCTTGTATTCGATCAGGTTTCCAGCCAGCGCCCTGCGCGCCCGGCACAGGCGGCTCATCACCGTACCAATGGGAATCTGCAGGATGTCCGACACCTCGGCGTAGCTGAACCCTTCCAGATCGACCAGGGTGATGGCCTGTCGCTGTCCTTCCGGCAATTGCCCAATGGCCTGGCGTACCGTGCCGACCAGGCGTTGCTGCTCGTGCTGCCGCTCGGGGGTGTTGTCGTCGCGCAGGGGGCAATCGTCGATATCGTCCATCGGCCGCTGGCGGCGGAAATGGTCGCGCCAGCAATTGGCGAGGATGCCGAACAGCCAGCGGTCCAGGGTTTCCGGCTGACGGACCTGGTGCAGCTTGCGCAAGGCCTTGGTCAGGGCCTCCTGGGTCAGCTCATCGGCCAGCGAGGGATCATGGCTCCAGGAATAGGCCAGTCGGTACAGGCGCGGCCGGAACGTGCCCAGTGATCTTTTCATCTCGCCATGTCGGCTGAATATCTTCAATGGATTCACTGCGCCACCCCTCTTCCTGATGCCGGTTGTTTTTATTGTGGATTATCTGCTTGCCGTATTCATTAAGTGACGCAGCATCCCCGGCAATTATTCCCTAACGTTCCGACATTTTTCCCTGCCGCGCAATGAAAAAGATCGCTTGGAATAAAACGTAAAAACGCCGCGTCTACTCCCGCAAGCCAAGCAATGTTGTATTGGTGAGTCGGGAAAAAACAGGGATGCCCTCCGGTCTTCCTGAATATTAATAACTACTAATGTTTTTTTCTAGGAGGAGAAAAATGTCAAAGCATGCAGCCAAATGGTCGTCGCTGCTGGTTCTGCTGATGCTGTCGATGGGCAGTATTCAGGGGGCGTTTGCCGCCGACAAGCCATTTGTGGAGAGGAAGATCGTTCTGCAGATTTCCGATCCCAATCCCTTCAAGCAGACGCTGGTATTGAACGTTGCCAATAATCTGATCAAGGAATACGGCCCCGACAAGGTGGCCATCGAGATCGTCGCCTTTGGTCCCGGCTTGCGCCTGCTGTTTGCCGACAACGCCAACAAGGGGCGCATCCAGGCCCTGTCCGATAGCGCTGATGTCGATTTTTTCGCCTGCAGCAACACCATCAAGAGTATGACCAAAAAACTGGGCCATGTGCCGGAGATCAATCCACTTGCCGCCAGTACTGGCCCAGGCGTGGTGCGGATTCTGGAGTTGATCGATGAGGGCTATGTGCTGATCAAGCCGTGATGAAACCATTGGCGGCAAGCGCCAGTGGCAAGTGATAAAAAAGAAATAAATAGGGAGACAACAATGAAATTGGCTTTAAGAAGTATGGCCCTGGTAGCGGCATGCGCCACGGGCATGGCGGTCACACTGCAGGCGGAAGCCGCGAACTGGTTAATGCTTCAAGGGGCGGAAAAACCGGGTACGGCGCCGCGTGCAAAGCTGTGGGGATTTTTGCAACCAACCTATCGCGCCACTGACGGCACGGATCTGCAGGCAGGCCCTTGGAAAGGGCAGGAGGCACAATTCAATCAAATTGCGCCACAGCTTTCCAGTAACAAACAGTTCAGTATTGCCCGCGCGCGTATCGGTGTGCGTGGCACAGGTTTCCCGCTGAATTCCAAAATCAATTATTTCTTTCTGGCTGAGTTCGGCAGTAACGGTATCACCTGGCCCGCGGGCGGTAAGGGCGCGGCGAAGATTACCGATGCCAGCGTAACATTTAATTATATCCCCGGCGCGCGCATTCGCGCCGGGCAGTTCAAGACGCCGGGCGCGGAAGAGGGGTTGCAGGCCATTCACGTATTCGACTACGTGAACTTCACCAATGTCACCAACCAGTTATTGTTAGAGCGCTTCTTCGACAGCGATGGCTCGGTGGCCGGTAACGTCAATGCCCCCAATGGCCCGGTCAGCGCCTTCCGTGATATCGGTGTGCAGATCTTTGACACCTTTAAAACCGGCGCCTGGAATACCAGTTATGCCCTCATGTTTGGCAATGGTAACGGTATTGCGCGTGGTGATAACAATGGTGAGCTGGATTCCTATTACTACGTGTCGACCGAGAAGGTGTTTGCCGGCCAGGGCGGGCGTGTCGAGAGCCTGAAGCTGTTTGCCTGGTACCAGACTGGAAAACGCACCCTGCTGACCGGGGCCACGCAGACGGAGGGCTCCTACGATCGCACCCGCAATGGTCTTGGTCTGACCTTTCGCAGGAACAAGATTCGCGCCGCTGCCGAGTACATCATGGCCGACGGCATGATATTCAACGGAACCGATGGCGGTGCGGTGGTGGGTGCGATGAACAATGCCGGCACCGCTAAAGCGGGCTTCAACATCCTGCCCGAAGACAAGGCCAACGGCTACTACGTGCATTTTGGCTACATGGTGCTGCCAAAGCTGGAGTTGGACGTGCGCTATGACGTGC
>DRKQ01000209.1 GCA_011051685.1 Gammaproteobacteria bacterium
GCCGATGCCCGGGTTGCTGGCGATCACCAGCGCCGCAACACCTGTCACATGCGGCGCCGCCATGGAGGTGCCGTTAAAGCTGGCATAAGCATTGCCAGGCACGGTGCTCAGGATGCGCACCCCCGGCGCCCCCAGGTCCACACTGTTGGCGCCGAAGTTGGAAAAACCGGCCAGGGTGTCGGCATCATCCGTTGCCGCCACGGAAATCACATTTGGGAGATTGTAATCGGCCGGGTAGCTGGGGGCATTGTCATTGTTATTGCTGCTGTTGCCCGCCGCCGCGACGAACAGCACGCCCGCATTATTGGCCGCGCTGATGGCCGCCTGCATCGCCGCGCTGAAGTTACCGCCCCCCCAGCTGGCATTAATCACCCGGGCGCCGTTGGCCACCGCATAATCAATGGCGGCAATGGCATCGGCACTGCTGCCAACCCCGGTGCTATCCATGAATTTGAGCGGCATAATCCTCGCCGACCAGTTAACCCCCACCACCCCGGTGCCATTATTGCCACGACCGGCAATGGTGCCCGACACATGGGTGCCATGATTATTGTCATCCATGGGATCGTTGTCGTTGTTGGCAAAGTCCCAGCCGCGCACGTCGTCGACATAACCATTGCCATCATCATCACGACCGTTGTTGGGAATTTCTGCAGTATTACTCCAGATATTGCCGGCCAGGTCGGCGTGGTTGTAATCCACCCCGGAATCCACCACAGCGACAATGACACTGCCGCCGGTTTGCAAATCCCAGGCCTCCGGTGCATCTATGTCGGCATCCGCCACACCACCGGTTTGCCCCGTGTTATGCAAACCCCATAACGAACCAAACTGTGGATCGCTGGGTAACACATAGGCACTGAGCAGGTAATTTGGTTCGGCGAATTCCACATCGCGGTTATTGCGCAGACGGCGCAATGTTGAAGACAGGGTATAACCCCGGCCAATTTGTGCGCGCGTCAGTCCCCGCACAAGACGACTGCGAAATCCCCGGTGCTGCCGGCTACCCGCGGAACTGAAGGCGCGGTTCATGCGTGTCTGGCTAACACCGGCTTTGAACTTCACTAATATGCCGTCGTACGCACCAGCCGCGACAGCCCTTTGATTCATCACCGCCTGCGCAGGTGCTGCCACGCAAAATCCAACGAGCAAAAGAAGTGTGATACGAAACAATCTGTTGTGCATAATCTGCTCCCACTTTTTATTAAAATCCATTCCATTTTTTTCGCCAGCCAGCACAGCAACCGTCCCATACCCAATCCAGGCCAACCCGGCGAGTCCAGGATGATACCTGAACTGGTGGAACACACCAGCCTAACCTGCAAACCCGGTCTGCCGAGGCGCAGAAAATACCTTGCTCGCGCGCAAATGACATGGCCAAGACAGGCAAAACTGGCTTATCATCAAGCATCTTGGAATCAAAAAATATAAAAAACCTGTGATTGGCAGTCTAAGTCACACAATTTTCACTCTTTTTTCTTCATTGACTGCCATTGTCGGCCGATATATAACCAGTCGGACACACACCACGCAGCCATTCGCAGACTTGGATTAGTGCTTGAATTTATGCGTCACAACACCCATCACAGCACCAGCCACAACCCCGTCATGCAACGGGATTTCAAGTCCGTGCTGGACAATCGGCCCGCCGGCCCCGGGTACAAGACCGGTTTTATTGGCCGCAAGGCGCACTGGATGGGCCTGGCCACCAGCCTGATCATTCTCGTCAGCATCTTTGTACTGATTACCAATAACGCCAAGGCCACCCGGGCCGATGTGCAGACCCATGTGCAGACCCTCAGTGACATGGTGCCCACGGAAGGCCCCGTGGTGCAGACCCGCATCACCCTGCCCCTGGCCATCCCGACTGACCGAAACACCGCCGGGGAGGAAACACCCCCCGTGGCCACCTCCCCCGACCTCACCTGGAAAACCGCCACGGTCAAACGCGGCGACAGCCTGGCACTGATCTTCGCCCGTCAGGGCCTGAGTCCCCAGGAACTGGACCGGCTGATGCGCAGTGGTAAATCCACCTCCAAACTCAAACGCCTGATGCCGGGCCAGCAATTCCGCCTTGGCCTGCGTGGCGGCCAGCTCCAACAACTGGTATACCAGATCGATGATCTCAACACCCTGAAGGTGACTCGCAACGATGACGACAGCTTCAGCGTCGCCACGGATGCCCGGCAGATGGAGACCCGCGTCACCAACGCCAGCGGCGTCATCGACTCTTCACTGTTTCTCGCCGGCCAGGCGGCGGGGCTGTCGGACAACCTGATCATGGAACTGGCAGGGATCTTCGGCTGGGATATCGACTTCGCGTTAGACATCCGCCAGGGCGACCGCTTCACCCTGGTCTATGAGGAACTCTACCTGGATGGAGTAAAGAAACGCGACGGCAATATCCTCGCTGCAGAATTCGTCAATCGCGGCAAAACCTACCGCGCCCTGCGCTACACCGACGCCAGCGGCATGTCCGATTATTATTCACCGGACGGACGCAGCATGCGCAAGGCCTTCCTGCGCACCCCGGTGGACTTCACCCGCATCAGTTCCCGCTTCGGCAGCCGTTTTCATCCCACCCTGAAAAAACGCAAGAACCACCACGGCGTGGACTACGCCGCCCCGCGTGGCACTCCCATCAAGGCCGCGGGCGACGGCAAGATGATCTTCGTCGGCCGCAAGGGCGGTTACGGCAAGACCGTGATCATCCAGCACGGCGGCAAGTACAGCACCCTGTACGCGCACATGTCACGCATCAAACCCGGCAGCCACCGTGGCAAACGGGTACGCCAGGGACAGATTATCGGCTACGTGGGCAGCACCGGCCGCTCCACCGGCCCGCACCTGCATTATGAATTCCGCGTCCACGGCGTGCACCGCAACCCGCTCACTGTGAAGCTGCCGGACGCCGCACCCATCAAGAAAAAATACAAGGCCGATTTCCTCAACAAGTCCCGTAGCCTGGTGGCCCTGCTTGACGTACTGCAACGCACCACCGTGGCATTGAATGACAGGAGCGAGTGACGAGTATCGAGGCGCGAGGGAAACCCACACCTAGCCACTCGATACTAGCAACTCGTTACTTGCGACAGAATGGAGCACTACATCGGCCTCATGTCCGGCACCAGCCTCGACGCCATCGACGCGGCGCTGGTGAGCTTCGAGGGCAACCGGCCGATCCTCCATCACGCCATCAATTTCCCGTTGGACGACGCGCTGCGCGATGAACTTCACGCCCTGTGCACCCCGGGCGACAACGAGATCGATCGCCTGGGGCAGGCGGACATCGCCCTGGGCAGATCCTTCGCCGCGGCCGCACAGCAATTGCTCAAAGAAGCGCAGATGGACGCCTCGCAGGTGACTGCCATCGGCAGCCACGGACAGACCCTTCGCCACCGCCCGGATGAGCGCTTCACCCTGCAGATCGGCGACCCCAACAGCATTGCCCAGCTCAGCGGCATCACCACCGTGGCCGACTTCCGTCGCCGCGACATGGCCGCCGGCGGCCAGGGGGCGCCCCTCGCCCCTGCCTTCCATGCTGCCTTTTGGGGTGCGGACGGGCAGGCACGGGTGATCCTCAACATCGGCGGAATGGCCAATGTCACCCTGCTGCCCGGGACGACGGACACCCCGGCAAGCGGCTTCGACACCGGCCCCGGCAACGTGCTGCTGGACGCCTGGATACAACGGCACCGGCAACAGGCCTTCGACCGCGATGGTCGCTGGGCCGCCAGCGGCACGGTGTCCGAGCCTCTGCTGCGGGAGATGCTCAACGATCCCTTTTTCCAGTTAGCCCCACCCAAGTCCACCGGGCGTGAACATTTCAACATGACCTGGCTGCAAGGCCTTCTCGATGGGCGGTCCCTGGCGGAGGTCGACGTCCAGGCCACGCTCAGCGAACTCACCGCTGCCAGCATTGCCGACGCTGTTCGTGAACATGCCACAGACTCGGCCGAAGTGGTGGTGTGTGGGGGTGGCGCGCGCAATGCCGATCTGCTGCGGCGCCTCGGCCGAAGGCTGGCGCCCATACCCGTGGTCGTCAGCGATGAAAAGGGACTGGCCGCGGACTGGGTGGAGGCCGCGGCCTTCGCCTGGTTGGCGCGGGAGACCCTCGCGGGTCGGGCGGGTAATCTGCCGACCGTCACCGGGGCCCGGCAGTCGGTGGTGCTGGGGGGAATCTATGCGGGAACGGCAGGGGAAAGATAAAAGGGAAAAGAGGAAAGACCATCAAGCTCGCCATCGGCGAAGGCCGGTACAAAAGTACGAGGCGTGTTGAACGCCAAAAACGACCCGGAGGGTGAGCGCAGCGAATAATCCAGAAAGTTATTCCCACGTAACACCAAGATACGAGCAGCCTGGATTCCGGCCTGAGCCGGAATGACGGTTATTTTAGCTCAGAGCTAACATCAGCCCTTACAAGCACCCCCTGCAGCAAACAATCGCTTTACCCTTTTCTCTACTTTACCCTTTTATCTGCGGTCTATAGGCACATAATCCCGCGGCGGTTCGCCGGTGTAAACCTGGGTGGGACGGAAGATACGGTTGTCGCCCAGCTGTTCGCGCCAGTGGGCCAGCCAGCCGGCGGTTCGCGCCATGGCAAAAATGGCCGTGAACTGATCCGCAGGAATCCCCATCTCGTTGTAGAGAATACCGGAGTAAAAGTCCACATTGGCGTACACTCCCTTGTGGGCCAGACGGGATTCGGCGGCCTTTTCCACCGCCAGGGCGATATCCATGAGCGGGTTCACCGCATCACCTCGCGCCGCCATCAGTTCGTTCACCAGGCCTTGCAGGATGGTGGCGCGTGGATCCTTGGTCTTGTATTCGCGATGCCCCATGCCCCAGATCACCTGCTTGTTGGCCAGCTTCTGCTCCACATAGGCCTCGGCCTTGTCCGGCGAGCCGATCTCGTTGAGCATCTCCAGCACACGCTGGTTGGCCCCCCCATGCAGGGGCCCGGACAGGGTGCCGATGGCGGCAGCAATGACACTGTAGGGGCTGGCCAGGGTAGAGCCCGTCACCAGGGTGGAAAAGGTGGAGGCATTAATGGTGTGTTCGGCATGCAAGATCAGACAAACGTCCATGATGCGCGCCAGCAGGGGATCCGGTTCTTCTCGATTGAGCATGTAGAGAAAGTTCTCGGCATAGTTCAGATCGGCGCGGGGCGCGGGAGGCTCGTAGCCATTGCGCAGGTGTTCCCACATGGCCACGATGGTGCCCATGCGGGCAATGATCTTCACCGTCATGTTATGGACATAGTTGAGATCATCACAGACATCCTTACCGGTGAGGCACTCATTGCCCGGATAGAACATGGCCAGGCTGGCCGCCGCCGTCTGCAACATGTCCATGGGATGGCCGGTGGAAGGCAGGGCCTTCATCAATTCTTCAATGTGGTACTTGACCCAGCGATCCTTGCGTAGTTGCTGGTCGAACTCTTCCAGTTCATCAGCCGTGGGTAGCTCGCCGTCCAACAGCAACAGGGTGGTCTCCTCGAAACTGCTGTGCTCTGCCAATTGCTCGATGGGATAGCCCCGATAATAGAGTACCCCGTTCTCGCCATCGATGTCCGAAATATTGGATTTGGTGGCTGGCACACCGGCCAGGCCGGGCAGGTATTCACTCATGGGGAATCTCCGTGCTGAAACTGGTTTTTTCTATTCAGATAAGGCACTAGCATAACAAAAGGGAGACATTAAGCCTCCCTTATGTTGCATAACAATGTTGCATAACGATGTTGAAATGTTTTGCAAACGCCTGCCCGCCGGAATGGCGGTGGCATTAGTGTTAACAGGCCCTAGATAGAAAACGACGAACCGCAGCCGCAGGTGGTGCTGGCATTGGGGTTGTTGATCATGAACTGCGCACCCATGAGGCCTTCCTGGTAGTCCAGCTCGGCGCCAACGAGATACTGGTAGCTCATGGGATCCACCAGAAAGGTTATGCCATCCTTTTCGATGGCGGTGTCGCCCTCGTTGATGTTTTCGTCGAAGGAAAAGCCGTACTGGAAACCGGAACAGCCACCGCCGGTGACGTACACCCGCAACTTCAGATCAGGGTTGCCCTCTTCCTCGATGAGCGCCTTGACCTTGTTCACCGCATTCTGGGTGACGTTGAGCAGATCATCGGCAGCCTGTTCAGTAGCCTGTTCAGTAACAACGGTTTCTGTATTCATCGTTCCAACTCCCACAACTCTCTCCAAACATTATGCCTGCTGGCGCAGAATGCAATTTTGCGCTCTGGCACGACATATTAGCAATTGCTAAAGTAAAGCATTTCTGACTGATTTAATCAAGAATTAGCCACCATCAGCGGCCAGACCCGCATCGGTTTCCGGCAGGCTGGTCGCG
The DNA here is from genome assembly GCA_011051685.1 of Gammaproteobacteria bacterium. Taxonomy (GTDB): domain Bacteria; phylum Pseudomonadota; class Gammaproteobacteria; order SZUA-152; family SZUA-152; genus SZUA-152. The sequence goes on from DRKQ01000209.1 coordinate 6,354, forward strand.
GTACTGGCAGACGTGTCGGCCTTGTGTACCAGGTTACCGTTCACCTCGGCGCCCATGGCCATCTCGATGAGGTTGTAATACACATTGCCGGTGACGCGGGCGGCGGGCGCCAGTTCGATGTGTTCCGAGGCGTGCACATCGCCCCTCACCTCGCCGTTGAGCACCAGGTTGTGCACCCGCACCTCGCCCTCGATGCGCCCCTCCTCGCTCATGGTGAGCATGGAGGTGTCTCCCTCGGCCACCACGTTACCCTTGACCACGCCATCGATGTGCAGGCCGTCCTTGAAATGCACGTCACCGTGGATTTCCGTGCCGCTGCCGATGAGTGAATCGATCTGTGAATTCTGCCGGGTATTCTTCTTGCCAAAAAACATGTGTTGACTCCTGTGAATCACCCTGAAATTACACGCCAAACCAGGCCTGGCGCCAGTACGTCTTACGAAATAATATCCGACCAATCAAAGGTTTTCTTGAGCCGGGTGGCGCCCTTGCCGCTGGGCACCACCTCCACCAGCACCCGCGAGGGCAAAAAACCCTTGGGGAAGACGATCTCGCCCTCGTTGTTCTGAAAATACTTGAAGCGCAGTTTAAGCTTGTCCAGCGCGCCGCCGGAGACCTCTTTCAGGCTCAGCTGCACCTGGGCACCATCCTTAACTCCCTCAAAGATCACCCGCGCATAACCCTTCACCACCCGCACGTTGGACTTCACCTGGGTGAGCACCAACTTGAAGCGATACGCGCCCTCATCACCGATGTTGGTCACCGTGAAGCTGGGAATATTCAAGCCACTGGCGGTCTCCGAGGGGGAGACGATGCCGCGGTAAAAAGCCACCTCTTCCTTCAGCTCCAGCATTTCATCCTGGGACTGTTTTTGCGCCGCCTCCACGGTGGCGTAGGCCTGCTTGTCCACCTGGGCGGCCCGCTCCAGCATGGCGATGCGGGCCCGCAGTTGCTTGTTCTCCTCCTGCTGCCGGTCAAGCTGCTCGCGTAATTGATCCCGTTCCTGATGCAGGCTGCTGTTGTCGTAGCCGGCACGGGAAAAGCCGTATTCGAATACCCCCCACGCCAGCGCCAGCAACGCCACCAGCAGCAACCCCAGCCTGGCCCGGTGGCGCAGAGGGTGGTGGGACTTGATGATTAATTTTGAAGCCACAGCAATCAAGCACTCAGTATTGCTACATGCGGTAAAGCCATCCCACTGCTTCCAACAAAAACAGCCGTCATTCCGGCGCAGACCGGAATCCAGAGGGCTTCCATTGGGTTACTGGATTCCGGTCTGCGCCGGAATGACAAATTAGAGGTACAACAAGCGTTACGGAACAAGAGCTATGCCCTCCAACCCTGCCGTCTCCGGCAGGCCGCAGAGAATGTTCATGTTCTGCACCGCCTGCCCCGCCGCCCCCTTCACCAGGTTGTCGATCACCGAGAGGACTACCAGGGTGTCGCCCCCCTGGGGCCGATGAATGGCGATGCGGCAGGTGTTGGCCCCTTTCACGCTGCGGGTCTCCGGGTGACTGCCCGCAGGCAGCACATCCACGAAGGGCTCGTCTGCATAGCGCTGCTGGAATAACGCCTGCAGATCGGTTTTGGTTGCCGCATTGCTCAGGTTGGCGTACAGCGTGGCGTGAATACCGCGCAGCATGGGGGTGAGATGGGGCACGAAGGTCAGGCCCACCTCGCCTCCGATGGTCCGGTTCAGCCCCTGGCGGATCTCCGGCAGATGCCGATGGCCAGGCACGGCGTAGGCCTTGAAGCTCTCGCTGGTCTCGCACAGCAGGGTGGCCACGCTGGCCTTGCGCCCGGCGCCACTGACCCCGGACTTGCAGTCGGCAACCAACCGCCCGGCATCCACCAGCCCCGCCTCCAACAGGGGCAGAAGGCCCAGTTGCACTGCGGTGGGATAGCAGCCTGGATTGGCGATCAGTCGTGCCTGCTTGATGGCCGCACGGTTCACCTCGGGCAGACCGTACACCGCCTCCCCCAGCAATTCAGGACAGGCGTGGGGCTGACCGTACCACTGCGCCCATTCGTCGGCATCTTTCAGGCGGAAATCCGCGGCCAGGTCGATGACCTTCACCCCGGACTCCAGCAGTTCGGGCACCGACTGCATGGCCACGCCATTGGGGGTGGCAAAGAACACCACGTCGCAGGCCGCCAGGGCCGCCGCATCAGGGGCGCTGAAGGCAAGATCCACATGCCCGCGCAGATTGGGAAACATCTCCGCCACCGGCAGACCGGCCTCAGAACGCGAGGTGATCAGCGCCAGCTCCACCTCGGGATGGGCCGCCAGCAGGCGCAACAACTCCACCCCTGTGTAACCCGTGCCGCCGACAATACCGACCTTTACCATCTCGTCAAAACTCCCGATAAATCTGAACCGCTAATGGTAAGGGCTATGACGGCAAAGGGGTAGTGTTAATCGCGATGTAAGCAATGTGCTGGGTGTACCCGCAGGGCATCAAAGGCATTGCCAGCCTATTCGAAGATAAGCGACCCTGCAGCAAGCCGGCGGGGGCTTTGGCGTCACACCGACGAAGGCCGGTGTCCAGGGGTCTCGACCTCTGGATTCTGGCCTGCGCCAGAATGACACTGGTCGCTGCGTGCCGCGGGGATCAAACCCACTACGATGTAAGCAAGCCAGTCATGGTGGGCGGCGCCGTTGCCCCCCCTGTGCTGCCCCATCAATAAGAACACCGTATATGAGAACACAGTACGATCAAAAAATGCAGGAAAAAAAAGCCCCGGCAGAACCGGGGCTCGATTGGCGGACCATCCACTGGCCTTATTGTTGGTTCCTGCTAAGACAAACCGCTGCTTAGAAGATGCTGGTGATCTGCAGGGACAGACGATTATCCATCTCACTGAGAATCTTATTGGCGTTATCGGTAGATGGCAGGTTTGGTGCCTCGGCATCACGGATTTCGTAATTGACCACCAGGCGGGTCTTCAGATTGAAGAACCACTGGGCACCCAGGGTTGTGGTGGTAAATTTACGTTCACCCGCATCCGTTTCCGTACCCCGGTTCATGGTGTCATAGCGGATATCCAGCTCCAGGGCCCGAGTCACGGCATAACCCAAATGCACGTAATAGGCGTCGGCCTTGTCATCGGGCAACATGTTAAAGCCCGCCGGTTGACCGGATGCAGCTCCGCAACAACCAATGGAACCCGCCTTAGCACCACCATCCGTACCCGCGAAGATCATACCATCGGCACGCAGGATTTCAGCGGCGGCCCGATACGCTCCCTTGCGGAAGGTCATGCCGATACCGTTACGTTTGCGATCAAATCTCTCTGGCACACCCGTGCCGGCGCTTGTCACAATGATGTCGCGCTTTCCAGAAATGGCCCATGCATACAGCTTCAAACTTTGCACACGAGGTCCTTTCCCGGCGTACACCTTCTCGGTGGACAGATAGAAATACTTGTCGAGCTGGTCATTATTGTCGGCGCGGTTGATACCATTACCATTTCCCACCATGAGGGAATAACTGGTATCCCAGCCACCGGTCTTAAAGGTATCAAACACCTGAATACCCTGATCACGCACGGCATTGACCGGGCCGTTGGGGGCATTTACACCAGCCGAACCCGGTGCGCCCGAACCATCCTCTGTCATGAAGCGCTCCAGCAATTGCTGGAAACCAAAGTTGGTGAAGTTGATGTAGTCGAACACATGAATGCCCTGATACATCTCTTCCGACATGGGAGTCTTGAACAAACCCACGCGAATACGCGCCCCCGGGATGTGGCTCAGGGTCACACTGGCATCGGTAATGCGCGCCTGTCCATCTCCACCGTTGGGCCAGGTGATACCGTTACTGCCGAATTCGGCAAGGAAAAAATAGTTGACCTTCGGATCCAGCGGAAAACCCTGCCCTCGAATACCGATACGTGCCCGCCGCAAATCAAATCCCTTGCTGGTGCTGAGGTGTGGCGGTTGCATATTAAACTGAGCCGGACTGCCATTCCAGCCGCCGGCAGCCACTTCGGTACCCTTCATCGAGGTATATGTCGGCTGCAAAAAACCCCACACCTTCGCACGGCCCGCCGCGGATGACGGTTCCGCACCCTGCAACATCAGCCAGTTGGCGGCTTGCGCCTGCATGGTGGCGGCTAAACTGCCGGCGCACGCGGCCGCCAGGGCAGCCTTTTTCAGTGCCTGTTTCATGTGTACTCCTCCCTAAAAATTTTTATTGCTCAAGTCTCTTTTTAAATGTTCAACGTTTTCAGGCTTGACTCTCATGGTTTAACCAATGTGTAACCCTCTTCGGTTACCAGTTTGACGATACGCACCACACCAGGACCTTCCACCTTGGCAATGGGATTCAGCACCGGAGGATGCCCCAGTTTTTTGGCCATGTTTTTCTTGGTGTTGCTGCAACCACGGAATTCCACACCGCTGGATGCCAGTGCCTGGATGCGGCCCTTATTGGCATTGTCGGCAAACAACAGGCGCAGGCCCGGGCCGAAGGCGACGATTTCGATTTCCACACCGTCGACACCGTATTCCTTTTGCAGGTTATTGGCGACGTTGAGCACGAGGGTTTGTTTGAATGGGTTGGGATCGGAGATCTGCAAAACGATCTTCTTCTGGGCAAACGGCTTGTCTGCCGCAACACTGTTTTGCACCACTCCCAAGGTCATGGCGAGCGCGATGAGCAACGCTGACCCTTTGGCTGCGATTTTAAACATTACCTTCCTCCTAAAGACTGTCAAAAAGACGTGCTGTCAATTAATATAATATAATGAAAGACTTATATTATTATTGTCCCTCATTGCCGGAAAACCGACTCAGCGACTATCGTATCTGCCGGTTTACCTGTCAAGGCCCCCATTCTCTTTCTTCCCCTGCAAATTTCTAATGGGATAAAAGGCTTTATTTATATAAGCAATAATAGAATTGATTTGTGACGGACTGAGTACCGACTTCCAGGCCGACATGGTGGTGCCGGGCAAACCGTTGCGAATCACACCGCGCAGACGCTCGGCAGTCATCTCGCGCATGTTTTCAGGATCGGTAAGATTGCGGGGGTGAGGTTCGAGGAAACTGCCGATCCAGTTTTTCCCTGTACCATCCGGCGCATGGCAGAACGCGCAGTTTTGCTGAAACAGTCTCTCTCCCTCCCTCTCCCGAGGTGTGGGATTGTTCAGCACAGGCGCCTGCTCGTGCCGGGCGTAGGGGGTGGCGCTGCTGGTGACGTCCGTGGGTGTTGAGGCTTCAGGCGCACGGTGGGAATACCGATTGCGGGGAAAAGACACCGGACGAGGATCCCAAATCACCCCTTCATCGTGAACGCGGCCCCGGTCGTGGCAGGTAACGCAGCTTTGCATGAAAATGCGCCGTCCCAGCCGCTGCTGCTCGGTGAGATTGTCCACCGGCTCGTCGAGGGCGATCTGGCCCAGCGCAAAGGGGAAGGCCGGGGCATATTGCCGGTGATTGGGCCAGCCGTTTTCCTTTGTGTGATAAGCGGTGTTTGGGGCCTTGTTCTGCATGAATTCGCGACGCACGAAATCCACCACCGCTTCGATCTCCTCCTTGTTAAGCGTATTGGCGAACCCCTGCATGGCGGTGCCGGGTTTGCCGCGGGTGACGGCGGCAATCATCGCATCCCGGCTGATGCCCTTGGGATCCGTATCGATGAAATTACGTGGCCGCGGATTGAGAAAACTGGCCGCCAGGGTCTTCGCGTCGCCGGAATATCCGTGACAGAAATAACAACGGAAATTGTAGATCGCCCGGCCCTGCCGATGCCGGGCATCGTCATTCGTGGCCCCCGCTACGGGGCTTTTTTTTTCTCGCCGCCGGTTCCATCCGGACGGATAAAGGTTTGAAACACGAACTCGGTAAGGCCCGCAATCTGCTCCTCGTTGAGCACCTTGCCCCAGGCCGGCATCACCGTGCGTACCCGGCCATGGGTGATGCTATTGAAGATACGCGGGCGATTGAGCACCTGCCGTGCCTCGTCGCTGGTGAAGTTGCGGGGCCGCGGGATATTGAAGTAGGCCCGCGGCCCGTCGCCCTGCCCGGTCACGCCATGGCAGACGTAGCAATTGGCCATATAGAATTTGCGCGCCCATTCAATATCGCCTTTCAGACCCCCGGGCACGGGCAGGGACATGTCGACATTAATGCTGTGACCCATGCCTGCCCCCGGCGCCGGCGCTGAAGGGGTCTGGGCAGCGGGAGATTCAGGGGCTGCCGGGTGCGGCCCGGCACCCTTCGGGGCCGGACGCGCCGTGGACAGGGGGGCATCCACGCCGGGAATAACACCGGAATGGGCAGGAGTCTCCGGCGCCGCCGGGGTCAGCGGCTTGTTCTGTGCCAGGGGTGCGGCACCGGTGTCATGTTGCGGATCAACCCCCATGAATTTGAAACGGATAAAATCCACCACTGCGGCAATTTCTTCCTTCGACAGACGTTTCTTGAACGGCATCATGCCCGTACCCGGACGTCCATTGGTTACGGAGTGCACCATGCGCTCGCGTGTGAGCACGCTCTGCGCCTCAGGGGAAGTAAAATCCCGCGGCGGAGGATTCAGACCATTCTTGGCCCAAAAAGCAGTGTTGCCGTTGTCACCATGACACACCGAACAATTCTGGGTATACACCTTTTCGCCCAGGCTCACAGCGGGAGGCACCCCGGCCTCGGACACTGGCAGGCGCATAAAATTGGCGCGAATATAGTCCACCAGGTCTTCGATCTGCTGGGCCGTCAATTTTTTCTTGTGCGAAACCATTGCCGTACCCGGTCGGCCCTCGGTCACGGATTTGATCATACGCTCCCGGGTCAGCTCAATGGCCGCCTCGGCCGTGGTGAAATCCCGGGGCTTGGGAAACATGCCGGACTGGGCGCGGGTATTGGCATCCCCCTTGTCGCCATGACAAATGGAACAGTTTTTCAGATACAAGGCGGCCACGTCCTTTTTTCCTGACGCGGCTTTTCCTGACACGGCGCCGGCGGGCGCAGCAAACCCGACCTGGGTCACAACCCCCAGAAAAATAATCCCTGTCACTGCCAGCATTTTTGACCACATCTTGCAAATCTTCATAAACCGAAATACCTTTTGACTATTCCAATTGACTGTTCCAATGAGGCGTGAGCGCCCCGGGAGTTCCCAAAAACTCCCCGCCATTTCAACGCCTTGCGGATTTTTCGCACAAATTCCGTCCAATGCGCGCCCTAAAAATGCCCGCTATTATATACCCCCCCGCGATGACGCTGGCGGATTGTGGCGAAAAAAGCGCTTTTGCGCTACCCTAAAGCTCACGTATAGTAGGCCGATAGCGAAGGTAATATACGGATTTATCGACCTTTTTCTGATTTTTCTCAGGTGATCACAAATGCTTGAAGCTTGGAGCCGCCACCTGAATGCATTAAAGCACCACAATTGGTAGACGTTGTCCGGGGGCGGAAGCATGTCGCAGCAAATAAGAAAACGGCTTTCTCACATGAAAGCCAGCCTTCAATTTCTGATCTTTTCACTCTTGGTGGGCGGCCTGGCCTGGGCGACTTACGTGGCTGCCGCCACCGCCATTGTGGGCGACCCCGTGCTGGGCGCCGACGACCCCATCCTCGGTTCCAAGCACGACTTTACCGGACTCAATGACCGCGCCGGTGTGGTGGCCATGTCCGGGGTGGCCTTCTCCGATTACGGCTACTCCTGTGTTTATTGCCACATCCCACCGGAAGAGGCCGGCGCGGTCCCCGCCGACTTTGGCGGCATCGACGGCTGGAACCGCTATGTACCCGCTCTGGGCAATTATCGATTGTACGACAGCATCAACCTGGACAACAAAACCAGCGGCCCCAATCCCATCAGTATGCTCTGTCTGTCATGCCATGACGGCACAATGGCGGTGGACATGGTGTTGTTCAAACCCGCCACCTTCGACCCGACACAAGACAATGCCATGCACATGCGCATCAACCCCGAAGACAACATCGAAAGCTGCGGCAAATGCCACAATGGACAAGTGGCCCACGACATCACCGCCAAAATGCTGGGCACAGACCTGCGCAACGATCATCCCATCTCCATGAAATATGCTGGCTTAACATTCAAAGATGCAGACTTCCGTCCACCGGACAACCCCAACGGTTTTTCAAACGGCGTTAAGTTGTATAATGGCCAAGTCGAGTGCATGACCTGTCACAACGTGCACGATCCCTCAAGAGAACTGTTACTACGCGCAAACGCCGAGGTGCTATGTTTCACTTGTCACGCAAAATAATAAACCGCCAACACGGACTTTTCTGGTTAGGCATCATAATCCTTCTCGCACTGACCGGCTGCGGTAGTGAAGAAGTCAAACGTCAGGAAGTTGTACTGGCCTATCCGCCGCCCCCTGATCCACCACGGTTCTTCTTTGAGGGAACCATCCGCAGCAGCTTTGATGTCAAGGAAATCACCGGCGCCGACAAGCTCAAAATCTTCGCCACCGGCACCCTGGGCACCGCCACCGGCCTGGGCAAACCCTATGGCGTTGCCGTCTACCATGGACGTATTTTTGTTACGGACACCGTGAAGCGCGCCATCATGATGTTCGACGTGCCCGGCAAAGAATTCAAAATGATCGGCACCGAAGGCCCAGGCACCCTGAGCAAACCCATTGGCATCGCCATCAGCAGAAAAAATGGAGAAATCTTCGTTGCGGATAACACCGCAAAACGGGTTGTGGTCTTCGATCAGGAAGGCAACTTCCTGCGCGCCTTTGGTAATCGCAGCATCCTACGCCGCCCTTCCGGCATCGCAGTGAGCCCAGACGGCAGCAAGGCCTACGTGGTGGATACCGGCGGCGTGACCACTCAAGAACACCACATGTTCATCTTCAATGCCATCACCGGGGAACTGGAAAAAACCGTTGGCACACGGGGACGCCGGGATGGAGACTTCAACCTGCCCCTACAGGCCACCACAGCCCCTGACGGTACCGTATACGTCACAGACAGCGGCAACTTTCGTGTCCAGGCCTTCAACCCCGACGGCACGCATAAAATGAGTTTTGGCACCGTAGGACGGAAGGTCGGCAACTTTGCCCGTCCCAAAGGTATTGCCACGGACAATGAAGGCAACATCTATGTTGTTGATTCCGCTTTCGGTAATTTCCAGATTTTCAACAGCAAGGCCCAGCTTCTCATGTTTGTTGGCCAGCGCAGCCAGACACCAGGCCCCGGACGGTACATGCTGCCGGCCGGTATCGCCGTGGACGAAGACGGACGTGTCTACATGGTGGATCAGTTTTTCAGCAAAGTGGATATTTACCGGCCCGCCACAATCAAGAAAAACGAAGGCTGGCTGGGGGGAGAACACCACCGACCCAAAACCTAGTCTAGGGTTCTACCCATTTTTCCGGATTGCCTGAACCAGGAAGGTCATGATATAAATACAGTCTATTGGCAAGACAAGTCGGGTTATGGTTAAATTTTAACCGGCCTTTCTGGTAATTGGCTTTTAACCAGCAGGCAGGTCGTTTAAAATAAACCATAAGCGTAATCACACAACAATAATGCCAAATAACGCCATTGGTATTTCGTAAAAAAGGGAATTCTTGCTTTGTCGTTAAAAATCACTTCACAGATCGCACTCTCAATCAGTCTGGCAGGCATCAGCGTATTCACCCTGGCGGACGGCTGGGATCCGGATTCAAGGGCAACCAATATCGGCAGTATTGCCAATACCCGCCACAATTTGACGCTTTCGTACAATAAGGATGCCGGTGGGCAGGGTCTCATCATGGATTTTGCACGTAATGATTACGGCGCAATCTGTGTGTATTGCCACACCCCCCACGGCGCGAACAAACAGATCAATGCACCCCTGTGGAACCGCACGGTGAACCCCGGCAACTACACCATTTATGACAAGGAAACCACCCTGGGACTGGCCGGCCGTATCGGGCTGCCTGGGCCAGGTTCTTTAACCTGTCTATCCTGTCACGACGGCACCATCGCCATCGATTCCATCCTGAATATGCCAGGTTCAGCGGGCTATGGAAACAACGAGCTTGGTACATCCGATCAGAATTTCCTCAACTCATGGAGCGCCGCCGGCAAACCTGGCCCCAGCACCACCCACTTCACCATGGGTGATCCCGCTGGCGCAGCAAACAGCGTAGCCGACAATACCTGTGCGAATTCAGCCTGCCATGCCAGCAAAGGTGGTGCACGCGCTGATTTCCGTGTATTTGTACTTGGAACAGATCTTCGCGACGACCACGTGGTCGGAATTCGCTTCCCTACCACGTTTGGTCCTGGCATTGATTTCAATGAACCAGATATTACAATCCCCGGCAAATGGGCATTTTACGACACCAATGGCAGTGGGTTCGCAGAGAAAAATGAGGTCCGCCTGTATGACTCTGGGGAAGGACCGGAGGTGGAATGTGCTTCATGTCATGATCCACACGGCATACCTTCCAATGGACCTGGCACAAAATTCAATCCGAGCTTCCTGCGTGTCAACAACAGTGGTGTGAATGCCGATGGCGTAATCGGCGATGGTCCGAGTGCCTTGTGCCTGACATGTCACGCGAAATAAAAATGTAAGAAACATCTAGTCGACTAGTCGATGATTATGGACAATCGCGTACTGGTATACCTAATCAGCTTAAGCATCTTCGCTCAGCTTGGAGGAACTTATGTGTTGTATGTGACACAAGGGCGAAGCAGCTACCAGCTACCAGCTACCAGCTAACCTCTGAAAACGACAAAGGTCGTGCGGTTCCGCAAGATACCTTTGCTCAATCATCTGTTCATGCTGAAACAAGCAGATCGAACAATACTCTTCCTCTTTCATTCGACTTTAAGTCCACGCTACGCGAAGAGCTGCGACAAATAGTGCAGCAAGAACTTCGCAGCATTGTTAACCAGTCCAAGGTTGAAAATACCACGGCTTTATCATCAATCGAATCCCGCAAGTCCAATGGCATCAACAAACATCGAAGTGCAACGCCTGTCTATGCTATTGAAACAGCAAATAAACAAGCAGTCTCAGTTATAGAAGAAGCCTTGTCCACAGGTACCTGGACCAAAGAAAATAATCTAGCTCTGCTGAAAAATTCAGAAAATATCTCTCCAGAAGTTCGCAGAAGTCTTATTGAAAAGCTTTACGGCGCCATCAACCGGCAAGAACTAGAAATTCATGGCGAATTTCCTACTCTCTGAAATGAACTATCTCAAGAAATCTAGAAATACAGGGAAGAGTCACTGGAGCCACATTCACATTAACAGGTGAAATAGATTTTTTCATGAGCTAACGCATGATTTGAGAATTTGAGACATGAATAGTCGGCAGCCTTTACCGTCATTACCTTCGAAGGCAGAAATACAGAGTGTAGTTAAACCAAAACAAAAGTAGTTACTCTTAGGCGCCCCTGGATTCCATCCATCGCGGAATGAAAGATGTAAAGTTAACAAAAAAGCAATGAGAAAAAGTATAAGATCAACTATTTGATAATCGTTTACTGTGATCAAGGAGAGACCAATGAAACAACTTATTGTAGCCGCGCTGATTTCCTTAATAGTCCTGGTTCCGAGTATTGGGGCCGCAGAGGGGGAATATAAAAACTATGGCGTCCTGGTGTCGCCAGGAAATTTCATTTTTGGAAGCTTCAATAACCGCTTCGATACAGCAGCCACAACCTTCAAAACCTACATAGGAGGAAATTACAATACGAGCAGTAAAAATGTAACGTTTTATGGGCGAGGTTCGGATGGAAGCTACTTCTCATGTTACGTACCGCCAAGCAGCTCATTCTACCAGTTCGCATACGACACTGTGCAAAACATGGAGAGCACAGCGTTAACTGTATCAATTGCTCCAAACTCAAGCGAATGCAGCCAAGTGGTCGCTCAAAAAGAATCATCTTTCCAGCATTGATTGATAGGTAATGCAAAATATGCAGCTACTTGAGAAATCCCCGCCTCGGCGGGGATTCTTTTTTGGTAAACTCATAAACCCGCATCAGACATTCACAAACCGAAGCATACTAACGCCTTACACCATCCGGCCCGATTAATCTCTCAGTTTATCGTGCCTCGTCTGCTTGACAACACGACGTGCATTTAAAACAGTACTCCTTAAAGAGAGATATCACCACAGCGGATAGATGCTGACTGGACCACTCGCACAATTTGTAATCGAAACTCTTCACTTGAATTATTCCACCCGTTCGATACGACTGACAAAGGTCACTGCCGGGAAGGGACGCTGTAATTCCTTGGAATAGAAGTTGCTCATAAAGACAC
>DRKQ01000210.1 GCA_011051685.1 Gammaproteobacteria bacterium
CGCGCGCGGCCACACCCGGCACCAATACGATCCCGGCGAGAGGCGGCTCCCCGGGGAAATACAGATCGCCCTGGTAGTCGCGGCCCTGTATCGCATACGCGACCGGTCGGCGCACAGGGTCGGGAGTGCGCTGCTTGAGTCGGCCAGGCCTCTCTTCGGCGGCCAGATCCTCCAGCACCCACGCCGCCTCATCGTCCGGCAGCGAGCCGCACCCCGCTAACATCAGCAGTGTTAAAGCGGCCTTGAGGAGGTCCACCACACCTGACCGAGCAAGCGCAGACAATATCCAATCCATTCCACGCTCCGAATAGACTACGGAAAGAAAATTATCATCTGTTATTCTGCTCAATCAGGCAATCTGTTTTACAACATCGGGAAGGTAATATGAACCGGTTCAAAAAGATCCCGGTGGTACTGGATGCCGAAGACGAAGATCACCCGGCCCTGGCAGGATCTGTCAGCCGATTCTTGATTTTGTTTTCCTTTCTCGCGGTGTTTTCAAGCTTCGCTCCTGCTGAGCAGAAGGATGGCTATACGAAACTGGAGAAGAGCCTTTGCGGACTAAAGGAGCCCTTTATTTTTTGGTTATGGAGCAGCCTGGCAGGCAGTCCAAATGCGGATCGATTGGCAGGATTGAATAATGTTGAGGATATATCCTTTGAGACAAAAGATAACCGAATATTACGTGGTTACAGACTGAAAGCGACGGGGGGAGAAGGACAGGAAGTTCCATCGAAGGGTTACCTGCTGGTTCTACAAGGAAATGCCATTTTGGCAGATCAAATCATTAATGACTTTACTCATTTTTCATCAGCAGGGTTTGATATTTATATCTATGACTTTCGTGGTTACGGTCGTTCTGAAGGCAAGCGTCGGCTTAAAGCAATTGTTAGTGACTATGCGGAAATTATCGCTGCACTCAACTCGGCCAACTATGACAAACGTTTTGTCTATGCCATGTCGTTCGGTGGCATTGCCTTCCTGGATGGGTTTGAGTTGCATGGTAAACTGGACCGTATTGTTGTTGATTCTACACCGAGCCATTTATCTGATTACGGCTGTCCACCAGAATACGACCCCGTTTACCATCTTCCGGAAGATTGTAGTCAATTCCTGTTTATTGTCGGGCAGAATGACCGGGTAGTTCCGCCTTCCATGTCACAGAGATTAGTGGAAACAGCACAACAACGAAGTGCAACGATACTAAGAGATGAAGAGTTTGGGCACCCTTTCATGGATTATAACTGGTCAGTACATCGACGGCGTATGAAGGTTATTGAAAAATACCTGCTCTACAACGAAAATCCATAAATAGCGCACAACCACACCTGGCTCCGCACTACGTCTCGTGCGCGAAACTTTTGACGATATAACCACCCGACTTCTCATCAAGCTCAAGTTCCAGCAACCCACGCGCCTGCGCCTCTTCCAGCAATTTACCAAAGGTGCGAAAACCGTGATAGGTTTCATTAAACCCCGGCTTACGCCGTTTCAAGGTCTGCTTGACCATCGATCCCCACAGCTTCTCCTCCTCACTGCGCTCTTCAAACAGGTCTTCAACCGTTTCCAGAACCAGATCCAGCGCCTCCTGTTTCTTCTCTTCCTCGCCCCGGGGAGGCGCTTTGCGTGCGCCCTTTCCCGCCGCGGTCTTGCGCTTCGTCTTGCGCTGCTTTTCGGTCTCTCGCACAAGGTCATCGTAATAGATAAACTCGTCGCAGTTGGACATCAGCAGATCGGAGGTGGATTCCTTCACGCCGACACCGATCACCACCTTATTGTTCTCCCGCAGTTTACTGACCAGCGGCGAAAAGTCCGAATCGCCACTGATGATCACGAAGGTATCGACGTGCGGCTTGGTGTAGCAGAGATCCAGCGCATCCACGACCATGCGGATGTCGGCCGAGTTCTTGCCCGACTGGCGCACATGAGGAATCTCGATCAATTCGAAAGCCGCCTCGTGCATGGCCGCCTTGAATTCTTTGTAACGCTCCCAGTCGCAGTAGGCCTTCTTGACGACAATGTTGCCCTTGAGGAGCAGGCGCTCCAACACCTTTTGAATATCAAATGCCGCATATTTGGCATCCCGCACGCCAAGTGCGACATTCTCAAAATCGCAGAACAAAGCCATGTTCCGGGTTTCTGGTTTTCCGCTCATAGTGCTCCCATTGCTGCGTGGTTTTGCTGCCAGTACCAACTACGGTTGACCCGTCAGCTGATAAAAACGCCGATTCAAATAATCGGTGACATCGTCGATTTCCTCATCACCCCAATCCAGCCTGGAGTGGAGACTCCACCCCGCCACCCGCTGCCGGAGTGCGCTCATTGAGACCACACGACGCCCCTCCCGCGTATGCGCCCAATCTTCATGGCAGGATTTGCAATGATTTTCGTACAACGCCTGGCCACGGTCGAATTCCGCCGAAGCGGCCGGCGGGGAAAACGCCAGCACACCACATACCCCCACGACTCTGCCCAGGTTCTTCATCTGTTGCGATACAACTGCCATTGGCCACTTCTCCTCATCATTACCCCGCCGCCGTTTCCGGCAGCTACCCGAAGTTGCAGGCAATGGGCGTGTTCAGATTCCCCCGCTGGCCGGCACCCCACTTACCTGCTATAAGTCTAGCCTATTGATCCCGGGCATGTCCTTGCGAAGTCTAAACTACGTGGTGTCGATCACCCCCAGGACCGGGCGCTGTAGTGGTCTATGTTTGTCTATAAGCATGGCAGCTTTTCTGACAGCTGCCTTTGTCTGTGCTGAGGAGGCAAAAATGACATTACAGATTCATTCGCCGGCCTTTTCTGATGGCGGCGAGATTCCACCGAAATATACCTGCGAAGGGGATGACGTCGCTCCACCGCTGGGATGGGAAGGCGTACCCGGGAATGCCAGGAGCCTGGTCCTGATTGTGGACGATCCGGACGCACCCGATCCGGCCGCACCACGCATGACCTGGGTACACTGGCTGCTTTACAACCTGCCTGCGGATAGCCCCGGTCTGCCGGAAGGCGTCACCGCGGCGAACCTGCCGGCGGGGGTGCAGGCAGACAATGATATCAGCCTGGCCACGGCACTCGCCCGGGCGATGGTGGCACGGCTGGGGCATGGCCAGTGAAATCGGCCCGGTCGACCTCAGAGACAGCGAGGAACACCCGTTTCTTGGTCGTGAGATCGCCCAGCCGCGGCGCTATTCGGAAGCATCGGCTCAAGCCGTCGACAAGGCCGTACG
Organism: Gammaproteobacteria bacterium; assembly: GCA_011051685.1. Taxonomy (GTDB): domain Bacteria; phylum Pseudomonadota; class Gammaproteobacteria; order SZUA-152; family SZUA-152; genus SZUA-152. Next base: position 3,231 of record DRKQ01000210.1, read on the forward strand.
ACGACTCTTGCATGAGGCGGAGGAACAGGCCATCGGTGTCATCAAGGCTCACCGCCCTGCCCTGGAGCGGCTTATCACCACGCTGGAGGAGTTCGAAACACTGCAGCACGACCAGATTGAACAGTGCCTCGGCCCGGCCGAGCCTGAAAAAAGCATCGAAGTGGTACCGCACTGAGCGATTTTTTCTTCAAACCCACTATGACGCACCTGACTGATCAACCGTTATACCCGTTGCCACCCACCGGGATCATCGGGCATGCACTCGGCACAGACCGACGTGTGCTGTTATTCGGCCAGCCCGGCATTGGCAAATCGACGTTCGCCAGCGAGCTGGCGTGTGCGTTGTATGCGCAGGGGCGCACCACCGATGACTGCCTGAATACCGCCAGGCCGTTTGCATCGGCAACACTGACTTACCTGCCGCCGCCGGACGTGTTGCCGACACTGGCCTGCCTGGGGCATATTTAAAGCCTGCCCTCCCACGGCACTTCCCTGGGGCGGCCTCGCCTTCATCCCAGTCATCAGTAGTGGTATCAAGGAGTTTGTGGAACAAAAGATATACCTGCCCTCCCTCCCCGTAGGGAGAGAAGGGTTTTACACTGTCAGCCTGACATTTGGCCCTAATGGTGCTTGCAAACCGCCTTCAGGGTCGTCATGGCGTCATCGTAGGACAGCTCCGGCTTTCCCTTGCCGCGCTTGCCAC
>DRKQ01000211.1 GCA_011051685.1 Gammaproteobacteria bacterium
AACACCTCCAACACCTTGCGATCGAACTCCGGCAACTCGTCGAGAAACAGCACGCCATGGTCGGCGAGGGAGATCTCGCCGGGCCGCGGATTGCTGCCGCCACCCACCAGGGCCACGCCGGAGGCGGTGTGATGGGGGGCGCGAAAGGGCCGGCGCTGCCACTGCTCCACGCTGAAACCGCCCTCGCTGATAGAGGCCACCGCCGCCGCTTCCAGGGCCTCTTCCTCTTGCATGCTGGGCAGAATCCCCGGCAAGCGGCTGGCCAGCATGGTCTTGCCGGTGCCCGGCGGGCCCATCATCAACAGGCTGTGACCACCGGCGGCGGCCACCTCCAGCGCACGCTTGGCGTGATGCTGGCCGCGCACCTCACTGAGATCGTCCGGTACCACCTGGCCGTTGCGGCGCGCCTGCCGTGGGACTGGCTGGAGTTTGTCGATGCCATTGAGGTGGGCGCACACGGCCAGCAGATGCCCGGCGGCCAGCACCTCCACCCCCTCCACCAGGGCGGCCTCGGCGGCATTTTCCCGGGGCACGATCAAGGTGCGCCCCGCGTCACGGGCGGCTATGGCAGCGGGCAAGACCCCACGCAGGGGTCGCAGCGCACCGCTCAAGGCCAGTTCACCGACGAATTCGTAACGCGACAAACCATCGCTGGGCAACTGACCCGAGGCGGCGAGGATACCCAGGGCGATGGGCAGATCGAAACGCCCACCCTCCTTGGGCAGATCGGCAGGGGCAAGGTTGATAGTGATGCGCCGCGCCGGGAATTCAAACTGGGCATTGAGCAGAGCGCCGCGCACCCGGTCCTTGCTCTCCTTCACCGCCGCCTCTGGCAGGCCGACGATGGACAGGCTGGGCAGGCCGTTGGACAGGTGGGCCTCAACCGTCACGAGGGGAGACTGGATGCCCGACTGGGCGCGGCTGTAAACCGTTGCGAGGGACATGGCGCTCCTTGCCAAATTGTTGCTGGGTGGTGATTACTTCAGTTGCTCTTCCAGCGCCGCCACCCGCGCCTCCAGGGCCTCGAGCTTCTCGCGGCTGCGCTGCAACACCGCGCTTTGTATTTCGAATTCGTCACGGGTCACCAGCTCCATTTTTGCCAGCGCGCCTTGCAGGGCGGCGCGGAGGTTTTTTTCCATGTCCTGCTGCAGGGCCTGAAAACCGCTGGGCAGATTGTCGAGTACGCCACGGGCCAGTTCATCCAGTTTTTGGGGATCGATCTTGTTTTCAAACACGTGGGGCTCTCCATTCGATGATCACAGGGCAATCTTGCGGTGCATCATAGCGAGAGTCCAGGGGCGCTGGCCAGTGCGCATGCATACGCCAGGGCCCGGAACACACGGGTGATATAACACCCCGCTCGCCCACGAAAAATACCACGCACCAAAACAGTGCTTATTCTTGGTGCGCAACACAGGCGCATTCCTCATTTTGGTGCACGTCTCTTCCGAGCCAATGGAAAAAGCAGGCATAACCTGCTGAAACTACTGAGTTTACGCTTCTTGGCACGGTGAATGCTATTGACTGGTCGGAACTATTCCAATCACTGACAACACCTTAACATTTGGGGGAGAAAAAAAGATGAAAAAGCATTCCTTGGTACTGGGCTCCGTGTTGGCTGCCTCCCTGGCGAGCAGCGCGGTCATGGCCGGTGGTCTGACGGGCAATGTTGGCATTATGTCTGACTACTTTTTCCGCGGCATTGACCAGGATGCCAGTGCTTCCGGCTCCGATGGCAGCGGCGCCACCGCAAATGGCGGCCTGGACTACGATCTGGGCAATGGCATCAGCATTGGTACCTGGTTGGCCGATGTGAATGATGGCCTCGAAATCGACCTGTACGGAGCCTATTCCGGCAAGGTCAATCAGTTCGACTATAGCGTGGGCTTCACCTCCTACAATTACACCGGCGAGTTCGACGACACCTACAACGAGATCAACCTCAACGTGGGTACCGGCCCGGTAAACCTGGAATATAGCATCGGTTCCTATGATTCCACCCCCAGTCAGGACTACACCTTCCTGGCCCTGACCTTCACCCAGGGCGGTGCCTACGCCACCTACGGTACCTTCGGTAACGACTTCGATGGTTCCTACATTGAGCTGGGTTATGGCATGGACGTCAGCGGCATGGATCTGAGCGCCGCGCTGATCAACTCTGACAAGGATCTGAGCAACCAGGTGGACAGCAACGGCAACCCCACGTCAGAAACCTCTCTGGTGGTGAGCCTGAGCAAATCCTTCGACCTGTAATGACACATGACCGGGGCTAACCCCCCGGTCATTTTTAACTCGCAGTAGTAACACCGCGCTCCCATTTTCCGGCGGGCGCCTGTTCTAAAGGAGGGAGTAATCCCATGAAACTAGTCACAGCAATTATCAAGCCTTTCAAGCTGGACGATGTGCGTGAGGCCCTGTCAGAAATCGGGGTCCAGGGCATCACCGTCACGGAGGTGAAAGGTTTCGGCCGGCAAAAGGGCCACACCGAACTCTACCGCGGGGCGGAGTACGTGGTGGATTTCCTGCCGAAAGTCAAAATCGAAATGGCCATCGCTGCCGATATCCTGGATCAGGTGATCGAAGCGGTGAGCAAGGCGGCCAACACCGGGAAGATTGGTGATGGCAAAATTTTCGTTGCTCCGCTGGAGCAAGTGGTTCGCATTCGTACCGGTGAAACCGGCGCGGACGCACTCTAAACCGGAGGTACGAAAAATGGAAAATCAAATTTTTCACTTGCAGTACGCCATGGACACCTTTTACTTCCTGGTAATGGGCGCCCTGGTGATGTGGATGGCGGCCGGCTTCGCCATGCTGGAGGCTGGCCTGGTCCGTTCCAAGAATACTACTGAAATTTTGACCAAGAACGTGGTGCTGTTTGCCATTGCCTGCACCATGTACCTGGTGTGCGGCTACGCCATCATGTACGACGGTGGCTACTTCCTCTCTGGCATCGCTGGCGGCGACAGCCTGGTGGACGATGCCCTGAAGAGCATGGCGGAGCGTGAAGACGGCTTTACCGGCGGCTCGGTGTATTCCGCGGCCTCCGACTTCTTCTTCCAGGTGGTGTTCGTGGCCACCGCCATGTCCATCGTCTCAGGCGCGGTGGCCGAGCGCATGAAACTGTGGTCCTTCATGTTGTTCGCCGTGGTGATGACCGGTTTCATCTACCCCATGGAAGGCAACTGGACCTGGGGCGGCGGTTCCGTGTTCGGCATGTTCAGCCTGGGTGACGACTTCGGCTTCTCCGACTTCGCCGGTTCCGGCATCGTGCACATGGCCGGTGCGGCCGCGGCCCTGGCCGGTGTGCTGGTACTGGGTGCGCGCAAGGGCAAGTACGGCAAGGATGGTTCCATCAACGCCATTCCCGGCGCAAACCTGCCCCTGGCCACCCTGGGTACCTTCATCCTGTGGATGGGCTGGTTCGGCTTCAACGGTGGTTCGGTGCTCAAGCTGGGTGACATCGCCAACGCCAATTCCGTGGCCATGGTGTTCCTCAATACCAATGCTGCTGCTGCGGGCGGTGTGATCACTGCGCTGGTCGTCGCCAAGTTGATGTTCGGCAAGGCCGACCTGACTATGGCGCTCAACGGTGCATTGGCCGGCCTGGTGGCAATTACCGCCGAGCCTTCCACTCCCACGCCGCTGATGGCCACCATCATCGGCTCCGTCGGTGGTCTCATCGTGGTGTTCTCCATCGTTACGCTGGACAAGCTGAAGATCGACGATCCCGTTGGTGCGATTTCCGTACACGGCGTGGTGGGTCTGTGGGGTCTCTTGGCGGTACCGCTGACCAACGATGGCACCACCTTCGGTGGTCAGATCATGGGCGCCTTGACCATCTTCATCTGGGTATTCGTCACCAGCTACATTGCCTGGATGATCATCAAGATGATCATGGGTGTGCGTGTCAGCGAAGAGGAAGAATACGAGGGCGTGGATCTTGCCGAGTGCGGCATGGAGGCGTACCCCGAGTTCACCAACAAATAAATACCCGCGGACTTCGGTCTGTATTGCAACTGAGCTTTCGGGCGCCCTGTCAGGGGCGCCCTTTTTTTACCTGCTTCCGCGTCTGCATGACAACATTACCAAACCACCTTATTGGCCAGCGGGAGATTCACCGCGGATTTTTCGCCCGTGCAGCACTCGCCGCAGTTTTACATACATCTTGCGCAAATGTTTTTCGGTTTCTTCCCAGCCGATACACTGATCCGTCACCGATACGCCATAACGCAATGCGCTACGCCCCGCGGTTAGTGGTTGACTCCCGGCATAGAGGTTACTCTCAAGCATTAGCGCCCTGATGGATTGATTGCCGGCCAGTATCTGCCCGCTCACATCCTCCAGTAGCCGCAATTGATTCCGGTAATCATTCTGGGCATTCACATGACTGCAATCGATCATGATCCTGGGCTTTAATTTCTGCTGGAAAAATAATTTCTCACACAGGGCGACATGGGCGGCATCATAGTTGGGTTTACCCGCGCCGCCACGCAAGACGATATGGGTATCCTTGTTGCCCGGGGTGCGCATCACAGAAACACGGCCTTCGTGGTTGATACCCAGAAAACAATGCGCCTGCTCGCTGGCCCTTATGGCGTTGACGGCGACATGCAGATTGCCATCGGTGCCGTTCTTGAAGCCCACCGGAGACGGCAGTCCGCTGGCCAGTTCACGGTGAGTTTGCGATTCTGTGGTACGGGCACCAATCGCCGTCCAGGTAATGAGATCCTGAATGTATCGCGTGGAAAGAGGATCCAGCGCCTCCGTGGCTATGGGCAGATTGAGCCGGGTGATGTCAATCAACAATTGTCGCGCAATGGCCAGGCCTTCATTGAGCCTGCAGCTGCCATCCAGATACGGATCATTGATCAACCCCTTCCATCCCACGGAGGTGCGCGGCTTCTCGAAATAGACCCGCATCACCAGGTAAAAGCTATCGCCAAGTTCATACGCCAGCTCCTTGAGCCGGGTCGCATACTCTAACGCGGCCTTGGGATCATGAATGGAGCACGGCCCCACCACGATGAACAAACGATGATCGCTACCATCGAGAATGTTTTTAATGCTTTTTCTTGAGCGGGCAATAAATCCTTCCGCACCGGCGGGTAGCGGCTGGGCGCGATTGATTTCCTCCGGAGTAAGAATGTCTGCCTGCGAGACCGGTTTAACGGCATAGGCTTGTTGTTGCTCGGCAACATCCAGCAGCATGTTCATCATCAAAAATCCCTGTTGATGATTCTTTCAACATTACGCTCCGCCAATGCCGCGATGGTCAATGCCGGGTTCGTACAACCCGTGTGCCCTGGAATGAGCGCCCCGTCGACAACATACAAGCCCCGATGGTTCCTCACCCTGCCGATATTGTCGGTGGCCCGACCGAGCACTACACCCCCCAGGGGATGAGCGGTAACGCTTGCCGTGACCGGGGCATGGGTAAGACAATGTCCCGGCCGCACCGGAGACACCCTGTCGGTCAGCCCCCAGGCATTGGCAAGCCTGTGATACGTGGCCTCTCCTGCCTGGGTGACGCGTTGAATGTCCGGATCATTACCCGGCCAGTTGAGGACGACATCATCGGTAGTCTTATCGTAGATGAATCGTCCCTTCGGCGGAGGAACGGACATGCCCACGGAGGATATTGTTCCCGTTTCACCTTCCAGGGACCAGTCCGCATAGCACTCCACTGTTGTGGGAAGAAGGGAATTGAAGGGATCCTCGATGGCAACGGGAACCGGGCCGCCCAGATTGGGTTTGATGTGCCGGCCAAAACCGGACAGGCTGCTGAAGAAGTCGCCATTATTACCCCAATATTTGCCAACGGCATCGTTCAGTTCCGGCAGGTCGTTCTTTGCCTTGGCCTTTACCAGCAAGCGGGATGTACCCAGGGAGCCCGCTGCCATAAAGAGTTTTTTCACCACATACTGTCGTCTTGCCAACACGGCGCCATCGGTATCAATTTCATCCACCAGCACCAGATAACGCCCATCGGGACCCTTGCGAATGGCACTGACATTTTGCTGGGTAAGGATTTCCAGATGCCCATGCCGTTCGGCGTGACGCAGGTAATTCCTGTCCAGGCTTCGCTTCGCGCCACTGTTGTTCCCGTACCAGAATTCTCCGGCAATCACCGATGGCTTGCGGATTCCCTGCAGTTCTTCCCACACCGCATGCCACGACACGCCCAACTCGATCAACTTGGTCCTCAGCCCGGCATTACGGCCCAACTGCCACCACTTGCGGGCAGCGGCATATTCCGGCCGCGCCAGAATGTCGAAGGGTATTGGTTGCGGATCAATCACCGACCTCACCCGCGGATAATAGATGGCGTCCATTTCGTGATAATCCACGCTATCGGCAAAGATGCTTTTGAACAGGGCCCGCGAAGGCTGATACAAGGCACCGGCATACACCAGTGAGCCACCACCCACGCCGGCGCCTGCCAGGGAGGCGATGCCATTGCCCAACACCAGTTCAAGCACGCCGATATACTTGTCAATGGGCTTTGCTTCACCCAGCAGCGCAACATCACTCAACCAGGCCGAACGGCCATCCGGGTCTTGCAGGCTGGAGAAGGTGTTTTGCTCCCGCGTTACCGGCCAACGGCGGCCGCGCTCCAGCATGACCGTGTGGATGCCAAGTTCAGCGAGTCGCAAGGCCGTAACCGCCCCGCCAAACCCGGAGCCGATAATCATTACGTCAATGGCTTCGCTTCGTGCCGCCAGCGAACCGATAGCCGCCGGGCTGCGAATTGCCGCAAGGCCTGCCACACCCAGGCCCAATGACTTGATAAATGTCCGTCGAGAAAATTCCTTTTTCATGACTCGTTCCTTTCCTTGGGTGAATTCCAGTCCGTCTCCTTGTTTCTCCGTCTGCGCATCGTTGTTATTGCAGCAGCCTATTGTTAGGTGATCACGGCAATAAAAGCTGCGCCTTTTTACCAAAACCTACATGACCACCTTGTCATGCGTATCAATCAACTTCTCGACCGTTTCAACATCGATGGCTTGATGGTTAAAAAGCCGCACCAGCAAATGCGCCAGGGTCCGGCATTCGGCCGCCTTGTAACCCAGCCGGGTGATCTCGCTGGTGCCGATACGCACAAAGCCATCCACGTTGATGTGATGTTTCTGCAGGCGGTCACGCAGCCGCATCGACTCTTTCAGGGGGAAGTTGGTGATCACCTGGTGACAATAGGTGGGCTCCGGGAAGTTCTCGGCCGCCGCACCATGCACGGGCACGCCCTCGGCGCGGAACAGGTTTGCAATAACGCGGGCATTTTCCACCACTTGTCGGGCGTATTCCTTCCAGGGTGTTTCCTCCAGCACGATGCCGGTGGAGGCGATGCGCGCCAGGTGTGGATTACAAATCAAGGTCGGACCATCGAGCGGCGTAAAGTTGGCCAGCTGCTTCACCTGATCATGAATGGCTTCGTTGTTGGTGAGAATGATGCCGCCCTGCGGACCCGGAAAGGTCTTGTGCGTTGAACCTAACAAGACATCCGCCCCTTCGCGCAGCGGATCCTGATACTGACCACCGGCAATCAGGCCCAACGAGTGCGAGCCATCGTAGGCCACAATCCCCCCGTAGGCATGCACGCAGTCGGCCACCTGCCGTACAGGCATGGGATAGGTGACGATGGACGAACCAAGCACCACCAGGGGAGGCCTGTATCTTTCCAGCAGCGCCAGGGTTTTGGGCAGATCGAGCTGCCAGGTTGACGCCGAAAACGGCAGCGCCAGCGGCTTCCGGTCAAATATCTCGTAATTGATCGGATATCCTCCGCCGGGAAAGAACGGCGGCACCCGGCCAACATGATCCTGGCTTCGGGAAAGGGCAAAGATCACCGCAAGCAAGGCCATGTTGCCGGAGATGGGCGCAAGGTTGGCGAAATCGGCGGCAAACACCGCCTTTGCTTTTTCGGTGACGCTATGAATGATCTCCTGCGCGGGCTCCGTGCCCGCGTAGAATGTGGCGGCATAGCGTGACTGAATATCCGAACTCAGCGGCGCCATGGCCTTCTCCGACATGCGATTCTCACTGACGATCAGATTAATCGCACGCAGCCGTGACTGGTTGTGACGTTCCAGCAATGCTTCGATTGAAGTCAACATCTTTCCTACTCCTTCGTTATTGCGCTTGAAGGATCCGCATCCATGACACCCCGATCAACCAATGGCAGCCACATGATCAGAACTTCCCGTTGCTGTGCTTCCACTCACTGCTTGGCGGAATCGTTTCAATGGTGTCCCAGTGCTCGGCAATCTTTCCGTTCTGCACACGGAACAGGTCATAAAACGCCGTGTGCTTTCCGGCAAAACTCCCCTCACTGGCAACCAGCACAAAGTTACCCTCACCCAGCACCTTGTGGATCCGATCATATTTCATGGTAATGCCCTGCTTGGCCATGGCCTCGAGCGCCGCACCCAGGCCCGACAGGCCATCCGCAATGTTCGGGTTGTGCTGAATGTAATTATCACCATCGAAATAATCAGCCAGCTTTTCCATGCGCCCGTTTACCAGGATGTCTTCGACAAACGCCTTTACCAGCGCCTTGTTCTCCGCGGTTTTTTCCAGGTCCTCCACCGTGCTGGGGCCATCCACCATGGTATGGCCGCTGGGATTCGGCACGCCCGGTTTTTCCTGCAGATTGTCCCAATGCTCGACGATTTTCCCGTTTTCTAAACGAAACACATCAAAACCGATCTTGGGACCAAAAAAATTGTAATCGGTATGCGTAAACACATAATCGCCGTCCTTGAAGACCCGCACCATATTGACTTTTGCGGAGCCTTTCGGCAGCTGTTGCAAGACCGCGGCAAACCCCGACAGCCCATCACCAACAGCCAGGTTGTGCTGGATGTATTTTTCCGGGTTGATGATCGCCACGGGTTCCGAGGCACCGGTTTCGATGCTCTTTAACAAATCAACCACCTGCTGTTTAATATTGTTGTCCATATTCACCTCCGCCTGTACGTTGGCAGCGACTGCTGTACCCCACGATAAAACAGCGGCCACCAGAAAATGAAGAAGAAGAACAAGAATGAAATTCCTTCTGCGCAATAAACTGAACATGATGAGATTCACTCCTCGAACTTGGTTTTGGGTTTCTTGTAAACACGAAACCAAGGTAGTTCAGAGGCAACAACGCGACGAGGTATAAATCCGTTCAATAATTATCAAAAACGGACAACTTTTTCGGGCAAGGAATTCTGGCCATGGAGGAACATGACTTAGCAATCTTCTGCAATCAACCACCACTCTTCTTCTGGCGGAAGTCCCCCGGCGAACAACCCACTTCCCGGCGAAAGAATTTGACAAAATTTGTCGCCTCATCAAATCCCAGAGCATCGGCTATATTCGCCACGGGCATACCGGTATGCAGCAGCAAGCGCTTGGCTTCCAGAATAATCCTTTTTGAGAGAAATCCCTTGGCGCTGATCCCGGCGACACTCAGTGTTGCGCGGGTCAGGCTTTTTTCCGAACAGCCCAGGAAATCCGCATAATCCGCCACCCGGTGCCAGCGCTGAAAATTCCGTTCCACGGCAAGCCGGTAGCGCATGAAGCGTTTTAGAAATGCCGGCGCAGTGGCCTCGGAATGTTCCACCGTCGGACGGGCAAGAAACAGGCGTATCAATAACGCATGCAACTGGTTACGCAGCAGCATGTGTAGGGTATGGGTATCCGACTCAAGCTGGGCATCACGTGACATCCTGATAATGGACTCCAGAACGGCCCCCTGCTCCTCTTCGTTCAACGGAAAGTGTGTCGGCAGGGATTCCAGGCGATTGAAGATCTCCAGGTCCGTAACCAGGGTTGCCGTCTCTTTTGCCGGCGCAGAGGGCTGCAGCCGTGGCTGGAGGAATTCAGGACGGAAAATCAGCATCCACCCCTGGTAGTGACTGGTCATGTCGAAGCGTTGTATCTGCCCCGGCCGCAACACCAACAGCGAACCCTGCGCACAAGCGATGGACTCAAAATCCACCATGTGCAGGCACTGGCCCTCGGTGATATAAATCAGTAAATAGAACTCGATATGTTCAAGGGTATGTATACGGCACTGGGCCGTGACACGGCGCCGCAATGCCGAAATGGAGAAAATCTCCAGATCCAGATTGTAGGTGGCAGGCGGCTCGTAGGACACCGGCACAATCCTGTCATCCCCTGACCTTGTGTTGTCCATATGCTCTGTATTCCGTTACCAGACCCGACGGGGAATGAAAAAAGCAGCCCCGCCCGGCACTCCCATTACCCCACTTCCAGGCCCTCCACCCCGTTGTTCCGAAGGAACAGGATTGCGCCCTGGAATGGATCCGCAAAAGGCTAGCATATCCGGGAACATCCCCACTATGTAAATATGACAATTATCAAGGACCGACTAAAGTATTGGCCTGTGACGCCGTTCAATTTACAAGCCAATATCACAACGCTATGCTATGTAAGACAACGCTCTATGCGACACCCCACACATCGCAACTATATTCGCATCCCGACTATATTCGCATCCCGACTATAAAAGGTCTCCCATGAAAACCCTGATCACCCTGACCACAATCATCCTCCTCTGTCTGCCTCCCCTGGGTTTTGCCGGAAAAATTTATAAATGGACGGATGCTGATGGCGTTGTCCACTATGGCGAACGGCCACCCAGCCGCAACGCCACGCAAATCAAAGTGCCACACAATTCAACCGGGCGCTCAAGCCCACCAGCCAAACCCGTCAACCAACAGGATGCCACGAATAAGTTACTGGATGCCTTTGCAAAAGAGCGCAAGGATAAAAAGGAAGCCGAGAAAAAGGCCGCTGAAGAAAAGCAGCGACGCGATAAAAACTGTTCCAATGCACGGCGCCGCGTTGCCGGACTCAAAATCGGTGGTCGCATCTACGAAATCAATGACCAGGGTGAACGCCAATACCTCGGAGAGGCGGATATCAAAAAACGGTTGGCGGATGCGCAAAAACTGGTCGAGAAGTGGTGTCAGTAAATCTCCAAAGACCTTAGGGCCTGTTAACACTAATGACACCACCGCGTTGCGGCCCCAAAAACGGGCCAGGCAAGGCGCGAGGAGAGAAGTTTGGTTACTCCAAATAAACGACGAGTAATGCGGCATGGCCCGTTTTGGGGCGCAACCCGAAGGGACGGGACCCTTTTTCCTCAGGTCGGCGTTACACCTCGCTCATGTGCAATGAGCACACCATGCTCGGCGCGCCTTGCCCTGAGAAAAAAGGGCCACCGTGGCGGTGGCGTCATCATTAGTGTTAACAGGCCCTAGAACAATCAGCAGCCCGGGCTGCCGGACCACCGGTAATCTTACCCACGGGCTTTTCCCGGGGATTTTCAGCCGTCTGATCTCTGATACACTGCGGCGCTGGCGTTTTGCCTTTGTCGCACAATCCTTGGCGGCCCAACGCTTTTTATCTTAAGGCCATTGCCATAACCACATTGCTATAACAACGAAGGAATACATCATGTCAGGTGCACCGCAGCTTTCCAGAGGATGGAAAACCAGGGGATGGAAAAAACGTTACTCACTTTGGCTTTTGGTCTCGCTTCTTCACTACCATTCAGCGGCATGGGCTGTTGACGACGCGATGCCATCCAACCCGACACAGGAAACCACGGCCACCTCAGCCGGGCCCACGACAACTGGACGTGTCGCACGGGCCATGTTCACCACGGCTATCGTGGATCGCGAACCCGTGGACGCCATACAAACCCTGACCACAGACACCAGCCGTGTTTTCTTCTTCTCTGACTTGCGCGGACTTGCCGGGCAAATCGTCACCCATCGCTGGATATACAATGATCAGGACATGGCCGAGGTGACCTTCAAGGTAGGAGATGGTGCGCGCTGGCGAGTGTACTCCAGCAAAAACCTGCTACCTGACTGGACGGGCACCTGGACTGTGGTGGTCTCGGACGAAACAGGTCAGGTACTGAATTCCAGCCATTTCGAATACCTGCCAGCCGCTCCGGCATCGAACTAACTCACGAACCTGCGCCAGGGCACCCTGGAGCGTTGGTTCATCAGGGCGCCGAGGATTCCTCAGCGGGAATGGCCGATTCCCCGTCCGCCGTTGGCTGGTTGGGGGCTGTATTGGTATCCACTCTATCTGAGACTGGTTGATCCTCTACCGGTACGGCAGATACTGTGCCACTCTCACCACCCTCTCCGCCGTCCACCGTCGCCGGTTCATCGGCCAGGGGCAGATTTTCCACAGAATCCACGGTCTCCGGCAGTTCCCCAGTGACGGATTCTGCCGCTGCGGGAGTGGCGGGAGCAACCGGCGTGGGCGTCTCATCCGGCGCCACACTCTCGACATTCACCTCGTTCAATGCCTTCATTACATCATCCACGGTTTCAGGGGCCGCATCACCGGATTGGGCGGCTGGCTGATCCTCGGCCAGGGCTGATGTTTCAATACTTTCCGGATTCCCCTCATTGACCCCTTGTGCGCTCACCGTCTCTGTTGCCACGGGCGTTTCCTGAGGGAACGTATTCTCCTCCACTGCAGTTTCCTCCGCAGGCGCAACCGGGGCTGCGGGCTTCTCAGTCTTCTGGTGAGCCGCTTGGGCCTTGATGGATTCCAGGCGCTCACGTAAACGGGCCATGGCCTCTTCGCCCTTCGCCGCAGTGTCAGTCTTGTCGGCCTCTGCTTCAGACGACTGGCCCAGCTCACCAATGGTGGTAGTGACCTTGTCAGTGATCTCTCCCAGAGTTTCCGCCCCCTGGTGCACCACTTCCTTGAGTTTTTCCGGTGCGCCATCACCCGACAGGAAGTACCAGCCGCCACCGGACACCGCCGTCAGAAACAGCGCCGCCCCGACGATCCACTTCATTCCCAGCCCACGTTTGCCCCGACGCGGCTGCACATCCACTTGCGGGCGAATGGATCGATTGATCTCCTGGGTTTCGAACAGGGGTTTTTCCGTGCTTTGCCCCGCGCCGGGCTTTTGCGACGGCGTTTCCCCTGTGGTTTTTTTCGCTGCCACCGCCGGTGTCTCGGGCTCAGCGGCACTCTCGTTGCTGACCCCCACACTGTCAGCCGGTGTACCTACTGCCTCCACACTAGGGTCTTCGCGATAACCAAGGGTGGCCTCCCAGATAAAATCATCGGAGACCCACTGACGTTTCTGCTCTTGTTTTTCCACCTTGAGCACTTCGCGGGGATCGATGAGGTTTTCACGATCCTTGGCGCGTTGTTCTATCTCGCCCTCATTGACAACGATGGCGTTTTCCAACTCCGCCACTTCATCTGCGGCGGCAGCCAGATCCATAAAATCATCCAGCCCGTCTTCGCTCTTGCCAATGGCCTTCAGCGCAGCCGCCCGAGCCTCGCGCGCCCGCCGCACCTTTTCTGCGTCCACTTTTTTGCGTTGCTGAATCGCCGCGGCCCTTTTCGCCTTGGCCTGCGCCGCCTGCTTGACCTTGTTCTTGTCCACCTGGCGGCGCGCCGCTGCAATGGAACGCTTGTGTTCCAGCTCGGCCTGCAAGCGTGAGGCCTCGGCCTCGGCCTTCAAGCGCTTGATTTCTTCCTCGGCCTCGCGGCGCATTTGCTCCGCCACCTGCTGCGCCCGTGCGGCCTCTTCAGCGGCGATGCGCGCCGCTTCTTCCGCCTCGTGCTTACGTTGCTTTGCTTCCAGATCAGCCAGTCGCTCCTGCTCCGCCAGCGCCTCGGCCTCGCGTTGCTGACGCAATTGTTCCGCTGCTGCCTCGCGTTCCCGGCGCTCATTTTCCAGTGCCACGGCGCTACGCGTTTCTTCAGCCTCCACCTGCTGAGCGGCAGCAAACAGCCTCGCCTGTTTTTCCACCTGCTCACGCGCTGCTTTGGCCTCGGCGCGTAATTGCGCCATTTCCGCCTCCATCTGCAAACGGGCAGCCTCTGCCTCACGCGCCCGCCGGGCCTCCTCTTCCGCACGTCGGGCAGCCTCTTCAGCCTCTGCCTGACGACGGGCAATTTCATTTTCTGCCCGCTGGCGGGCGGCATCCGCCTCTTCCGCTCGCGCCGCCTCTTCCTCGGCCCGGCGGGCGATTTCTTCCAATTGGGCCTGCTGCTGAGCCAATTCTTCGGCGCGTATTCTTGCCGCCTCGCGTTCCGCTTCACTGCGTGCGGCATCGGCCGCCAGCCTGGCCTGGGCCTCGGCGGCCAGACGAGTCTGCTCGGTTTCGGCCTCCAGTCGCTCCAGCTCATGCACCGCCTGCAGGCGCGCCTCTTCGGCCGCCTGGGCACGAGCCGCCTCACGCTCGGCATCGGAGCGCGCGGCATCCGCAACGCGCTGGGCTTGTTCTTCCAGCTGCATGCGCGCCACTTCTGCATCCACCTTGAGACGCTGGATCTCCGCCTCGGCCTGCAGACGGGCCTCTTCCGCAGCCCTGGCGCGGTGGGCCTCGTCTTCGGCTCGGCGCGCCATTTCCTCGCGCTCCGCCTGTAATTTACTCATTTCCTCCGCCCGTTGAGCGGCCATTTCCCGCTCGGCTTCACTGCGTGCGGCATCTGCCGCCAAGCGGGCCTGGGCCTCGGCCTGCAGACGGGCCTCTTCTGCCAATTGGGTCAGGCGCTCCACTTCGTTTTCAGCGGCCTGGGCCCGGGCCGCCTCGGCCTCGGCCTTGGCCAGGGCCTTTTCCAGTTCTTCCTGCTGCTCGGCCAGGGCCTCGGCGCGTTGGCGGGCGGCATCGCGTTCGGCTTCGGAGCGGGCCTGATCCGCCGCCAGCCTGGCCTGCTCTTCCATCTCGCGCTGGGTCTCTTCGGCACGAATGCGCATGCGCTCGGCCTCTTCCTCGGCCTGTTGACGCGCAGCCTCGGCCTGCTGGGCGCGAATAGCTTCCATTTCGGCCTTTTGCAGGGCCATCTCGGTTTCTTGTTGCTGACGGCTGATTTCCTCGGCGCGCCGCTGGGCCTGTTCACGCTCGGCCTCGGAACGGGCGGCATCGGCGGCCAGTCGGGCCTGCTCCTCCATCCGGCGACGGGCCATCTCGGCTTCCGCTTTGAGGCGGACGATTTCTTCTTCTGTCTCCTTGCGGGCGTTTTCAGCAGAACGTCGTGCTTCGGCTT
Source organism: Gammaproteobacteria bacterium (assembly GCA_011051685.1). GTDB lineage: Bacteria > Pseudomonadota > Gammaproteobacteria > SZUA-152 > SZUA-152 > SZUA-152. Next base: position 15,052 of record DRKQ01000211.1, read on the forward strand.
CCATTTCCCGGCGCGCGGCGGCGGCTTCCTGTTTGAGTCGTTCAATCTCGGCCTCGGCCTGGGTCTGGGCCTGTTCGGCCAGCTTGGCGCGGGCGGCTTCGACCTCGGCGCGGCGCACAGCCGCTTCCCGTTCGGCCTGTTCTCTGGCCAGTTCTTCGGCCCGCTTTTGCGCGGCATTGCGTTCCGCCTCACTACGCGCCTGATCCGCTGCACGCCGCGCCTCATCCTCGACCTTCTTGCGCGCCGCCTCGGCCTCTGCCTTGAGCCGCGCCACTTCTTCCTGTGCCTGTTTGCGTGCATTTTCGGCGGCCTGGGCGCGCTGCATTTCCTGTTGCACGCGCTGCTTGGCCTTGCTCATCAGGGCTTCCACCCGACCATCGCTGCCGGTGGCGCCGGCATTCTGTTCACGCAGGTTGACCACATTGTCTTCCGGCTTAAGGGTCGGCACGTCCTCGACGGGCGGTTTGGCTTCCTTGGGGGTAGGTTTTACTGTTTTGGTTTCCAACGCCTTGTCGGAAAGCCCGGCCAGGCCATCCTTGAGAACAAAGGCTTCGAGCCCATACTGACTGAGCAGGAAGGCGCCGGCGGCGGCCCGCCCCATGCCACCGCTGAAGACGATGTATTTGTGGAGCTTGTTGAGTTTGCGCAGCCCCAGGCGCATTTCCGCCAGGGGAATGTTGCGCGCCCCGGGCAGACTGCCGCGGGAGTATTCATCCAGTTTGCGCACATCCAGCCACTGGACATCGGGGCCAGCCATGGCCTTGGCTTCATCGTGACTGACATATTGCAGGATGGGAGTCACCAGCAAATCAATGAAATCTTTCTTGGCCAGACGCATCAGCACTCCGTCTTCCAGCATGGTGACCGAGGCATTACGCTGGCCGTTGCTGATCAAGGCCTCTTCGCCAAAGCCGGTGCCCGGCGAAAGTATTGCCAGTTTCATCAGCGGCGCTCCCGGACTCACCCGCCGCGCCACCTTGGCCTTGCCCCTGGCGATGATGTAATAGTTGTCGTCACTATCACCCTGGTTGATAACCACGGTGTCTTTGCGCACCTTGATCTCCTCCATGCGCATCATCATGGTCTGTATGTTTTCCGCGCGCAGCTTGAGGAATACCTTGGACTGCAGGAAACGGCTCATCCAGTCCGTGTCTTCCTCTTCCTCCACTTCAAGATTGGAGACCTCGTAGGATTGCTGTTTGCCGCCCCAATTGAGCAGCATTTCCAACAGGCCGGTATCGATATTCAGCAGGGAGACCGGTGTCTTGGCCACCGCGGTAACGGTATGGGGGGATTGTGGATCCAGAGCCTGACGGGACTGCTTGGTATTGGCGCTCAGCTTGGTCACTTTACCAGCGCTGTCGGTGAGTTCCAGTTTCCCGGCCACCAGATAAAGCGTGCGATGATCCCGCTCACCCTGTTTAAAAATGGTCGCGCCCGCCGCCACCTGAGTAATACGTGATTTGGCGCTAAGTTCGGCCAGCATATCAGGAGACAGGTCGCACAAGGGCGACAAGGATCTCAGCAGCTTGTGGTCCAGCAGTTGTTTGGCAGCGCTCATTGGTTGATCATCGGCTCTGGCAGGCAAGTTAAAATAGGACATCCCCCTGATGCGCCTCACGGCGGGGCCGGGCCCCATGTCGCGCAAGCGGAGGAATCCAAGCAAAGTCTGCGACTTTCCCTGCGAAGTATAACGGCAGGGAAGACGAAAGGTTTACAGCAAAAACCCCTGAATTGCAGTGTATGGAGGCCTGTCCAACCGTACCGTGACGGGTGTCACAGAGTGTCAGAAGCTGACCAGAAGGGGCAGCCCGGAGATCACCGATAAAAAAAGTCTATTTGACCTTGAGCACAATAGGGTCTACGGATTGCGCACGCAGCCGGTTGCGTACCTTATCCATCTTGCGTGCACTCTTGAACGGCCCCACACGCACCCTGTACCAGGTCTGGCTGTCGTTGATGGTGACACGCTGGATGTGGGACTCGATATTGTTCAGCGCCAGTTGCGCGCGCATGCGATCCGCATCTTCCAGACGCCGGAAAGAGCCGGCCTGCAAATAATACGTCACGGCATCCGCGGCCTTGCGCTCACGTTCCTCGGCCAATTCCTGGGGCGGAATGAACACCTCCATCTCCGGCAGCAGATTGTAAAAATCGAAACGTGGTTTTTGCTCAGACTTTTCTTTCACTGTTGGCTTCTTTGTCTTTTCCGGCTTGGGAGCAAAACGGCTTTTTTCTTCCACAGGTGCCGGCGTTGTCACCTTGCGCGGCACCGCCTGCAGGTACACCAGCAGTGCCACGAACAGACCGATGGCCAGACCACCCAGCATCCACACCCAGCCCGGCATGGGTTTCGGCACCTTGTCCTTGGGCTTGGGGGTATTCTTGTAGTCCTTGGCCATAACTAAAAGTAGACTACATGGATTCCGGCGCGGACACCGCCAGCAGACCCAGGCCATTGGCAATCACCTGCCGCGTGGCCTTGATCAGACACAGGCGCGCGTCGCGCAGGGCCACATCGTCCACCAGAAACTGGTGGGCGTTGTAATAGGTGTGAAAATCATTGGCCAGCTCGCGCAGGAAATGGGCCAGCTGATGCGGCTCGTGATTCAGCGCCGCGGATTCCACCACCTCGGGGTAGCGGGACAGCCCGGTGAGCAGGGCCTGTTCGTGGGACTCGGTTAGCAGCGTGAGATTGGCCAGCCCGTGGTGACGGTCATGGCTCAGCCCCTTCTCTTCCATCTGCCGCAACACGCTGCATACCCGCGCATGGGCGTACTGGATGTAATACACCGGGTTGTCGCTGCTCTGCGACTTGGCCA
>DRKQ01000212.1 GCA_011051685.1 Gammaproteobacteria bacterium
ACAATCATGGACTCAACAACTCACCCTGGCGGATGCAGACAGCGTGTATGCCTGTAAGGAAAGGCCGATGAAAAACTGAACTGATGACACGTAAACCAAGAGGTTGACAATTGCGGCCTCATAGAAGGGTGGGCACGTCTTTTGTGCCCACGCGTTGGGCGAATGTTCCGCGTGGGCATTGACAGCATGCCCACCCTACCTACTACGCAGCAGTGCGGAATACCGAACGTGAAATGCCGTTGTAGGGTGGGCACGTTTCTTGTGCCCACGCGTTAGGCTTAATGCAGTTTCTCATCCTGTTCGGGTGAATAGTCCGTAAAGTCCAGCGGCGTGGCATCGGCAATGCGATGACTTTCATCCGCCCAGGCACCCAAATCAATAATCCGGCAGCGTTCGCTGCAAAACGGCCGCCAGCGGTTTTTCTCATTCCATTCCACCGGCTTTCCGCAGGTGGGGCATTTTACTTTTTTCAAACCCATGTTGTTTGCCATCGCTCATTCTATTTTTTACCGCGGAGCTGCAAAACCTAGCCCCTAGTAACTCGCTACTAGCTACTCACAACGCACAACAACTCACATAAAAATCCACATCGCTATCGGTCTGGGCGGGCCGTTCCGCGCTGCTGGCTTGCATGAAGCGTGCGGTAAAGCGGTGGCGGCCGGCGCTGATTTCCACGAAGTAGGGTGCGTCGACGGGCAGCCAGATGCGGATCAGCTGGTAGGTGGCATTGGTGTCCAGGTTTTGCTGGTAATTGCCCCGGATGGCTACCTGGGGGGTGGCATCGGTGCTTTCGCGGATCAGTTTGAGCATCAGCTCCACGGATAGGCGCAGGGTGTCCAGGCTGGCGAGCCAGTTGCGCAGCTTGTCGATGCGCACCCCGGCGGGTTGTTTCAGCCAGTGGCGATAGGCGGGCAGGTCGAAGTCGCACAGGCCGCCGGGGATGCCGCTGCGTTGGATCACCAGTTTGAACAGCTCGTTTTCCCGCAGTTCCTGGGCCAGGGGGCCATCCATGCCGTGCAACTGGCCTTTGAAGCCGCCGAGGGTGGTGAGCAGTTGGTCGAGGGTGTCGTGTTTGACACCGGGAGCCTGGGTGAGGGCGCCGAGAGTAGTGGTGATGCGCTCTAGCTCTTTAATAACCTCGGTTTTCATGTCCACCCGGCTGACGATGTTGAGAATCTCCAGCAGGGCGGCGAGGCTGTTGTGACTGTCCCACACGGCTTCGCCGCGCAGGCTGTGGCGGGCGAGGCGGAAGAGGAATTCCAGACGCAGAAAGAAGCGCAGGCGCTCGGTGAGAGGATGTTCGTAGACGATGGCGGTGTTCAGTTCTGACACGTGGTTGGGGGTGGTCTCGTGGGTGGGGATTTGGGTTGCGGCCATTCTCGCCGAGTTAGGCGGAACGGGCAAGTTGCAGGTATTGCCGGTGCAGGGCCTCCACCTGCTTGCGTAGCGTGGCGAGGTCGCTGTCGTTGTGGATCACGTCGTCGGCGGCGGCCAGGCGGGTATCGCGGTCCACCTGGGTCTGCATCACGGCATCGATCTGTTCTGCGTCGAGGCCGTCGCGCTGGCTGGCGCGCTGGCGTTGCAGTTCTGGCGGCGTGTCCACTACCAGCACGCGATCCACCAGGTCGCTCCAGCCGCTTTCGATGAGCAGGGGGACACTGAGGATCACGTAGTCCGGGGGGGGGCTGCTGGCGCGCAAGACGGAGAGTTGCTGTTCAGCGGCCTCGCGGGCGCGGGGGTGGAGGATGGCCTCGAGGGTCTGGCGTTGTTCGGGGTGGGCGAAGATGCGGCGACGTAACTGGGCCCGGTCGAGTTCTCCCTCTACGGTGAGCAGCTCATGCCCCAGTTGCTCGAAGATTTCCTGCAGGGCGGGCTGGCCGGGTTCCACAAGTTGCCGGGTGAGCTGGTCGGCATCGATGACAGGCACGCCGAGTTCTGCAAAGTATTGGCTGACTGTGCTCTTGCCGCTGCCGATGCCGCCGGTGAGTCCGATGATTAACATAGCGGAACGATACCCGAGGCGGAGAGAAACGCCAACTGTGGTCAGTTGTGTTAACAGGCCCTAAGTTATTAATCGTCCAAAATAATTGCTACAGGGTTATATCCCCGTGTGGGAGCGCCTTTCCAGGCGCGATTCGCGCCTGGAAAGGCGCTCCCACAGTATTTGCCATTGTATAAATGCCTATGGGATTACTCACCGCCGCTTCAGGCATTCCTAGCTGACTAATGCCCAGCGATGTCGGTTAAACCTATTTTGGGACCCTTAGTTGCATACCTGTCTTACAAACCCGAGTAGCGCAGATAGGCGTTGGTAATGTCCTGGCCCCAGAGCAGGGCAATCCAGCCAGCGGCGGCCAGATAGGGGCCGAAGGGGATGGGGATGTTGCGGTCGCGTCCGCGTAACACGATGAGGGTGATGCCCACTACGGCGCCCACGGCGGAGGACAAGAGTATGATCACCGGCAGCATCTGCCAGCCCATCCAGGCCCCCAGCAGTGCAAGCAGCTTGAAATCACCATAACCCATGCCTTCCTTGCCGGTGATGAGCTTGAAGGCCCAGTACACGGCCCACAGGCTGAGGTAGCCGGCCATGGCGCCAATAATCGCTGTGGGGCTATCGACGAACACGTTCCACAGGCTCAGGCCCAGGCCTAGCCAGAGCATGGGCAGTGTGATGCTGTCGGGCAGGAGTTGGGTGTCGAAGTCGATCATGGTCAGGGCGATGAGTGCCCAGGTGAGGAACAGCGCGGCCAGGGTGTCCCAGCCAAAGCCGAAGTGCCAGGCTACGGTGACGGACAACAGGGCGGTAACGATCTCGATAACGGGATAGCGCGAGGAGATCCTTGCACCACAGTCCGCGCAACGGCCACGTAACCACAGATAGCTGAGGACCGGGATGTTTTCCAGGGCGCCGATGGCATGGCCGCAGTGGGGGCAGCGGGAGCGGGGAGTAGAGAGGCTGAGTGTTTCTTCCGTGCCCGGCGCAACATCCGTGCCCGGCGCAACATCGCTTTCGCTGAGTTCCGCGCAATGGGCGCGCCATTCACGCTCCATGATCAGCGGCAGGCGGTGAATGACCACGTTGAGGAAGCTGCCTACCATCAGGCCCACCACTCCCACTACGGTGAGGAAGAACGCCGCGCTGGCGCTTAACAGCTCGATGAGGGCCATGTGGGCTGTGTCAATGCGTGTCGAGGTGGGTGGTTGCGGCTGATTCGCAGTGCTACACCACCTGACCCATCTTGAAGATGGGCAGGTACATGGCAATCACCAGGCCACCGATGAGTACGCCCAGTACCGCCATAATCATGGGTTCAAGCAGACTGCTGAGGCCGTCCACCATGTTGTCAACTTCCTCTTCGTAGAAGTCGGCTACCTTGGCCAGCATGCCGTCCACGGAACCGGTTTCTTCGCCAATAGCCAACATTTGTACCACCATGTTGGGGAACAGGCCGGTCTCCTTCATGGTGACATTGATCTGCTGGCCTGTGGCCACCTCGTCTTTCATACCCAGGATGGCATCGGTGTAGACGGCGTTACCCGCGGCATTGGCCACGGTGTCCATGGCTTCCACCAGAGGCATGCCGGCGGCGAACATGGTGGACAGCGTACGGGCGAAACGGGCGATGGTGGCCTTGGTGATAATCTCACCAATCACCGGCATCTTCAGAATGGCGCGATCCATGAGCACATTAAATGCCTTGGAGCGCTTCTTCACTTGTATAATGCCGTAGACCGCACCTCCGAGGGTGCCAAAGATGGCCCACCACCATTCCTGAAAAATCTTGGAAAGCTCAACAACCATACGAGTCATAGCGGGGAGATCACCACCAAAACTTTCAAACATGGATTCAAACTGCGGAATAACGAAGATCAGCAGGATGGCGGTAATGATGAAGGACACGACGATAATTGCGGTGGGATAGAATAACGCTTTTTTGATCTTGCCCTTGATGGCCTCCACCTTTTCCTTGTAGGTGGCGATCTTGTCCAGCAGATTCTCCAGGATACCGGCCTGCTCACCGGCATGCACCAGGCTGCAATAGAGATCGTCAAAGTACAGGGGGTGTTTACTCAGGGCCTCGGCCAGTGAGGAACCACCCTCCACGGTGGCCTTGATGTCCATGATGAGATCCTGCATGGAGGGGTTCTCGTGGCCCTTGCCGACAATCTCGAAGGCCTGCACCAGAGGCACACCGGCAGTCATCATGGTGGCCAACTGACGGCTGAATACGGCGATGTCGGTGGAGGTGATTTTTTTCTTCTTGGCGCCAAACAGAGACTTGGGTTTTTTCTTTACCTTGAGAGGGGTTATGCCCTGGCGGCGCAGATCGGCCTTGACCAGGGCGATGGTGGAGCCCACTACCTCGCCTTTGGCGCGTTTGCCTTGCTTGTTCATGCCCTCCCAAACGTAGAGGTCTGCTGTTGCTTCTTTAGCCATGGTGTATCCCTGGGTTTTCTCGGTATTTTATCACATACAACATCATTCTTTGGTGACACGGTTCACTTCTTCGAGGGTGGTGATGCCCTGTTTGACCTTGAGCAGGCCGGACTGGCGCAGGTCGTTGATTCCCTCTTTCCTGGCCTGGTCGGCCAACTGGATGGCATTGCCCTCGGCCATGATGATGCGCGCCATCTCTTCCGAGATGGGCATCACCTGGTAGATACCCACACGCCCCTTGTAGCCTCCGTCGCACTGGTCACAGCCCACCGCCTTGTAGATTTTCAGCCCGGGCAGATCCTCTTCCTTGAACCCTTCTTCAAGCAGGGCCGGTTTGGGGATATCTGTGGGTTTCTTGCAATTGTTGCACAGCCGCCGGGCCAGACGCTGGGCGATGATCAGGGAGACCGAGGAGGCGATGTTGAAGGGGGCGATACCCATGTTGATCATGCGGCTCAGGGTCTGTGGGGCGTCATTGGTGTGCAGGGTGGAGAGCACCAGGTGACCGGTCTGGGCGGCCTTGATGGCAATCTCGCCGGTCTCGATGTCACGAATCTCACCCACCATGATGATGTCCGGATCCTGACGCAGGAAGGCCTTGAGGGCGGAAGAAAATGTCAGCCCCACCTTGGGATCGACGTTCACCTGATTGATCCCCGCCAGGTTGATTTCCACCGGGTCTTCCGCGGTGGAAATATTCTTGTCTTCCGTGTTAAGGATATTCAGACCGGTGTACAAGGACACCGTTTTACCACTACCCGTGGGTCCGGTGACCAGGATCATTCCCTGGGGCTGCTGCAGGGCATTGAGATAGAGTTCCTTTTGGTCTTCCTCGTAGCCCAGGGCGTCGATGCCCAGTTTGGCGCTGGAAGGGTCGAGGATACGCAAAACGATCTTCTCCCCAAACAGGGTTGGGCAGGTGTTGACGCGGAAATCGATGGCCCGGTTCTTGGAAAGCTTCATTTTCATGCGCCCATCCTGTGGCACCCGGCGTTCCGAGATGTCCAGCCGCGACAAAACCTTTAGACGGGCGGAGATGCGCCGGTTGAGGGCCACCGGTGGCGTGGCGATCTCCTTGAGCACACCATCGCGGCGATAGCGTACCCGGTAGGTCTTTTCGTAAGGTTCGAAATGGATATCCGAGGCGCCGGTATTGATGGCGTCCAGCAGCACCTTGTTGACGAAACGCACCACCGGGGCATCGTCGACATCGGAGTCGCTGGTGACATCGTCCTCGATCTCATCGCCACCGCCGATATCCAGGTCGTCCAGGTCGCCATCGCCGGACATGTCCGCCAGCGTGGTGTCGGCTCCGGCCATGGCCTTTTCGATGATATCCTTGAGCTTGTTCTCCTCGACCAGCACGGCCTCGGTATTGGCGCCCACATGGAACTTGATCTCATCCAGGGCCTGGAGGTTGGTGGGGTCGGACACCGCCACAAACAGCCGGTTGCCGCGCTTGTAGAGGGGCAGGGCATGGTGTTTGCGCACCAGCTTTTCGTCCACCAGTTTGACGATGTCGGGTTCCAGCTCGATGGCCTCGATATCGAACACCGGGATACCGAACTCATCAGATGCGGCGGTGGCGATGATTTTGCCGTC